>JAISPJ010000049.1 GCA_031274995.1 Azoarcus sp.
GAAGATTCTCGCCACCGCCGGGGGCGCGTATCTCAAAATCGAAGGCGGCAACATCGAACTCCACGCCCCGGGCCCGGTGAACTTCCAGTCCAGCATGAAGAACTGGACGGATCCGGCAAGCGCATCGGGGAGTGGTGTGAGCTTTCCGAAGGCAGGGAAATTGGTATTTCCCGATGCGACCACCAGCCCGCTCAAGAGAACCATGCGATTCAGCCTGGGCGCTTTGCCGGGCGTGATGCAGAACCACGCAGGCGAGCCTTACACGCTCTACGCCGACGGCGCCCAACTCCTGAAAGGGCAGACCGATGAACAGGGCAGCGTGATGTGGGAACACAAAGAAGGCACGAAGCAATACACCGTCGAACTGGTAACCGGCCAGAAGTGGGAGATCGACGTGATTGACCAGCTTGAAACCGAAGGTCAGCGTTTGGCCAATCAGGGGTATCGCGGTTACAAGAGCGAAGCCGCCCAGCCAGCCGAAAACGCTCCGGGCAGCGAAGACGCCTTCCGCCGCTGGGTTTTCAGCGGCAAGAGCGGGGGGCAATCATGACGCTCGAATGCACCGCTGTCGGGCTTCTTTCAGAACGCGACGTCGATCTCACGATG
Source organism: Azoarcus sp. (assembly GCA_031274995.1). GTDB lineage: Bacteria > Pseudomonadota > Gammaproteobacteria > Burkholderiales > Rhodocyclaceae > WRNU01. Next base: position 607 of record JAISPJ010000049.1, read on the forward strand.
CCGTGGTTCTCGAACAAGAGCCGTTACGCCCCGCGCCCAAGCAACACGGTCAAGCCGCTCATCAATGGCGAACATACCTTTGAGGCGCTGCAAAAGGCCATCGAAAAGGCTACGCGGAGTATCGAGATCATCACGTGGGGCTTCGACCCGAGCATGCGCCTGAAGCCCCCCCTGGGGCCGCGCTTGGGCGAATTGCTGCGGCAAAAGGCTCAGGCTGGCGTAGCCGTGCGCATCCTCGTGTGGAAGAACGGTCTTGCCAATTTCAAAGAAAACAACATCATCGGCGACGGGCTGTTGGGCAGCGGCGGCGGATCGGCGGGCGCTGGCTCAGGCATGGGTTCCACCTCGGCGCGTGATGCCGGATCGGGGGGAGACACCCCTTACGGCAGCGCCATCAGCGGCACCGGCAGCGCCGGCATCAAAACGGGCGACTCCGAAGCGCGGGCCTTCAATCGGGACTGGTTTGCTACCAAGCACGAGAAACTGTCGTTTCGCACACGCGATTTCGGGCTCTTGCCTGTACGCCTGCTCATCGCATATGAAATGTTGCCTTTCATCGGCACACAAAAAGCCGCCTTTCTCGCCACAGCCTCCCATCACCAGAAAATGGTGCTGATCGACTACGAAGCTCCCGACTCGGCCACCGGCTTCGTGATGGGCCACAACATGCTGCGCCACTACTGGGACCGTGACGCGCACGAATGTTCCGACAAATTGCGCTTGGGCTTCGGCCCCTGGCAGGATTTGTCCGCCCAGATGTGGGGGGAAGTACTGTGGTGCCTGAACGAGAACTTCTCCACCGCTTGGGGGAAAGCCCAACCGTGGATCGGCAGCGACCAGCCCCTGCCCGAATCGCGCAAGGGTATCAAGCCGCAGGTTTTCGCCAAACCAGCGGACGGCTGCATGGCGCAAATCTGCCGCACCCAGCCCGAAGAAGGCGACCGTTCGATTGAAGACCTCTACCGTGTCGTGCTCGCCAATGCGCGCAAATACGTCTACATCGAGAACCAGTACTTCCGCCATACGGAACTGGCGATGCACCTGCGCGAGCTATACCGCAAGCTCAAAGCCGGTGGCTGGAAAGAGGAGTTGTATGTATTTGTGGTCACCAACGTGCCCGACGGCCACGGGCGGCTGAACACCTACGACACGCTCAACGCGCTGGGCAAGGCCGAGCAAATGCCAAAGATCAACGAACAACAGCAGGGCAAAAACCCGGATTCGAAGGAAACCAAAGAGATAAGAGAGCACGATCTGGAAGGCATGAACATCCACGTCTGTACGCTGTGTTCGTCCGGCTGGACGCAGGAGCAGCCTTCGGTCATGTGGGGCGGCGGCGCGGGGCCGATGGGGCTGCCGAGCGCAAGCGTCTACGCGCCGCCGCCGCAGGTGGTGTACCGCGACATCTATGTGCACTCCAAGCTATTGCTGATTGATGACAAGTTCTTCACGCTCGGCTCGGCCAACTTCAACAAGCGCAGCATGGAGAACGACTCGGAACTCAACATTGCGGTGCCTTCGCCAAAACTCACTAAGGAGTGGCGGCAGAAGCTGTGGAGGCTGCATACGAAGCAGGAGCCGGGGGATGATATAGAAAAAGAATTCGGTAATTGGGGGAAGCTGATGCGGGATAATAAGCAAATCCAAGAAGATAAAGAAAATCCAAAGCCGCTCAAAGCCCCGCTAATCGAGTTCTTCGACAACGCCACTTCGGGTTGGGCCATAGACTAACGATGCTTAGGTTGCTCTGTCTTCTTTTGGCAAGCGCCATCCTTCTGTATGGATGCGATGGGAAAGGACATAAACCCATGAACACCCCGACCGTCAACTGGGAAGCACTGGAATTTAGCTGTGTGCACCAAGCAGACCTATTGCCCAAGCCCGACCCTGAAGTGGACGAGTGGTTCCAGAAAGCCAATGCGCTTTACAAAGGTGGTATCAAAATGCGCAACGAAAACTTGCTGCGAGAGTCCTTTGAACTCCTGCTCAAAGCCGCCGAGAAAGGCCATGTCAAGGCGATGAACAATGTCGTCGTTAGGTCTCTTGATAGAGAGGATGAAGGCAAAGCCGTCGAATGGACAAAGAAGCTCATTGAGAGAAATATCGGCATGGGCTATTACCACATGGGGCATTTCTTGGAACAAGGTATTGGGGTAAAACAGGATCGCAAGGCGGCCCTAACCTATTTCCGAAAAGCGGCTGATTTGGGTAATGCGCAGGGACAACTGGTTGTGGGAAAAAAAATCAAAGCAGCATCCTACGACTTATCTGAGCCGGAAAAAAACAAAGTGCGTGCCATTGGACTGGCCATGATGAAATGCTCGCTGGCGCAAGGGAATAAAGAGGCTGGATATGAGCTTGCGAAGCATTATCAAATTCAGGCAAACAATATTCCTGAAGCACTAAAAGCGTTTCAGGCGGCAGGAAAACTTGGGCATAACCAAAGCCTTTTTGAGTTATCGGAATTGTTTAGTAGAGATGCCGACAGGTACGGTCTTGCCAAAGACGAAGCCCGTGCCGCCTGCTACGAACGCCTCTGGCGAGAAAGCAAGGCCGACAAAACCAAAACCTTCCCCGACATCGACCGCATCTGTCCGCTGCCCCCGAAGCCGATGCCCAAGGTGTCAAATTGATGCGCGTGATGAACTGGCGAACAGCAGCTGTTCTTTTGGCAAGCACCATTCTTTTGAATGGCTGCTATGGAAAAGGACACAAGCCGATGCCTTCGCCGCCCGTTACGCACTCTATTGTCGGCATTGGCATTCGTTTCGAAAAGAAACCGGACGATCCCGCCGTAAGAATTCTCGACGTGATTCCCGAAGGATCGGCGGCACAGGCAAAGCTGCAATCCGGCGATATGGTGACAACGATAGATGGCAAACCGGTCGCCTCCTTGTCGAGCGCAGAGGTTACCGATCTGATCCGTGGCGAGGCGGGAACATTGGTTACGCTTAAAGTACTGCGCGGATCGCGTTCCTTCACGGTCATTATCGAGCGTCGCGCAATCACTGTTAGTGTAGATGCCGCCGAAGGCCGGTAGCGCGGTTGGTGTGGGCACAACGAACCCAAACCTACGCTATGAACCAACTACTCCTCGGCCAACCCTCCCGTCTTGACTTGCAAACCAGCGTCTCGCGTACTGATCTTCGGCCCTTCCACGGCCACATCCATCCCCGCCCCACCGCGCGCGGCGCCCTGACCGGCATTGTTGTCGGCGATGGCGGCCCCACCCACACCGACCGCGATGGCCGCATCCGTGTCCAGTTCCCCTGGCAGCGCGGCAGTCGCGGCGCGGCCCGCAACCCGCATCCGGCAGGTTCCGACAACGCCACGGGTGACGCGAGCCTCGGCGTCTGGTTGCGCATGGCCAGTCCCGTCGCAGGCGGCAA
>JAISPJ010000082.1 GCA_031274995.1 Azoarcus sp.
GACCGCGCTGGCCTCATCCATACCCGCATCCTTGCTTACTCGGCAAAATATGCCTCCAGCTACTACGGCCCTTTCCGCGACGCCGTGGGTTCTGCCGGGACGCTTGGCAAGGGCAACAAATACACTTACCAGATGGACCCTGCCAACAGCGACGAGGCCATGCGTGAGGTCGAACTGGACATTTCCGAGGGGGCCGACATGTTCATGGTCAAACCGGGTATGCCCTGCCTCGACATCGTGCGCCGGATCAAAACCGAACTGCGCGTGCCGACCTACGCCTATCAGGTGAGCGGGGAATACGCGATGCTCAAGGCAGCCGCGCAGCAAGGCTGGCTGGACGAAAAAACCTGCGTGCTGGAGTCGCTCCTGGCGTTCAAGCGCGCCGGCGCGGATGGCATCCTGACATATTACGCGCTGGACGCGGCACGCTGGCTGAAGGAAGGGCGTTAGCAGGGGGCATCTTGAATAATGCGCTGCGCGGGCGCATAAAGGATAAAAGGGGGCTTGCGCCCCCTTTATTCAATCCCTTGCGGGAAGAGACATCAGGCAACCGGATTACAGGCTCTTGCGGCGGCGGCGGGCCACGACTCCAACCAGGGCGAGACCGGCCAGCATCATGGCGCAGGTTTCCGGTTCGGGAACGGCGCTGATTTGATAGGTGGCCCGAATCATGCCCGTAAAACCTGTCGGATTGTCGTAGTTGGCCCAGTCATTCTGGACAATGATCTCGATCATGTTGGGTCCGTTGATGTTCCATGGAATACCCGATAACACGGCACTGTCAAAGGTAACCCAATCCGCTCTGGAATTCTGGGGGATGGCGCCTTCATACAAGGTTCCGTTGATAACGATGGCACGCACATAGTCATCGGCGATATAACTGACCGAGAGACTGGTGAACGATAAAACCTCGCCGACGCCGAGCGTGCCGCTGAGATTGTCGTTGATAGTCGCCACATACGAGTAATAGCCGTTTTTATCATACCCGGAGGGACTGGAGCTTATCCAGGGAGCGGTGCTTTCGGGCCAGGCAAAGAGAGGCGTCTCGGCCTGTGCATATCCCGTGGCATCGAGAACGCCGCCGATGTAGGTCCGTTGGCTTGCCCAATCAAAAACTTCGCCGGGATTGGGCTCACCCAGGTACTTGAATTTCCAGGCGCCGGAATCCGACGTGTCAAGTAATGTGCCAAGAACGGTTTGCTGCGCCACAGAAGGCGCGGCAAGTGTGACGCCAAGTGCCAGAAGCGAAGCAGAAAGAAACTTTGACATGCTTGCATCCTCCCGAAGACAGCCGGTTCAACGGAACCACGCTGAAGCGGTCAGCTTAGGCACGCACAAGTTGCGTGTCAATACCTGTTCGAAACCCAAGGGTTTTCTTTCCCCGCCCATGCGGGTTAGGGTGAAAGTGCACGATGGCACGGTCACCCTCCGGGCGTGGACGTCTTTCCGCGTTTGCCGGTTTCCAGGCGTGGCCCTGGATAATTTCGACCGTCACCGGAAGGCTGCCGTCGCGGCGGCGTTGTTCGTAATGTGCGCGGGACTGTTCCCAACCCGCGCGTCCACATAGACCGCGCGGGCGGGTGAGGGCGGCGTTGTTGGCGGCGTTGCCGCGCAGGTCGGCGAAAAGTTCATCGAGGCTGCCGTAGGTCAGCGTGGCCATCTCCATATCCATCACGGGATCGGAAAACCCTGCGGCGACGAGGGCGTCGCCCAGATCGTGCATGTCGGCGAAGCGGTGCACGCGCTCTCCCGCGTGCGCGGGGAGGATCTCGCGCAGTTCCCTAAGGGTGTCCGGGCCAAGGGTGGAGAACATGACGAGCCCGCCGGTCTCGATGACCCGGCACATTTCGCGGAAGACGGACAACGGGTTATCGACGAAGGGCAGCATCAGGTTAGCCCAGATGAGGGTGATGGAATTCTCCGCAAGTGGTAGCCGTGCGGCCTCTGCGACGGCAAGGCCAATGGGGGAGGCTTTTTTGCCGAACAGACGGCGCAGGGGGCTTGAGGCCGGGACAAGCCGCGCACGTGCGCGGGCGAGCAGAAGTTCGGCGAAGTCCATCCCGATGCGCGTAGCGTCGGGATAACGTTCGCCGAGACGTGCGAGGTCGTGCCCGGTTCCACAGCCAAGGTCGAGGATGCGCCGGGGATCGATACGGATGAGGTCGAGCCGCTCATCCATGCGTCGGGCGATTTCACGGGCGAGGAAATCGGAATCTTCGCTGCTCCGAGCGGCGATCTGCCGGAACCGTCGACGCAGCAGGGCGTGATCCAGGCGAAATTCCGGGGCTGGAAGTGAGATCATGCCGGGCGTGTCCACACGTCGTACCGGATTCGCCGGATCAGATGGGGACGAGGCCGAGGCGGGCGAAAAGGCGCATGTCGGCGTCGGTATCGGCGTTACCGGTGGTCAGGAGCCGTTCGCCGTAGAAGATGGAATTGGCCCCGGCCATGAAGCATAGCGCCTGTAATTCATCGCTCATCTGTTCGCGGCCCGCCGAGAGGCGCACGAAACTCGTGGGCATGGTAATGCGTGCCACGGCGATGGTGCGGGCGAAATCGAAAGGATCGATGGATTCGCTGCCGGCGAACGGTGTGCCGGGGAAGGCGATGAGTTTATTGATGGGCACGGATTCCGGAGGCGGCTCCATGTTGGCAAGCTGGGCGATGAGACCCGCGCGGCCTGCCTGGCCTTCGCCCATGCCGACGATGCCACCTGAGCAGACGCTGATCCCGGCCTTACGCACTTTTTCGATGGTGTCGAGCCGGTCCTGCAGGGTGTGGGTGGTGACGACTTCGCCATAGTATTCGGGCGCGGTGTCGATGTTGTGGTTGTAGTAGTCAAGCCCGGCTTCGGCGAGCCGCCTGGCTTGTTCCTCGTCCAGCATACCGAGAGTGACACAGGTTTCCAGCCCGAGTTTCTTGATTTCACTCACCATTTCGATGACGGCAGCGAGGTCTTTTTCCTTGGGGCTGCGCCCGGCTGCGCCCATACAAAAGCGGGAAGAACCGCTTTCCTTGGCGGCGCGGGCGTGTTCCAGCACCTTGTCGGGCGGCATCAGGGCTTCGCGCGGGAGCCCGGTGTGGTGGTGCGCGGACTGTGAGCAGTAGCCGCAATCCTCGGAGCAACCGCCGGTTTTAATTGAGAGAAGGGTGGAGCGTTGTACTTCGCCTGCCTTGAAATGAGCGCGATGCACTTCCTGCGCACGAAACATCAGGTCGAGAAAAGGCAGCGCGAACAGGGCTTCGATGCCGGCAATATTCCAACGGGATTTGTCTGGCTCCGTCAAGGCAGGGCGGATTGTCCCGGCAGGGGATGTGATGGACGATTCGCTTGTCATGGTTCGTGATTTGAACTCTAATAGGAAAACCGCGATTTTCGTTCAGCGGGTAAAACCAAGTCAAATCAGGAACAACCCTTGATATTTTCTGGAGAGGGGCTTGAATGGTCCTTGAAGCGTTCGGAAAGGTCTCAAGCGGGATGCGTTGGGGCGCACGCTGGAACTGGCGCTCACTGGTTTCTCTGTTCGATACACTGATACCGCCGGATTGTTGTTTGTGCGGGATTCCCGCCGGGGGTGCGGGGGTACCCGTGTGCAACGATTGCGCGGGCGAGTTGCCGCGCCATGACATGCCTGCCTGTCCATGTTGCGCTTTGCCCACGCCGGATGGGCAAGCTTGCGGGCATTGCCTGCTCGCCGCGCCGATGTTTGACAGCACATGCGCGTTGTACGATTACACTTTTCCGGCGGATGTGCTGGTGCGGGCGTTCAAGTACCATCATCGTCTGTCGCTGGCCCGGTTTTTTGCCGAGGCGGTTTCGATCCTGCCGGAGGCCGATGTGGTCGTCCCCATGCCGCTGCATCCGCGACGATTGTCGGAGCGCGGTTTCAATCAGGCGCTGGAAATCGCCCGCCCGCTGGCCCGTGCGGCCGGTTTGCCGCTGGAGCAGGAGGGAGTCGTGCGCAAGCGCCATACGCCGCCGCAGGCCGTGCTCGACCGTGAGGACAGGCTTGCCAATCCGCGCGGCGCATTCGCCTGCCGCCGCCGGTTTGACGGTCTGCGCGTGATGGTGGTCGACGATGTAATGACCACGGGTGCTTCACTTGATGCGCTCGCCCGTTGCCTCAAAGCGGGTGGGGCGGTGGCGGTGCATAATTTTGTCCTTGCGCGTGCAGGGTGAGCGGGCTGCTTCGGGTAGAATGCGCTCTTCTCAACGCGGCCGACGGTTCTCATGGAATTTTTAATCCAGTTTGTCGATGTCGTCCTGCACCTGGACCAGTACCTGGGGGTGTGGGTCGTTCAATATGGCATATGGATTTACGCTATACTGTTTTTCATTATTTTCGCGGAAACGGGTTTTGTTGTGACCCCGTTCCTGCCCGGAGATTCCCTGCTGTTCGTGGCAGGGGCGCTGGCGGCGCTGGGAACGACGGAGGCCGAAGGCGGAATGCATATCGGCTGGCTGTTGGCGACATTATCTTCGGCGGCGATATTGGGCAACATGGTGAATTACCAGATAGGCCGTTTTCTCGGGCCGAAGGTATTCCAGTGGGAGGGTTCCCGGTTTTTCAACAAAAAGGCGCTTTTGAGAACGCATGCCTTTTATGAGCGGCATGGCGGCAAAACACTGGTTATTTCCCGCTTTCTGCCGATTTTTCGCACATTCGCGCCGTTTGTGGCGGGGGTGGGCGCGATGGATTATCCCCGGTTTTTCATGTTCAACCTGATGGGAGGTATGGGCTGGTGTTTTTCGCTCACGCTGGCAGGGTATTGGTTCGGTAACCTGCCGTGGGTGCGCCAGAACCTTTCCCTGTTGATCGTGGGGATCATTCTCGTTTCCCTGCTGCCGATGCTGATTGCCTGGCTGATGCGGGACAAGGAAGGGGAGGAAAGACAAGCATAGGCCGATTAATGCTTTTGTCATTTGCTCCGGGTATTCGGTTTCGAGTCGCCCCGGCATCCTGGCCGGGGATTGTATCCAACACATGTTCAACTTACTGGCGCGGCTGAAATGTTTCTCAAAATTCTGATGATGGTGGCGTTTATCGCCGTAACGATCTATATAGGGTTCCATGCCCGCAAGAGTGCGCGGGATGTTGATGGTTTCGTGCTCGGGGGGCGCAAGGTCGGGCCGTGGCTTTCCGCGTTTGCTTATGGCACTACGTATTTTTCAGCGGTGGTCTTCGTCGGTTATGCCGGACAGTTTGGCTGGAAATACGGCATGGCGACGATCTGGATCGGGCTTGGCAATGCGCTTATCGGCAGCCTGCTGGTCTGGTACGTGCTCGGTGCGCGGACGCGGGCGATGACGCATCACCTGCGGGCGCAGACCATGCCGGAATTCTTCGGTGCGCGTTTTTCAAGTCCGGCTTTGCGTATTGCCGCCGCCGTCATCATTTTTATTTTTCTGATTCCTTATACGGCCAGTGTCTATAACGGGCTATCGAGGCTCTTCGACATGGCGTTCGGCGTGCCTTACGAATGGTGCATCGTGGTCATGGCGGTGCTGACCTGCGTCTACGTGGTACTGGGCGGCTACATGGCGACGGCTATCAACGATCTGGTGCAGGGCTGCATCATGCTGTTTGGCATCGTCGCCGTGATCGTCGCTGCCCTGACGAAGTACGGCGGCTTCACGCAAGCGATGCTGACGCTCTCACAGGTGCCGAGTGACGCGCCGGGCATGACGGAGATGGGGGGCGCTTACGTTTCCATCTTCGGGCCCGATCTGTTCAATCTTGCGGGCGTGCTCGTGCTGACCTCGCTTGGCACCTGGGGGATGCCGCAGATGGTGCAGAAGTTCTACGCAATCAAAAGCATCGACGCAATCAAACGCGGGGCGATCATTTCGACCCTGTTCGCAGTGGTGGTGGCGGGCGGTTGTTATTTCCTGGGCGGGTTTTCCCGGCTGGCCGCAGGCAGCATCGAGTATACGGCTGCCGGAGCGCCCGTCTACGATTCGGTAATCCCATCCATGCTCATGGACATGCCGGATTTGCTCATGGGCCTGGTCGTGGTGCTGGTGCTGAGCGCATCGATGTCAACCTTGAGCGCGCTGGTGCTGACATCGAGTTCCACGCTGACGCTGGATGTTGTCAAAGGCCATTTCATCCGGGACATGAATGCCAAGAATCAGATCACGATGATCCGGTTGCTCGTTGTGGTTTTTGTGCTTGTTTCGATGGTGATTGCGCTGATCCAGTACAACTCCCCGATGACATTCATCGCACAGCTCATGTCGATCAGTTGGGGGGCGATGGCAGGCTCGTTTCTCGCGCCTTTCCTGTATGGCCTTTACTGGCAGCGCGTGACGGTGGCAAGCGTGTGGGCGTGTTTCATTTTTGCGGTGAGCCTGGTGTGCGTAAATATGGCGCTTGGCTACCCGATGTCACCCATCAACGCAGGCGCGCTGGCGATGCTCGCGGGACTGGTGATCGTGCCGCTGGTCAGTTGGTTCACGCCGCGCCTGGATGCCGAGCGGACAAGTACGCTCTTCAAAGAGTCATACCTGAACCTGCACGATATGGAGATCGATGCGGATTGAACATCTGGATTAGCGCCTTCCCCCGCGTGCGGGGGAAGCTGGGATGGGGGCGATGGCGTAGAACAGTACATGACTGAATCAAAACCGCTCTAAAAAATCAGCACAAGCTGTTCAAGCGTGTTTTCGTCCTCTGCGTTTCCCTGTTTATTCAGAGAGGCGGCAAGTAACTGGAGTGCTTGTTTGCTATTTGTATTGCCTTGTTCCATTGCTTTCCTGAACCACTTTTGGGCTTCGGTGAAGTTTGGTGCAATTCCATGACCTTTTGCGTACATGACTCCAATGTTGTATTGGGCAGTTCCATCGCCACGTTCTGCAATTTTGAGATACCACTTCAGAGCTTCCGCATAATCGGGATCTGTGAGCTGGTCACAGCCGGCGTATATTCTCGCAAGTTGGGTCTGAGCCGGAAAATGTTCCTGCTCGGCCGCTCTCGTATACCACTTCAAGGCTTCTGTAATGTTTTGCTCTGCGACACACCAGCCAGTTGAGTGCATATATCCCAGCTCGTACTGGGCATCCGCGAGTCCCTGTTCTGCTGCTTTCTGAAACCATTGCACACCTTGTTCTTCATTTTCCCTGCCACTCAGAAACCAGCAGTAAATTCCTCCGAGTTCAAATTGGGCTTTCATATCTCCTGATGCGGCTGGCTGGCGAAATCCTTCTGTTGCCATTTGGAACCATCTTGCCGATTCTTCTTCAAACCATTTTTCGTCTTTTTCGCCGGAGTAGAGACCTAGTGCGGAGGCAATCGTTTTGATTCTTTTGTTCTGGTTTTCGTTTTTGAGAGTGCCATATCTAAGGCTTTCTTTCTTTGCTATGTCATATATTTCTCCAAGGCGGCATTGTGCTTCCGCATCACCTTTTTCAGCCGCCTGACGAAATCCGTCCATCGCTGTTTGAATCCACCTGGTGGCCTCTTCTTCATTCTTCTTGTTGGCCGGAAGCCTGGAGTACATCAACCCAAGGTCATATTGGGCCTTTGCGTGTCCCTGTTCTGCCGCTCTGAGATAGTACTGTATGGCTTTTCCCGGGTCCTGCTTGACGCCCTGACCTTCTTCGTACATGCGGCCAAGGTCATATTGGGATTGTGCATCTCCCTGATCTGCCGCAAGTTTTATTTCTTCAAAGCGTTTCATCAATACATACAGGGACATGACCATCTCTCCGGGCGTGGAATGTCGATTATCTATTTGAAGACCGGGTTGCCTGTGCGAATTGCTGCATGTTTGGGCGGATTCAAGATTCTGCCGCCAGTTCCGCAAGCAGGATGGACTGGGCGGAGTGTGCGGCGCGGCGCGGGGTTTTGCGCCGGTAACGGCCGTTTTGCTGCATTTCCCATGCCTGGGTGTTGTCGAGGAGGCAACTGCGCAGGCCTTCCTTGATGACCCGGCGCTTGAGTTGGAAATCGAGCACGGGGAAGGCAGTTTCGATACGGCGGAAGAAGTTGCGCGGCATCCAGTCGGCACTCGACAGGTAAACCCGGTCTTCGCCATCAGCGCGGAAGTACAGGATGCGGTGGTGTTCCAGAAATCGCCCGACGAGCGAGCGCACATGGATGTTTTCCGAAAGTCCCGGTATGCCGGGGCGAAGGGCGCAAGGGCCGCGCACGATGAGGTCGATTTCAACGCCGGCGCCGGAGGCTTCGTAGAGCGCCTCGATGGTTTCGGGGTCAAGCAGGGCGTTGACTTTGGCGATGATGCGCCCGCGTCTGCCCGCGCGGGCAATTTCGGTTTCGTTTTTGATGGCGGCGACGACGTTGGGCTGAAGTGAGAACGGGGCTTGCCACAAGTGGGTGAGGGTGGAGGCTCGTCCGAGGCCGGTAATCTGCTTGAAGACTTCGGCGACATCTTCGCCGATTTGTTCGTTGGCGGTCAGCAGGCCGAAATCAGTGTAGAAGCGCGTGGTGCCGGGGTGGTAGTTGCCGGTTCCCAGATGGACGTAGCGGCGCAGTCTGTCGGCTTCACGGCGTACGAGCATGAGCAGTTTGGCGTGGACCTTGTAGCCGAAAACGCCATAGACGACGTGTGCGCCCGCTTCTTCGAGACGGTTGGCCCAGGAGATGTTGGCTTCTTCGTCGAAACGGGCCATGAGTTCGAGGACGACGGTGACTTCCTTTCCTTTTTGCGCGGCACGCACGAGGTGTTCCATGAGGACGGAATCGGTTCCGGTGCGATAGACGGTCATCTTGATGGCGACGACTTGCAGGTCGTCCGCGCCCGCGCGCAGGAGTTCGATGACTGGGGCGAAACTCTGGAAGGGGTGGTGGAGCAGGACATCACGTTCGTGGAGGACGGAAAAGATGTCCCGCCGGTTTCCGAGCGATTTGGGCAGGCCGGGACGGAACGGCGGGTATTTGAGGTCGGGACGGTCGACCCGGTCGGGGACCTGCATCATGCGGACGAGGTTGACGATGCCCGGCAAGGTGTACAGGTCGGTTTGACCAAGGCGGAAGTGCTGGAGGAGAAAGTCGGCCATCTGGCAGGAGCAGTTGTCGGCGACTTCCAGCCGCACGGCGTCGCCGTAGTGGCGTTGCTGAAGCTCGCCCTTGAGCTTGGCGCGCAGGTCCTTGACTTCTTCTTCATCGACGAAGAGGTCGGAGTTGCGGGTGACGCGGAATTGGTAGCACCCATGCACGTGCATGCCGTCGAAGATCTCGTCGACGTGAGTATGCAGTACAGAGGAGAGGAAGACGAAGGTGTAGGGAGCCTGGCCGGGTCGGTCCGGCAGGCGGATGATGCGGGGGAGTACCCGAGGCGCCTGCACGATGGCGATGTTCGAGACACGGCCAAAGGCATCGCGCCCTTCGAGTTCCACGGCGAAATTCAGGCTCTTGTTGAACACCCTTGGGAAAGGATGTGCGGGGTCGAGTCCGATGGGGGTGAGCACGGGCATGACTTCGCGCCGGAAAAAGTCATGTATCCAGGCGCTTTGCGCTTCGTCCCAAAGGCCACGCCGCAGGAAAACAATTCCTTCGCGTTCCAGCGCGGGCAGGATGTCGTCATTGAGCAGGGCGTATTGTTCAGACAGGATCTGGTGCACTTCGGTGCTGACGAGTGCGAGCAGTTCGGCAGGCAGGATACCGTCGGTGCTGGCGATATTGCCTCCAAGGCGGATTTGTTCGCGGATGCCGGAAACCCTTATCTCGAAAAACTCATCGAGATTGCTCGATACGATGCACAGGAACCGCAGTCGCTCGAGGAGCGGGACCGCCAGGTCGGCGGCCTGCGCGAGCACGCGGCGCTGGAATTGCAGCAGGGAAAGTTCCCGGTTGATGAAGTGTTCCGCGTTATAGAGATTATTGTCGGGCGGAGCGGTCATGATGTTCGTTCCTGACTGGTATGGTGACGTGATTGTGATTATGTGACATTTTTGTCGTACCGGCGAAGCAACAGCAACGAGGAAACAACAGGAACGAGATTTGCACACGGCACGAAAGATCGTTTTTTTGCCATGTGGCGCTCACGGCTGGGGGTTTTTCTCGCAATGATGAATCGGGAAGGTTTAGAGTCCTTCTTAACATCGTCTAATGTTCAGGTTCAGGCCGCCACGATGCAGGATGTGATTGCCGCAGTTGATCTCGGTTCAAACAGTTTTCGCCTCCAGGTGGGGCATATCGTCGATGACCGGATCTATGCCTTCGATAGATTGAGAGAGCCGGTGAGGCTGGCTGCGGGTTTGTCGACGGACAACTGGCTAAGTGATGAAGCCTGCCATCGGGGCATTGCCGCTCTGCGCTTGTTTCATGAACGGCTCGCGGGTTTTCCGCCTGCGTCCGTGCGTGCCGTGGCGACCAATACTCTGCGCGTTGCCAAGAACGCGGCGATTTTTCTGCGTCGGGCAGAAGAGGCGCTTGGTTTTCCCATCGAGGTGATCGGCGGGCGCGAGGAAGCGCGCCTGATTTATTCCGGGGTTGTCCATACGCTGCCCGATCCGCATCGCCAGCAGTTGGTCGTCGATATCGGAGGCGGGTCGACCGAATTCATCATCGGTAAGAGCTTCGAGCCTGTTTTGCTCGATTCGCTCTATATGGGTTGCGTCGGTTATAGCCTGCGTCATTTCCCTGACGGCAAGATCGACAAACGCGGCTTCAGGGAGGCGGAGCTCTCCGCATGCCGCGAATTGCAATCGATCGCGCATGATTACCGCAAGACGGGTTGGGAGTTTGCGGTCGGTTCCAGCGGCACGGCCAAGGCGCTGGAAGAAATCCTTGTGGGGAATGGTTTGTCGGCGGGGGGGATTACCCGGGACGGGATGGAGAAGCTGCGCACGGTTTTTCTGCGCGCCGGCCATCTCGATGCCATCGATCTGTGCGCTCTGGACACCGACCGTAAGCCTGTCATCCTCGGCGGGCTGGCGATCATGATTGCGGTGTTCCACGAGCTTGGCCTGCAACGCATGGAGTTTTCGGAAGGAGCTTTGCGGCTGGGGGTGCTTTATGACTTATTGGGCCGCTATTGCCGCAATGACCTGCGTGATGCCACCGCCGATGCTTTCATGAGCCATTACCGGGTTAATGCGCACCAAGCCGGACAGGTGGCCGACACAGCTTGTTTCTTGTTAGCGCAGATTGATCCGGCTGCCGCTGATCCGGGCAATGTGGATTGCAGGTTCCTGCGTTGGGCGGCGTTACTGCACGAGACTGGTATTGCCATCGCGTATGCCGGATACCATAAACATAGTGCCTATATCCTCGCCAATGCCGATATGCCGGGGTTTTCGCGCATGGACCAGGCTCGGCTCTCGCGGCTCGTGCTTGCCCATCGCGGCAAGCTCAAACGCATGGAAGAGATCGACCCGTTGTTTCAGGACTGGTTGTTGATCGTTTGCCTGCGTCTGGCAGTGGTGATTCATCGCGCCCGTGATGAACGGGGCGTACCGGACATCGGCCTGACCCGGACGAAGCGCGGTTTTATCGTCACAACTCCGCCGGGATGGTTGCAGGAGTTGCCACTCACGGCCGCTTTGTTCGAGGAAGAACGCTTACAGTGGCGCTCGGTTGGCCGCGTGCTCACCGTGCGTGCGGCACGAATGGCTTGAGTTGTGCTGATCGATACGCATCTTCATCTCGATGCGGCTGAATTCGATCCGGATCGCGCGGAGGTGCTCGCGCGCGCACGCACGGCGGGCATTGCCGGGTTTGTTGTGCCAGCCGTTGACCGTGCGGGATTTGCGCGGGTACTGGCGCTGGCTGAAACGACGCCCGACGTTTTTCCGGCGCTCGGCATTCATCCGCTCTGCGTCGATTGCGCCGATGAAATTGATCTCGACGTGCTCGATGCCCTGCTTGCGCAGGGCTGCGCCGTGGCTGTAGGGGAGATCGGGCTGGATCATTATGTGCCGGGATTCGATGCTGTGCGGCAGGAGACATTCTTTGCGGCGCAACTCGGCCTGGCACGCAGCCACGGGCTGCCGGTCATCCTCCACGTGCGCCGGGCGCAGGATGCCGTGCTCGCGGCTTTGCGGCAAACCAGGGTCACGGGAGGCATTGCGCATGCTTTCAATGGCAGCCTCCAGCAGGCGGAGGCTTTCATTGAATTGGGATTCAAACTTGGTTTTGGCGGCGCGATGACCTTTGACGGGTCACGCCGCATCCGCCGCCTTGCGGCGGAATTGCCGCTGGATGCGATTGTGCTTGAAACCGACGCGCCGGACATGCCGCCCGCTTGGGCGCATGGGGGACGGAACGTTCCGGAAAACCTTCTGCGTATTGCAGGCATCCTCGCTAAATTGCGCGGTTTATCGCTCGAAGAGATCGTTTTGGCCACTTCCGGCAATGTACGCGCGGTACTGCCGCTGCCGGAAAAGAAGTAATTCTTTCTGGTTGTTGAAAGCGGATATGTAATCAAAAATATGAAAAATGGAAAACGTCTGTCTGGACAAAAAATACGGAACATTACTGTTGCGTGAGATTCTTTCGCAAAGCAGCATGCTTTGTCCGAATCGTAGTGCCATAATAAACGACCTTGAAGAATCCAGCCGGGGAGCATTCCTTGCAGTGCTTTAACCGGTCTCACAAAGGAGGCTGCTTTGAAAATTCTGGTCCCGATCAAACGTGTGGTCGACTACAACGTTAATGTTCGCGTCAAGGCGGATGGCAGCGGAGTAGATTTGGCCAACGTGAAAATGAGCATGAATCCCTTTGACGAAATCGCTGTGGAAGAGGCTGTGCGCCTGAAGGAAGCCGGTATCGCCACCGAAGTGGTCGTTGTGAGCGCCGGTGTGGGGGCCGCGCAGGAAACACTGCGTACCGCGATGGCAATAGGCGCGGACCGCGGCATCCTGGTGGAAACCGACGCCGATCTGCAACCGCTGGCAGTCGCCAAACTCCTGAAAGCGATTGTCGATAAGGAGGCCCCGAAACTGGTCATCGCGGGAAAACAAGCCATTGACGACGACGCCAATCAGACCGGGCAGGTGCTTGCCGCGCTGCTTGGCTGGGCGCAGGCGACATTCATTTCCAAGTTGGTTCCCGGCACGGACGAAATCACTGTCACCCGTGAAATTGATGGCGGTCTGGAAAAACTGGCGGTCAAATTGCCAGCGGTGGTGACGGTTGACCTGCGTCTCAATGAGCCGCGCTATGCCACTTTGCCGAACATCATGAAGGCAAAGAAAAAACCGCTTGAAACGATGAAACCCGCCGATCTGGGTGTGGATGCCGCGCCGAGGTTAACAACTCTCAGGGTGGTTGAGCCACCCAAGCGCAGCGCAGGGATCATCGTGGCCGATGTTGGCCAATTGGTCGATAAACTCAAGAATGTAGCAAAGGTGATCTGATTATGGCCATTCTCGTCATTGCCGAACACGATAACGCCGCCCTGAAGGCCGCGACCCTTAACGCCGTGACTGCCGCCGGAAAACTCGGTGGCGATGTTCATATGCTTGTGGCCGGAGCCAGCGTTGGCGCGGTAAGTCAGGCTGCCGCCAAGGTAGCGGGTGTTGCCAAAGTGCTTGTCGCCGATGCGCCACAGTATGAAGCGCAAACCCCGGAAAACCTCGCGGTCCTGGTCAAGGGACTGGCTTCCGGTTACAGCCATATCGTGGCTCCCGCCACCACCGCAGGTAAAAACCTGACGCCCCGCGTGGCGGGGTTGCTCGATGTCGCCCAGGTCAGTGACGTCGTTGCCGTTGAAGCGCCGGATACCTTCGTGCGCCCGATCTATGCCGGTAACGCGCTGGCGACAGTGAAAAACGCCGATGCCATCAAAGTTCTTACCGTGCGCACGACCGCATTCGATGCCGCCGGGGAGGGTGGCAGTGCGGTGATTGAACCTGTGGCGGCGGGGGCTGATCTCGGCCTCGTGCGCCTGATCGGGCGCGAAGTCACCAAGAGCGCCCGCCCGGAACTGGGTGCGGCCAAGGTGATCGTCTCCGGGGGGCGTGGCTTGGGCAGCGGCGAAAACTTCAGCAAGGTACTCGAGCCGCTGGCCGACAAACTCGGCGCGGCGATCGGCGCGAGCCGTGCAGCGGTGGACGCCGGGTTTGTACCCAACGACTATCAGGTGGGGCAAACCGGCAAGATCGTCGCGCCGCAGATCTACTTTGCCATTGGACTCTCTGGAGCGATCCAGCACCTGGCAGGCATGAAGGATTCCAAGGTGATCGTGGCTATCAACAAGGATGCCGACGCGCCGATCTTCCAGGTGGCTGATTACGGTTTGGTGGCTGACTTGTTTACCGCCGTGCCGGAACTGGTGGCGGCACTGGGTTGAACCAGCGTTCAAGTTGTTGCAGTTACTGTTTTGCATTACGACATTTACTGGAGGGAGGCACAATGAGCACTTTCAACGCACCGCTTGCCGATATGCGTTTCGTCCTGAACGAAATGGCGGGTTTGCAAGAGATTCTTGGATTTCCCGATTTCGAGGAAGTCGATGCCGAAACCGTGGACGCTATTCTGGAAGAGGCTGCCAAATTCGCATCCGAGGTCATCGATCCTCTGAATTTGAGGGGCGACACGGATAGCCCCGTCTGGAAAAACGGCGTCGTGACCACGAACAAGGAATACAAGGACGCCTATAAACTTTTCTGCGAAAACGGCTGGCACGCCATGCCGGTGAATCCCAAGTACGGCGGCCAGGGGTTGCCCCACCTCGTCAACATCGCGGTCAATGAAATGTGGCGTTCCGCCAGCATCGCTTTCGCGCTGTGTCCGATGCTGACCTTGGGCGCAATCGAGGCGATCCGCCACCACGCTTCCGAGGAACTCAAGGAAAAGTACCTGCACAAGATGGCTGACGGCACCTGGTCGGGCACGATGAACCTGACCGAACCGCAAGCCGGTTCCGACCTGACCGCCATCCGCACCAAGGCCGCGCCCGATCCTAGCGGTGACGGCACTTACAGGATCACCGGCACCAAGATTTTCATCACTTGGGGCGAACACGACATGGCGGAGAACATCATCCACCTCGTGCTCGCGCGCCTGCCCAATTCCGATCCTGGCTTGAAGGGCATCTCGCTCTTCATCGTTCCCAAGTACCTCGTCAACGACAACGGCAGCCTGGGCGAGCGTAACGACCTGATCTGCTCGTCCATCGAGCATAAGCTTGGTATCCACGGCAGCGTCACTTCGGTCATGTCCTACGGTGACAATGTTGGCGCGAAGGGCTGGCTGGTCGGGCAGGAAGGCAAGGGCGTGGCTTACATGTTCACGATGATGAATCACGCGCGCCTCAACGTGGGCCTGGAAGGCGTCGGCGTGGCCGAGCGTGCCTACCAGCATGCGCTGGCTTATGCCCGCGAACGCATTCAGGGCGCGATCATCGGCGACAAGACCAAGGAAACCAAGCCCATACTCTTCCATCCCGATGTGCGCCGTCTCCTGATGAGCATGAAGTCCCGCACCGAAGCCATGCGCGCACTTGCCTATTTCGTCGCTGGCAACATGGACAAGGCAGGGCATCACCCCGACGCGGCGGTGCGCAGGCAAAGTCAGGCTTATGTCGAACTGCTCACGCCGGTCGTCAAGGGATGGAGCACCGAAAGCAGTATCGAGATTGCCAACGATGGCATTCAGGTCCACGGTGGCAATGGCTTCATCGAAGAAACAGGCGCGGCGCTGTATCTGCGTGACTCCCGCATCACGGCGATCTACGAAGGCACAACCGCCATCCAGGCCAACGACCTGATTGGCCGCAAGACCGCGCGTGAAAAGGATGAAGCAGGCAACGTCGGTTTTACCGCCCGCAAGCTGTACAAGGATATTGCCGCTTATGCCGATGCATTGTCCGGCGACGCCAGACTGGGCGACCTCGGCAAGACCTTGCGGGAGGCTGTGCAAGCGCAGATCGATGCAACCGAGTGGGCAATCGGGATTTACGGCAGCGAACCACAAATTGCGCACGCCGGTTCTGTTCCCTATCTCAAGCTCACCGGTATCGTCGTCGGCGGCTGGCTGCTGGCCAGGTCCGCGCAGGTCGCGCAGGCGAAACTGGCCGCAGGCGCAACCGACGGCTACTACAAAGCCAAGCTGGCGACGGCCCGTTTCTTCGCTAAACACTATCTGGTGCATGCCAAGGCAATGGCAACAGAAATTACCCAAGGCGGCGAGTCGGTGTTCGGCCTCGAAGAACCCCTGTTCTAAGCCAGAACAGCGTTTCTGAAGCAGTAAAAAAACGGCATCTTTCCTTTGGGGAAGGTGCCGTTTTTGTATATTCGTTCAAATATTCTCGCGAAAGCGGTAATCCAGATTGTATTCGCTCGAACCGAAATCGCTCTGGTCCACAAGGTGATCCGTAATTTGACGTGCGTTGTCCAGCAGCCCATCACAATCAATGGCATCTACCGGCATCCCTTCGCTATAACCATACTTCACAAGCAGCACGGGTACGCCCGCGGCGCGGGCGGCGAGCGAGTCGTTGATGGAATCGCCGATCATCAGGGATTCCTCCGGCTTTGCCCCAAGCAGGTTGCAGGCATGGTGGATCATGGCGGGGTCGGGTTTTTTTACGGGCAGGGTATCGCCGCAGACGAACGCGCCGAAATGACGCGCCAAGTCGAACTGTTGCAACAGAGGCAATGCGAAAATGGCGCTCTTGTTAGTGACCACGGCCATTTTCAGGCGGCGGGCGGCAAGTGCCGCGAGGAGTTCGGGGACTCCGGGGTAGGGCCGTGTGGTCTGGCCATTCACGTGCGTGTAATGGCGGCGAAAGATTTCGTGCGCGGCGCTAACCTCGGCAGTGGTGGGGTCGCGGCTTTCGGCAAGGCAGCGACGGACGAGATCGTTGATGCCCCGGCCCACAAAACCGAGGACGCATGCCTGACTGAGCGTTGGCCTCCCCAGTTCGTCCAGCATCAGATTGGCGGCTTCGGTCAAGTCGGCAATGGTGTCGAGCAAGGTACCATCGAGATCGAACAGGATCGCTTTTGCCGCGAAGCGCCGGCTCATGCGCTCACCGTGGCCAGTTCGGCACGCAGCCGCGCAATGATCGTGTCGTAACGGTGCGGGTCCTTATCGCGCCCGGCTTCAAACACGGCGGAACCGGTTACGAAGGTGTCGGCGCCGGCGCGGGCGATATCGGCGATATTGCCGACTTTTACGCCGCCGTCGACTTCGAGCAGAAGATGTTGCCCGTTTTCCCGGCTCCAGGCATCGAGCCGCGCACGAGTGGCAGCGAGTTTGTCAAGCGTGCCGGGGATGAACGTTTGTCCGCCAAAACCGGGGTTGACGCTCATCAACAGGACGAAATCGAGCCGCTCCATGACGTGGTCGAGCACATGGAGGGGTGTGGCCGGGTTGAGCGCCAGTCCTGCTTTTGCGCCGCCGTCCCGGATGAGAGCCAGGCTGCGGTCGACATGTTCGGATGCTTCGGGGTGAAAGCTGATGAAATCCGCGCCCGCTTCGATGAACCCGGAAATGATCCGGTCGACCGGCTTTACCATCAGGTGTACGTCGATAGGCGCTTTCGTCAAAGGCCGAATGGCCTTGCACACCAGTGGCCCGAACGTAAGGTTGGGGACGTAGTGGTTGTCCATCACGTCGAAATGAATCCAGTCCGCGCCGGAGGCAATCACGTTCTCCACTTCCTCGCCGAGACGGGCAAAATTGGCGGAAAGCAGGCTGGGGGCAAGGCGATACATGGACGGGATTTCAGAAAACTCAGGAAGGGGGATTCTACCCGTCCTCTCTGACCCGTGTGAGCGTTCAGCGTTCAGAATTCAAAAACCTGCCCACGCATGAGGCGCGTCGGCCGCAGAGGCATGTTCAGGGCGTCGATCTGTTTCATGATGCGGTCGCCCATGCCCGGTTTGAGGTGGCTGACGAAGACTTCCGGCGACACGGTCAACTCGCTGAGCATGGTTTCCAGCATTCCCGGACACAGGTGACGGGCTGCTATTGCCATTGCGCGCATTTCTTCCGGGAAGGCCGTTTCCACAATCAGGTGGCGCAGGGACTGGCAGGCGTTGATGGCGGCGATCAGTTCGGGGCTGTAGGCCGTATCTCCCGAATAGATCAACTGATTCTCGCCACTGTCGAGAAGCCAGGCCGCGCCGGGTACGGTATGAAGCACCGGCAGTGCCGTGAAAGTACGCGCCCCCAGCCGCAGCGATTCGCCAATCTGTACCGGTTGCAGGCGCAAGTAGGAAAAGCGGCGGTCAGGAATGGCGGTGAAATCCGGCCATATCAGCCAATTGAATACATGCGCCCGCAGGATGTGCAGCGTCTCCGGCGTTGCGTAGATCGTGACCGTGTGGTGGCAGACTTCGCCGATGGAATCGACCAACAGGGGAATAGCAGCAATGTGATCGATATGGGAATGGCTGACGAAGGCGTGGCTGACGCGACGCAGTTCATCGAATGCCAGATCGCCCACACCCGTTCCGCAGTCGATGAGCACGTCATCGTCAACGAGAAACGAGGACGTACGAGAATCCTCGCAACCAATTCCACCGCTACAGCCAAGCACCTTCAGCTTCATGAATCTTCTGCCAAGCCCGTGCGGGCCATTATTTTCTCTCCAGATTAGGGCAGGACCCTATCATCTGCCCCGGCATAGGGCGATGAAAGAAGTCACGGCATTAGGGAAACCGTTTTTCCAAGCCGCCTCAACTTTCCGGCCTTGGGTTCCCCGCCACAGGTTTTGGGCGCTTTTGGCGCCCAAAAACATTTATTTCGCTGGCTTTGCTGCTCATCATGTGGATTGCGCTCGATGTGTGTTCAGGTACGCAAAAAGAATTCCATTTTGATCCCGGAAATTTCTATAATGTCGTTATCATTAAGCTTGTGGGCCTGGATTCCGAGCTGTTCGCCATTGACCAGCGGAAATACCTGGCCTTCGACGTGGGTAATGAAATAGCCTTGTTCACGCCGTGTGATGACCGCCACTTGGTAACCGGGTTTGCCCAATGTCGTTACCGGCTTGCTCAGTTCGAGTTCCTGCCCGGTGTTGACGCCGGTCAATACCTGGATTACGCCGAGATGTTCCAGCAGATGCCCGACCGACGTGCTCATGGCTCGGGATTGCATGTTCCGCGTACGAACCGTGTTTGTCCCGGCCGGCAGAGGCTCGGCCGGGTTGAGTGTCCCTATTTCAAAAGGTTTCAGAGCGGCGGTGTCTGCCAGTTCCGTTCCTGAGACCCCCGGGGTGGAAGAGTCGATCAGGTACTTGATCCGATATTTGCCGAGCTCGATCACGTCACTGTTGTGCAGCACATGTTTCTTGACCGGCTGTCCGTTGACATAGGTTCCATTGGTGCTGTTGAGATCTTCCAGAAAAGCATCGCCCAGAATCCGGGTAATTATCGCGTGTTGGCCGCTGATGGAAAGATTGTCGATCTGGATGTCGTTGACCGGTTTGCGGCCGATCGAAGTGCGCTCTTTGTTGAGCACGATTTCTTTGAGCACCAGTCCATCCATGCTGAGAATCAACTTCGACATTGCTCACATCCATTCACGTTTGTCTTGTGACGTACGCCACCCGCGCGTCGGTCATCGTCATGCTGAGGTTACTCATTGAACCACGCAACGATAACGGAAACGTTATCGCGTCCGCCAGCAGAATTTGCGGCCTCAATCAGACTTTTGGCTACTTCACCGGCTCGTGCGGGCATTTCAAGCAGCCTGGTAATTTCATGCTCGTCCACCATATCCGTCAAACCGTCTGTGCACAGTAGCAAACGATCGCCTGGATGCAATGCACAAATACCGGTATCGGGTTCTACTTCGTCGTGTACCCCGAGACCGCGCGTGAGCAATCCCCGGTAAGGATGATTTTGCGCTGTCTCGGTCGTCAAATGCCCGGCATCGACAAATTCCTGCACCAGTGTGTGGTCATGCGACAATTGCATCAGTACGCTTTCGCGCAACAGATACAGGCGCGAATCGCCGATGTGCACATAGGTCATCCGGCCAGGACTCAATAAAGCCCCGACAAAAGTTGCCCCCATCGAATGAACGGCCGCGGTTTGCTTCCCTGCTCCGCGAATGGCGGCATTGGCATCAATAACGCTGTCGACGAGCGCCTTGGCGTGATCGGGTGTTTTATTTTTTTCCGCCGTGACGAGCAGGCGGTCCAGCACATAGTTGATGGCCAGCGCGGAAGCCAGATCGCCTGAGCTATGCCCCCCCATGCCATCGGCCAACAGCAACCATCCACGTTCGGCATCGACCCACAACGAGTCTTCGTTGCGGCTCCGAACCAGACCGATATCCGTGAGAGCAGCGCATTCAAGCATTGATATTGATGTTTCTTTTTGTATTTTGCCGACATCCGGCATAATTTTAACACTCCCAATGAATGAAATTTGCGCCTATTTTAAAGCAAGCCGGTCTTTCTGGTTTCAACGTGGCTGGCATTTGTTGCATTCGGCCTGTCTGGCACGGCGATAATGCTGTACGATAATCGCAGCATTCTTTATACAGGTCTCTCTGGTTTTCTTGGCAACCATGAATACAGGACGGAAAGGAACCCTTATTCTGCTCGCGGGCATGTTTGCTCTTTTCTGCCTGTCGTTCAGCGCCTTTGCTGTACCCCACAAAACATTCTCCCAAACCCCGCGGTCCGCTCCCCAAAGCAATTGCCCGAACGTGGCGGATTTCGAAGCCGCGCTCGAGGAACACAGGGAAACTGAACAAATACTGCAGGCGCGTGTGCGCGCCCTTGAGGAGGCGCAGAAAAAACTGCTCGGACTCGAAGAAGAACAAAAAAGACTACTCGAGCAGTTCAGGCTTTTTCCGTCTTCACCCTTGCCCCCGCCCCCGAAGCCGGACACTTCGCTCAACTGGATACTTGGCGGGGTCTGCGTTTTCGTCCTGGCTCTTTGCGTCATCCTCCTGTTGCGCATAAACAGGCCAAAAATCGTTGATGAATCCAAGGCACGGGAGGAGTTAGCCTGCCCTGAGAAAACTTCTTCCTCATCGCTCGTCGGCCTTACCCCACCTGCACCCGCTTTATGGACAAGTCCCGAGCCCCGGCAAGGTTGTCCTTTTGTTCCCGCTTTGCCTGATTGGGATTCGGCATCGCCCGCGCTCGATTTGAAAGCCATGTTGCCGGAGAAAAACGCCCGGAATCAAGATTCGACCATCGAACTGGCCGAAATCATGTTGAGCTTTGGCCGCATCAACAGCGCCGCCGAAGCTTTGACGAGTTTCATAGAGAACTACCCGAAAGAGGCTTTCGCACCTTGGCTCAAGCTGCTTGAGGTCTACCGGTTCAACGGACAGCGTACCGAGTTTGATAAAATCGCCCGGAAGCTGAACAAAACTTTCAATGTCTGGACGGTCGATTGGGACAACTTCACCGATGCGCTGGCCCCGGTACTCAACCTTGAAACCATGCCGCATATCGTGGAATGTTTGCAGAAGCTATGGGGTACACGCGAGTGCCAGGCTTACCTGCAACACTTGCTGCGCGACACGCGGGATGAGACCCGGCGGGGCTTCCCGCTTGCTGCCATCGAGGACATTCTTTGCCTGAACGATATCCTTGAGCACCATCTTGGCCCCTACACCGGGCCGATCAGTGCTTTTGGCAATGATTTGCAGGATTATCGCTCCGTGACAGAGACCGAAGACGACAAACCGGGTTCCCATGTGTTGGCAGAGGAAAATAAAACAAAATAAAATGAAACCTTCACTTTGACGCACCTGCGCACGCAAGGCATCATGTGCGGCAACCCCGGCAGGCAAACTACAACAGAGCCACAACAGAGGAGGCAGGCAATGGATACGGAAGTTGACACCCAGGATTTTCTGGTGTTTACCGAAAGCGCGGTTGGCAAGGTGCGCGAGTTGATCGAGGAAGAGGGCAATTCCGCCCTGAAGCTGCGCGTGTTCGTGAGCGGCGGCGGTTGCGCGGGATTCCAGTACGGTTTTACGTTCGACGAAGAAATCAACGAAGACGACGTGGCGCTTGAAAAAGGCGGCGTGACGTTGCTCGTGGATTCAATGAGCTATCAGTACCTTGTCGGGGCGGAGATCGATTACACCGAGGGGCTGGAAGGTTCGCAGTTCGTGATCCGCAATCCGAACGCGACCAATACCTGCGGCTGCGGGTCGTCGTTTTCGGTCTGAGCGGCACATGCCCCGTTTCAAAAACAAGGGGCGTTCAAACGCCCCTTGTTTTTGTGCCCGGACTTCACAAAACGGATTACAGCTTGTCTGTGTTTTTGTTTTCACCTTTGCCTTGATGCTCGCTGGAGGCGACGTGGCGATTGAGCAGCTCCAGCCGGGCAAGCTGGGTGCGCGTGTTTTCACGGAAACGGGCAAGTTCTTTGCCACGCAGATGTTCAGGATTTGGTAGCACCATCGTCATCGGATTTTGCGAGACATCGTTGATACGGACCTCGTAATGCAGGTGGGGAGCTGTCACGCGGCCTGTTGCGCCCACTGTCCCGATGATTTCGCCTTGCCTGACGGTTTCGCCGATGCCCAGGCCAGGGGCAAAAGTGTTCATGTGGGCGTAGGCGGTGCTGATGTTGTCCCGGTGCTTGAGGACGAGGAGCTTGCCGTAGCCGCCATAACGGCCAATGAAAGTGACCTCGCCGTCCGACGTTGCCCGCACCGGGGTTCCGGTGGGTGCGCCGAAATCCACGCCGTTATGGGTGTGCCAACTCCCGAGAACCGGGTGCACGCGGCGGCCAAAGTTAGACGTAACCCTGGAAAATTCGAGCGGGGAACGCAGGAAGGAACTGCGCAGGCTCTGACCCGTGCTTTTGTAGTACTCCGAATGGCCGCTGGCCGTGGTGTGGAGAAAAACGGTGTAGCGTACTCCCTGGTTAACAAACTCGGCGGCCAGAATGCGGCCCGGCTGTGTGGGCGCGCCCCGGTCATACGTGGTCTGGTAAATCACGCCGAACGTGTCGCCCGACCGCAGGTCGGAGTGAAAGTCGATTTCGGTACCGAACAGGTCGGCCAGTTGCATGGCAATGCTGTCGGGCAGGGCGGCGGCTTCCGCAGCGGCAAAGAGCGAATCCGTGATGACGCCGCTACGCATCTCGGTTCCGTTTTCAAGCGCGACTGCCGTATCGGAGACCCGGAATGGCTGGCCGCCCGCGCTTCTCGAAATTTCGATGGAATTACTGTCGGCCGTGATCGGCAGGCGCATGGACAGCAATTGGCCGGAAGAACTGACGATAGCGGTAAACGAGGAGCCGACCCGCAGTTGTTGTACGGCCTGTGTGGCTTTTGGGTTGTTCAGGATGAAAGCCAGTGCTTCTTGGTCAAAAATGCCCAAGCGTCGAAAAATGGATTGCAGCGTGTCGCCGGACTCGACGTGCTCGTCATAAACGTAGGGCAGGACGGGAGTGGAAATCTCTTCCGGGAGGGCGACGAGCTTTTCTACGATGGTCTGCATGCCGAGAGGTTCCTCCGGCATCACAACCACGGTGGCAGTGGCCACGCCAATCGCGGAAAGGCTTACGAAACCGCCGACAATCAAAACCCGTTTACTGTCGAACAACCGCCAGGGCAGTTCGGCCACGTTCCCCTGGAACCCGACGGATTTGACGCGCCGCGTCCGGCTCAATCCGGCAAGCCTCCAGCGCAGCTCGTTCATGTGCCACCGCAACCCCGTCGGGCAATGTTTCATTTTGCCGATTTGCCCAAAGAATCTGGCGAATGACCAGCGCAGGGCTTCGAGCCGCCACCGCAATTCGGCTAGAATTCTTCTTTTTCTTGTCCGCATTTCAAACTCTTGATTGGGGAAGTTCTCTCTCTCTCTTCAGGAGAGCTTGATTGAAGTCTAGCAAGGCTGCGGCCAAGTGAGTGTGACCTTATTGGAGAAACGAATGAAAGAAGCCGGAGCCGCGATGAACCTGATCCGGCGCGGAGCCGAGGAATTGCTGGTCGAGGCCGAACTGGTCGAGAAGTTGAAAACAGGCCGCCCGTTGCGTGTCAAGGCAGGGTTCGATCCGACTGCGCCCGACCTGCATTTCGGGCATACCGTTTTGCTCAACAAACTGCGCCATTTCCAGGAACTCGGCCATCACGTCATGTTCCTCATCGGGGATTTCACCGGCATGATCGGCGACCCGAGCGGCAAAAATGCGACCCGTCCCCCCCTGACGCGCGAGCAGGTACTGGCCAATGCCGAGACTTACCGCGAACAGGTGTTCAAGATTCTCGACCCGGACAAAACGGAAATCTGTTTCAACTCGGCCTGGCTGAACGAAATGGACGCGGCGGGAATGATTCGCCTCGCCGCGCGGCAGACCGTTGCGCGTATGCTCGAACGCGACGACTTCGCCAAACGCTACGCGAACGAACAGCCGATCTCGATTCATGAATTTCTCTACCCGCTTTGCCAGGGCTACGACTCGGTGGTCATGAAGGCCGACATTGAACTGGGTGGGACCGATCAGCGCTTCAACCTGTTGATGGGGCGTGAGTTGCAAAAACATTATGGCCAGGCGCCGCAATGTGTACTGATGATGCCGTTGCTCGAAGGGCTGGACGGCGTCAACAAAATGTCCAAGTCGCTGGGTAACTACATCGGCATTGCGGAGACGCCGAAAGAAATCTTCGGCAAGACCATGTCGGTCTCCGACAGCCTGATGTGGCGCTACTATGAACTGCTTTCGTTCCGTGAAGCGGACGAAATCGCGGCGCTGAAAACTGAAATCGGGGCCGGGCGCAATCCGCGCGACATCAAGGTGATGCTGGCGCAGGAATTTGTGGCCCGTTTTCACGGCCAGAAGGCCGCCGTCGATGCGCTTGCCGACTTCGAGGCGCGTTTTCGGAAAAACGAAATCCCTGACGACATTCCCGAAGTGCGGGTTGTCGTCGGCGAAGGCATGCCGGTGTTCAAGGTCATCCAGGAAGCGGGTTTGACCGGAACCACCTCGGAAGCCTCGCGCATGATTGAACAGGGCGCGGTGAAGCTTGGCGGCGAACGTGTCGAAGACCGTGCCCGGCTGCTTCTTGCGGGCAACCGGGTCATCCTGCAAGTAGGTAAACGGAAATTTGCTGCCGTGGTGCTGGAGTGAACGCGCCGGGCGACAGCCGCCCCATTGGCGTGTTCGATTCGGGCGTCGGTGGCCTGACCGTCGTCCGCGCGTTGATGGAGCGCCTGCCGCTGGAGAGCATCGTTTATTTTGGCGACACTGCCCGCGTACCCTATGGTGTCAAATCGGTAGCGACGATCGAGCATTTCACCGGCCAGATCGTTGACTTCCTGCTGCGGCAGGAAGTCAAGATGCTGATCGTCGCCTGCAACACGATGGCCGCCGTGGCCCTGAAAATTGTGGCCGCACGAGCCGGGGCCGTCCCGGTGCTCGACGTGATCGAAGCCGGCGCGTGTGCTGCTGTGGCCGTATCGAGCGGCGGGCGCATCGGCGTCATCGGCACGCCGACCACGATCAATAGCAACGCCTATGCGCGGCGGATACACGCGCTCGATCCCGGTGTGCGCGTCTATTCGCAAGCCTGCCCGCTATTCGTGCCGCTTGTGGAAGAGGGCTGGCTCGATCACCCGGTCACACGGCTCACGGCACAGGAGTACTTGCGCCCGGTACTGGCCGAAGAAGTCGGCAGCCTGGTGCTCGGGTGCACGCATTATCCCCTGCTCAAGCCGCTGTTGCGCGACGTGGCGGGAGAGAGGATCAGGCTCATCGATTCAGCGGAGACGACCGCCAATCTCGCGGCAGATCGGTTGCGGGAAGCGGGATTGGCTACGGGGAGCCAAGAACCTGCGACCTGTCGCTATTTTGTGACGGATGTGCCGCTACGGTTCCAGACCGTCGGGGAGCGCTTTCTGGGGCGCTCGCTGGGGAGAGTCGAGCGGGTGGATTGGTAGGGGAGGGGACCGGCACACATCATGCCCTCGTGCGTGCCGGCCATGATGTGTGCGGTTCCTGTTGCCCATACTTCCATGCGTGCTGCCGGAACCGTCATTGCCAGCCGTAGCGGCGTGCATAAAAGCCCTTCACGCATTGCGTCAGTGCCATGTAACCCGACAGGATCAACAACAGAATCGGGAAATAGGCGAGCGGCAGGGCTTCCAGCTTGAAGTAGGCCGCAGCGGGTCCCATTGGGAGAAAGATCCCCGCCGTCATGATGATCCCGGTCATCACGAGCAGGGGCGCGGCCGCGCGGCTCTGGACGAAGGGAATCTTCGCTGTACGGATCATGTGCACGATCAGGGTTTGCGTGAGCAGCCCCATCACGAACCAGCCGGACTGGAACAGGGTCTGCTTTTCCGGCGTGTTGGCGGAGAACACGTACCACATCACGAAGAACGCCATGATGTCGAAAATGGAACTGATCGGTCCGAAAAACACCATGAAGCGGCCAATGTCGCCCGGTTGCCAGCGCTGCGGTTTTTTCAGAAGTTCTTCGTCCACGTTGTCGAACGGGATGGCAATCTGCGAGATGTCATAGAGCAGGTTCTGGACGAGCAGATGTATCGGCAGCATTGGCAGGAAGGGGAGGAAGGCCGAAGCGACCAACACCGAAAAGACGTTGCCGAAGTTGGAGCTGGCCGTCATCTTGATGTATTTCAGCATATTGGAGAAAGTGCGCCGGCCTTCCTGCACCCCTTCTTCGAGGATCATCAGGCTCTTTTCCAGCAGGATGATGTCCGCCGCCTCCTTGGCGATATCGACCGCCGTATCGACCGAGATGCCAATGTCGGCGGCACGCAGCGCAGGCGCGTCGTTGATGCCGTCGCCCATGAAACCGACAACGTGGCCGTTGTCCTTGAGCAACCGCACGATGCGTTCTTTATGCGCGGGAGTGAGTTTGGCGAAGATGTTGTGGGTCTCTACCGCTTTGGACAGTTCCGGCTCGCTCATGCTTTCGATGTCGCCGCCGAGCAGCACGCCTTTTTGCTCCAGACCCACTTCGCGGCAAATCTTGGCCGTGACAAGCTCGTTGTCGCCGGTCAGCACCTTGACTGCCACGCCGTGCTCGTCCAGGGCCCTGAGCGCAGGCGCGGTGGACTCCTTCGGCGGGTCGAGGAAAGCCATGTAACCGATCAGCGTCAGCCCACGTTCATCGGCAACGCCATAGACTTCTTTCACGGGAGGCAGTTCGCTGGAAGCCACAGCAACCACGCGCAAGCCTTCCTCGTTCAGATCGGCGGTCAGGGCGCGGATGCGTGCCAGCAATTCCGGCGACAACGGTTCGACCGCTTCGCCATGCCGTACATGCGAACATACCGACAGGATTTCTTCGACCGCGCCCTTGGTGATAACGATATGGTGCTCGTCGTGTTCGGCAACTACCACCGACATGCGGCGGCGGGTGAAGTCGAACGGAATTTCATCGACCTTGCGATAGTTGCGGGTCGGTTCCAGTTCGCGGTGTACTTCGGCATGCTCCAGCACCGCCACGTCCAGCAGGTTTTTCAGCCCGGTCTGGTAGTAGCTGTTCAGGTAGGCGAGTTCCAGCACGTCATCGGACTCTTCGCCCCATACATCGACATGCCGCGCAAGGAAGATTTTGTCCTGGGTCAACGTGCCGGTTTTGTCCGTGCAGAGCACATCCATCGCGCCGAAATTCTGGATGGCGTCCAGCCGTTTCACGATGACTTTCTTGCGCGAGAGGAAGACGGCGCCCTTGGCGAGCGTGGAGGTGACGATCATCGGCAGCATTTCCGGCGTCAGCCCCACGGCGATGGAGAGCGCGAACAGGAGCGCCTCCATCCACTCGCCCTTGGTGAAGCCGTTGATGAACAGCACCAGCGGGGCCATGACGAACATGAAGCGGATGAGCAGCCAGCTCACCTTGTTGATGCCCGCCTGGAAAGAAGTCGGCGCACGGTCGACAGCGGTCACGCGGCTGGCCAGCGCACCGAAATAGGTCATGTTGCCGGTATTGAGCGCCATTGCGGTGGCCGACCCGGACACCACGTTGGTTCCCATGAATACGATGTTGTCCAGTTCCAGCGGGTTGCCCGTTTTTGCGTCGCGCTGGCAGGCGAATTTTTCCACCGGCATGGACTCGCCCGTCATGGCGGCCTGGGAGATGAATAAATCCTTGGCGGCAAGCACACGGCAATCCGCCGGGATCATGTCGCCTGCCGACAATACGATGACATCGCCGGGAACCAGCAGCCGGATGGGCAGTTCCATGCGCTTCGGCGGCTGCACATGCAAGTGAAGGCCGAAATAATGAGCCGCGTCCGGCTCGGCGTCTTCGGAGACATGGCGGCGAATGACCGTGGCGGTATTGCTCACCATCGCCTTCAGCGCGTCGGCAGCCTTGTTCGATTTGGCTTCCTGCC
The DNA here is from genome assembly GCA_031274995.1 of Azoarcus sp. Taxonomy (GTDB): domain Bacteria; phylum Pseudomonadota; class Gammaproteobacteria; order Burkholderiales; family Rhodocyclaceae; genus WRNU01. Next base: position 28,210 of record JAISPJ010000082.1, read on the forward strand.
AGAAGCGGAGCAGGGTAGAGAGAACGACCATGGTGCCGATGACGATAGCGGCCTCCAGGTCGTCCGTGTACCATGAAATGAGCGCCAGCAACGTCAGCAACAGGTTGAACGGATTCTTGTAGCAGTGCCACAGGTGCATCCGCCAGGAGATCGGTTTTTCCTGCGCGACCTCGTTCGGTCCCACGCGGTCGCGGATGGCTTCGGCCTGCGCATCGGAAATGCCGTCCTTATGGCTTTCATACTGCTGGTACAGCGCATCGGCGCTGCTCGCTGCCGCGTCGAGCAGGGACTTGTTTAGCGAGGCGGGGATTTCACGGGTAGCTCTGGCCCGCGCCGCCGAATCCAGCAGGATGAAACGGCTGAAGTGGCGCCCGAAGTGGCGGGAACGCAAAAAACCCGCGAAAAATTCTTTCAGCATAGGAAGGTTCATCATTGTTTCCTGACGCTTGACGCATGATGGAATTGGTTTTTCGTCGAACATCCCGTCCGTGTCCGGCTAAACGGACGCGAAACACAAGCAGGGCGGGCGTAAGTGTAACTTAATGCGGGGGTAGGGATTGTGGGCGCAGAAATGCCGGTTGCCCCGGCATCGGGCCGGACTTCCCTGTCACGCACAACAGCAAAAATGGCTTGCCTCTGTCGTTGAAGGCGTTTGACAGATATAATTTAAAAATAACTAACTCTGTGTCTCGTCTCCGGGGACTAAGGAAAGGATCATGAGTGATCAAAAGAAAGATTGCGATTGCGACCGCAGGGGTCTTTTGTTGGCAACTACTGTAGCCGGTGGTGCCGCCGTGGCGGCTGCCGCGGTGCCGTTTGTCGCCAGCCTGGCTCCGTCGGAACGGGCAAAGGCCATCGGTGCGCCGGTCGTTGCGGACATCAGCAAGCTCGCCCCCGGCGAAAAGATGGTGGTGAAATGGCGCGGCAAGCCGGTGTGGATTCTGCGCCGCACGCCGGAAATGCTCGCCTCGCTGGAAACCGTCAAAGAAAAACTCAGCGACCCGGATTCCGAAAAATCCAGCCAGCCCGACTACACCAAAAACCCGACGCGCGCGGTCAATAAAGAGTACCTGGTTGCCGTCGGTATTTGTACCCACCTTGGCTGCTCGCCGTCCGACAAGTTCAAGACCGGCAGCGACGAAGGTATGGCGACGGACTGGGCAGGCGGCTTTCTCTGCCCATGCCACGGTTCGATATTCGATCTTGCCGGGCGCGTGTTCAAGGGGCAGCCGGCACCAACCAATCTTGAGATTCCGCCGCACGTGTATGACGATCCCGCGAATCCCGCCATGGTCACGATTGGCATAGATTCCACTGATTCGAAGGGGGCTTAAAGCATGGCCGCGAACAGCAGTTTCCCGAAATACCAGTCGGACGGCACGCTTCTCGGCAACGCGCTGGAGTGGTTCGATGCACGCTTCCCGCTGACCTCTCTCTGGAAAGCGCATCTGTCCGAATACTACGCGCCGAAGAATTTCAACTTCTGGTACTTCTTCGGCTCCATGGCGATTGTGGTGCTCATCATTCAGTTCGTGACGGGTATTTTCCTGGTCATGCACTACCAGCCCAATGCCAATCTCACCCCATCCGGCCTCCCGATCGCTTTTGAGAGTGTCGAATACATCATGCGTGAGGTTCCGGGCGGCTGGTTCATCCGGTACATGCACTCGACCGGCGCTTCGTTTTTCTTCATCGTTGTCTATCTGCACATGTTCCGGGGCATGCTTTACGGCTCCTACCGAAAACCGCGTGAACTGATCTGGATTTTCGGCGTTCTGATCTTCCTGTGCCTGATGGCGATAGCCTTCATGGGCTATCTGCTGCCCTGGGGGCAAATGTCCTACTGGGGCGCGCAGGTCATCCTCAGTTTCTTCTCGGCGATTCCTGTCGTCGGCGAGGACATCTCGACTCTCATCCGGGGCGATTACGTGGTCGCCGGCGCCACGCTGAACCGTTTCTTTGCGCTTCACGTCTGCGCCGTGCCGCTGGCGCTGCTCGGGTTGGTCGTCGCGCACATCCTGGCGCTGCACGAAGTCGGTTCGAACAACCCGGATGGCGTGGAAATCAAGAAGTTCAAGGATGAAAAAGGTATTCCGCTCGATGGCGTTCCCTTCCATCCGCAGTACACGATCGGCCACGATCTTCCTGCCAACGTCATCATGTTGATATTCTTCTTCGCGGTCATTTTCTTCTGGCCGGAAGGTGGAGGTTATTTCCTGGAGTACAACAACTTCCTGCCTGCGGATCCCATGACCACACCGGCACACCTTGCCCCGGTGTGGTACTTCACGGCGTTCTATTCGATGCTGCGTGCGATGACCTGGAACTTCTTCTGGATCGACGCCAAGATCTGGGGCGTGATTTCCATGTTTGCCGGCGTGCTGATCCTGGCCTTTTTGCCTTGGCTTGACCGTAGCCCAGCGAAATCCATCCGCTATCGCGGCCCGATCTTCAAGGTGCTGCTTGCGTTCTTTGTAGTCTCGTTCGCGATGCTGTGTTACCTGGGAACCAAGGGTACGGAGTATCACTTCTTCGGCTATACCCCGACCGAGGGCTTCAACCCGCTGAACATCCTGCTCTCGGGTTCCTTCCACACCAAGTTCTGGACTTTCTACTACTTCCTCTTCTTCCTGACGATGCCGTATTGGTCAAAGATCGACAAATGCAAGCCAGTTCCGGAAAGGGTGACGTTCAAATGAAAACGCACGCAATCAAATTCCTCAAGTACCTTGCTGCCGCCGTTCTATTTGCACCGGCCTTGGCAATGGCGTCCACGGCCATGCACCTGGACAAGGCCCCGGTCAGTACCGATCAGCAAAAGCTCCAGCATGGCGCAAAATTGTTCGTCAACTACTGCCTGAACTGTCACAGCGCCTCGCTGATGCGTTACAACCAGTTGCAAAAGATAGGGTTTGACAAAGAGACGATCGAGAAAGATCTGATCTTCACAGGCGGAAACGCCGGCAGCATGATGACCATTGGCATGACCCCTGACGATGGCAAAGCCTGGTTCGGAACTGCGCCGCCTGATCTTTCCCTGATGGCACGCGCCAAGGCATCCGAGTTCGGTTCGGGAGCCGATTACCTCTACACTTACCTGCGCAGCTTCTACAGGGACAAAAACCGTCCGACAGGCTGGAATAACAAGGTTTTTGCCAATGTCGGCATGCCACACGCACTGTGGGATCTGCAAGGCGAGCAAGCCGCCAGGGAGACTGTTGACGAACACGGCGCCAAGACCGTCGAACTCGTTGCGCCGACTGTTCCCGGCAACATGTCGGCACAGGACTTCGATGAAGCGGTGGCCGATATCGTTTCCTTCCTGGTCTGGATGGGCGAACCCGTTGCGGAGAGCCGGAAGTTCATCGGTATTTTCGTTCTGATCTTTCTTGTTGGTTATTACGTGCTTACCCACAAGCTTGGAAAGACCTACTGGAAGAACATCCACTGACCGCGGACACAGGGACCACGCGGAGCTTTTGCTCCGCGTGGTCCCTGTGATTTAGCCTCTTTTAGCCTTTTCACGCACCGCTCTGCGGTGCGCTTTCGTTTTGATCCTCCGGGAGCAGTCTGATTATGATGAATTTATATTCCGGCACAACCGATCCATTCAGCCACCGTTGCCGGATCGTGCTCTACGAGAAGGGCATGGATTTTGAAATCATTGATGTCGACCTCTACCACAAGCCTGAAGACATCGCTGTCATCAACCCGTACAACCGTGTGCCGGTGCTGGTTGACCGTGATCTCGTGCTCTATGAAGCGAACATCATCAACGAATACATCGACGAGCGTTTTCCGCACCCGCAGTTGATGCCGCCCGACCCGATCATGCGCGCGCGCGCGCGCCAGTTGCTGCATACTTTCGAGCACGAAATGTTCGAACACATCCCGGCACTCGAAGCCAACCAAAAAGGCGTCGAGAAAACGCGCGCCTATGTGCGCGATCACCTCATCCAGCTTGTGCCGATTTTTACCAAGCAGAAATTCATGCTCGGAGACGAATTTTCCATGCTCGATGTAGCCATTGCCCCGTTGCTGTGGCGGCTCGAACTCTACGGCATCGAATTGCCCAAGGCTGCCTCGCCGCTGATGAAATATGCGGAACGTATTTTCAGCCGCCAGGGGTTCATCGATGCCCTGACACCCTCCGAAAAGATTATGAGGCGTTAGAAGTCGAGGGAAAAACCGCCATGGTATCCACCAGGCCCTATCTGATCCGTGCCATTTACGAATGGTGTGTCGATCAGGGCTTTACCCCCTACATTGCGGTGCAGGTCGACCAAAACACGCGCGTGCCTTCCGGTTATGTCCGTGAAGGCCAGATCGTGCTCAACATCGGCTCCGAGGCAACCCATCAACTCAAGATCAACAACGAACAAGTGACCTTTCAGGCGCGTTTCAATGGCGTGGCGCACCAGATTGCCGTGCCGGTTGGCAATGTCTCGGCAATCTACGCGCGTGAGAACGGGCAGGGCATGGTTTTCGAAATGCTGGATGCGCGGGAAAACACATCTGTCGGGAAAGCGCCCGACTCCGCTGAAGCAGGCACGGAAGAACCTCCTGATGATTCTTCGCCGCCGCCTGCTTCACCGCGCAGTTCGCACCTGAAAGTCATCAAATAAGAGAAGAGAAAAAGGAGACGGTGATGGAAATGAAATGGGGCGAACGTTACGCCTTGGGCATCGCCCGCATGGACGAGACGCACCGGGAATTCATTGATTTTTGCAACGCGCTTACCGCGGCCTGGCCGAAAAACGAGCATGCGCCGAGCGAAACATCTGCCGCAAGTAACGGTATGCCCCAAGATTTTCTTGGGCAATTCGATGCTTTCATCGAACACACTGCCGCACATTTCAACCAGGAAAACCGCTGGATGGAAGCGGTAAACTTTCCCGGGTGCCACCGCGAAGAACACGATCGCGTGTTGAACGTGGTGCAAGAGGTGCGCAAACGTATCGAAAAGGGTGACTTTTTCCTGGGGCGCCGCCTGCTTGAAGAACTCCATCCCTGGTTCGACAACCACATCGACACGATGGATACGGCGTTGGCTTTTTACCTGAAAGAAATTGGTTTCGACACCGAGGCCGGAACGCTACCGGAAAGCAGAACCGAAACACCCCTGACTTCTGCCCACAATGCCTGCGATTGTGCCGTGCCGCAAACAGCCAAAACTCCCTGACTTTTCCTGCTCAAATTTCTGTTTCCCGATCAGTGCGCGGCACCGTGACCGGTTTATTCGGCCATCGTTGGCTGCTTCGGTTTTCCGCGAAACAGCGACTGAATCGTGTAGACAAAAATAGCGCATCCGATGGACCCCACAACGGCAACGGCCAGCAGCACTATAACGTCGATGGGGCCGCCGATATCGCGGAAATGCGAAAATGTCACCGCTTGCACGAACAGCACCGTGGCGACGGCAGCGAACGGCATCGACAGTTGCGCCCAGAGGAACTTGCGCGCCGACATCGACCGGTCACGAATCAACACATACAGGTAAAGCGCCGTGATTACCACGGCGATGGCGACCATGATCCACCACGGGCCGCGCCCAAAAATTTCCTCGAACACGGCTATCAGTGTCCCGAATGTCAGTTCTTTCATGTTTCGCTTTCCTTATGCTTTGCCGCGCAGCATGGCGTTGTAGGTAGCTTTCAGCGCCACCTCCTTCATCAGCCAACTGATCCAGAGCTCCTCGAGCGGCGCGATCGTGCCGGGAAACGAAGGTACAAGATTGTTGTGGTAGTCGAATTCGACAAGCATCGCCCGGCCCACGCGCGTGATTAGCGGACAGGAGGTGTAGCCGTCATAGACCCTGGTTCCCTCGTGTCCCTCGATGGCGGCCACCAGATGGTCCTCGACCACCGGTACCTGCCATTTGACCGAGGCGGCCGTCTTGCCTTTGGGGACACCGGCGACGTCGCCGAGCGCGAAGATTTGGGGGTAGCGAAGATGACGCAGGGTTTTCTGGTCGCATTCCACCCATCCCTGATCGGTCCATTTGTCAGCCCAACTGAGGCCAGACTGGCGAATTACCTCGGGTGCACGCTGTGGCGGAATGATGTGAATATAATCATACGGAATTTCTGCTGTGGAAATGCCGGTCATCCCGGTTGAAGGGTTAGTGGCGGATGTTTCAAAAAGAGCGACCTTGCGGCCGGGGTCGATGGCTTTCAACGTGTGGCCGTAATGCGCGGCGATATTGCGGCTACTGAACAGCATACGTACTTTTTCCGACACGATCGGCACCGAAAACAACACGTTCTGCGGGCAGGCATAGTGCGTTTCATATTTGCCCTTTGCCCCGCCCCGGCTGGCGATGTCGTCAATCAGGAAGGTATGCTTGAGCGGTGCCCCGGCGCATTTCATCTCGGTCGCCGGGCGGGTAAACAACCCCACTCCGCCTTCCCCGATAAATTTCGATGCGGCCCCCCAGGTTCGCCCGGCGTACTCCGGCCCCGCGTAAAGCGCCCCGATTCCGTCCTTGCCCACCATGTCGAGCGAAAACCCCTCTATCGCGTCATGATCGAGGACGAGGCCCGGCGCGACGACGAGGAAATCGTAGTTGAGTGTCTGGTTGCCGACGGTGGAGACGGTTTTCGCCTCCGGGTCGATTGCTACTGCCTGTTCGGCGACCAGTGTGACACCAGAAGGCAGCCAGTCGCGGGTTTTCGAAACCGAATACCCTGGCGCCTTCAGTCCTGCCGCGATCAGCGAAAAGCCGGGTTGGTAATGGTGGTCCTGGCGTCCGTCCACGAGCGTGATTTTGGCCCCCTCCAGCCGCTCGAGCATTCGATTGGCCAGCGCGGTTCCCGCCGCACCGGCCCCGACGATGACAATATGGGCGCGTGTGGTGATCTTTGCCGCCCGAAGCAGCCCGGACAGCCCCAACACTCCCGCCGCGCCAGCGGCGGCAGACAGCTTGAGCAGGTTCCGCCTTGATGTATTGAATGTATTGAAATCCTGATGCCGTGACATTGATTGCTTGCCTTTTATATTTTTGAGGTTTGAGTTTTCCGCGAAGGCCCTTTCGCCGCTATCGGCAGGTTTGCTCTCATTCAAACTCTTTGCCTTGGCGAAAAGGGCGCACTGGCCGCTTTACGGGTTGCTGTTATTAATCGGGGAACAATGCAACCTGTTTAGTTGCCGGGTTAATAAGTAGTCAAATAAAATGCGCGGGCCATGGTGGCCCGCTTTGCTTTTTCAGAGTTTGCAAGTCCGAATGCCGAACAGCCGGTAGAGCGGGCAAAAGGACATTCCGGCAGTGACAAGCGGTATGACACCGAGCCATCCCCAGGGCGTCTGGGGACCCACGAAAACCAGTGTAATGAGCACGAGGCCGATAACGGTACGGAAGATTCTGTCGATGGTTCCGACGTTTTTGCAACTGCAACTCATGTGGAAACTCCCTTTGCGGATTGAGATACGGGGAGCGTAAGCCGACGTGGCCGGACGATCAGTGACTAAGTTACAAAAATGTCAATCTGCGATCAAAATTTCAAACGCGCGTCGATCAAGCAGGCGGATGCACCCGCGTTGCAGTTCGACCCAGCCGGATTGTTCAAAAGTTTTGAGTTGGCGGCTGACGACTTCGCGCGCACTGCCAAGGTCAGCGGCAAGATCCTGATGGGTGCGCTCGACAATATTGGTTGTCGGCAGCGCCAGCCGCAGCAGCAAACGCGCGAGCCGGGCGTCGATGCGTTCGAGCGCGACCTCTTCGATACGCGCAACGAGGTCGGTCAGCCGCGCTGCATAGGCGCTGAAAACAAAGCGACGGAAGGCGGGCGATTCGGCGAGCAAGCGCTCGAAAACCGGGGTCGGCAGTATTGCGCCATGGATTGGCGTCTCGGCAATGCCTGTGGCGGGATAAGCGATACTGCCGAGCAGGCAGGATGCCGTTACCACGCAACTGTCACCCGGGTATATGCGATAGAGCACAATTTCGCGGCCATTTCTCGACAGGACCTGCACCCGCACGACGCCATCGAGTAAAAGCAGAAACCGTCGGCATGGCGAACCGGGTGAGAAGAGTTGCGTTCCGGCAGGCGCGTTGACTGGCTGTGCGGCGCTGGCCAGCGTTTGGGCCAGATCGGCGTCGAAGAGACCCTGGAGGGGACGGAGGATATCAGTCATTGAGGCATCCCGGCCCAAAGGCCGGGGATTTCCCGATACGGTTCAGGGGAGCCTTCGGCTCCATAAAGGTTCGTTTCACTGACCTCGCCATGAATGGCGAGGATTGCGTTCGACACGTGTCCAGTGGTGTGGTACGCAGGGTGTGCGCCAAGGACTATCTTATCGGCCCCAAAACGGAAATTCAACCGGTGGTTTTTCCCCGCGCATCAGTGCCGCGAGTACGGAAGCCGAGCCGCAGGCAAGCGTCCAGCCCAAGGTTCCATGACCGGTGTTGAGCCAAAGATTCTCGTGGTGCCTGCACCGTCCGATGACAGGCACGCCGCCGGGTGTGGCCGGACGCAGGCCGGCCCAGGGCGCGGCGCGCTCACGGTCAATGGCACCGGGCAAGCGCGTTTCAGCCCACTCCAGCATGGAGGCAATGCGGGCGGGGTCGATCTCGAGGCAGTAATCATTCAGTTCGGCAGTGCCTGCGATACGCAGGCGTTCGCCGAGGCGTGAACACACGATGCGGCGGGATTCGTCGGTCAGGCTGACCAAGGGTGCGCACGCCGCATCGCGAACCGGCGCGGTAATTGAATAACCCTTGAGCGGATAAATGGGCAGTGGCTCGCCGAGCGGGCGCAACAACCGCCGCCCATGACTGCCCAGGCAAATCACTGCCGCATCGGCAGGCAGCATATCGCGGCCTCCGGCGTGGCAAACTTCGACCTCAATGATGCGGCGCTCATCGGAGATGCGCAGGCATTCGATACTCGCGCCGTAAAGGAAGCGCACCCCGTCGGCGGCAAGAACCTGCGCCAACGCCTGGCTGAAACGCATCGTATCGCCAGATTCATCGCCAGGCGCGTACAGGCCGCCTGCCAGCCGAGGGAGGCTTGCGGCAAGCGCGGGCTCGATCTCGGCGCATTGCGCGGCAGAGCACGGCCGCAGTTCGATGCCCAAAGCGGCCAGTTCCCCGGCACGGTCTCTGGCACGCTCGAACGAGGCCGCCTCGAAGAACAGGTGCAGGATGCCTCGCCCTCGCGCGTCGTAGGCATCGGCAATCCCGGCTTCTTCCCTCAGCCGTCGCAGTTCGGTAAGGCTGTGGATGGCCAGTGCAGCAATGGCGGCGGTGTTGCGGCGGGAACGCCACGGCAGGCATTCGCGCAAAAATCCGGCCATCCATTGCCATTGTTTCGCGTCCAGCCTTGGACGCAGCCTGAGCGGTGCGCCTGTGCGGCCCATCCAGCGCAGGGCAACGAACGGGGCGGAAGGATTGGCCCAGGGTTCCGGGTGGCTTACCGAAATCTGGCCGCCGTTGGCAAAACTGGTTTCCTGCGCGGCATGGGACTGGCGCTCGATCACGCTGACGTGAAATCCCGCCCGGTGCAGGAACCAGGCGGTGGTGATGCCGGTGATGCCGGCCCCGAGCACCATCACATTCATGGATATTGGAAATCAGCGGATTGCGTGGGGTATGGCATGCGGGGGTCGTCTCAGAAAACGGAAAAATCGTACGCTAAGCCTGCGCTGAGGCAGGCACCCAGCGGTAGAGTGTCGGAATAGACACGCCAAGGTTCATGGCAACGTCCTTTGGCGGCACACCGCTAGCCAGTAGTTTTTTGGCTGACTCGATCTTGCTGCCAGTCATCTTTGGCTTGCGGCCACCCTTGCGACCGAGTTGCTTCGCAATTTCCAGCCCGGTGCGGGTACGTTCTACGATTAGCTCGCGCTCCATCTCAGCAAGGCTCGCCATGACGTGGAAGAAAAACCGACCGGACGACGTACCAGTGTCAATGGAGTCGGTGAGACTCCTGAACTGGACGCCTTGCTTGTGCAGGTCGCCAACCAAATCGACCAGTTGCTTGACTGACCTGCCTAGCCGGTCGAGTTTCCAGACAACCAGGGTGTCATCCTCGCGCAGCATTTCGAGCGTCTTGGCCAAGCCAGGCCGGTCTGCCCGTGTGCCGCTCACCTTGTCTTCAAAGACCTTTCTGCATCCAGCCTTGACCAAGGCTTCGCGTTGCAGATCAAGGTTCTGATCCTGCGTCGAGACGCGAGCATAGCCAATCAACATGGTTTGTCGTCGTCGTTAGACTCTTCCGGCATGAACCCGGCCCGCATGGATGCTACAAAGGTTTCGGCCTGTTCCACCATTTCTTTCGCATCGTTCAGTTCCACTGGATTACCCTCGTAGTCGGCCACGTAGCGAAACGTCTCGGCACGTTTCAAAAGGCGACCCATTTCCTGCGGCACCGGCCCGTTCTTGACCAGACGATCACTAAAGGCATTGAGGACGCCCCTGTGTGTTTTGCCCACATCGAACCCCGAGTCCAGCAGCACAGCGCGGGCAGCATCGAACATGGCGTAGTACGCCCGGTTGGACGCGCCGTCGCCATCTCCCGTATCGAGCAGCACCCTCGCCGACGCTGCCGCCTGCACGGCCTTCGCCATCAGACTTTGCGCCTTCACAGCCTAACCCCCTCCCTGGCGATGTTGTGAAGCAATGCCGGATTCGAGTGGCTCTCCGGGTGTTCCCATTCATCCAGCCATACTGGCAAAGGTGAGATGTTGATACCCGTCTCCAGCAGCACGCCGTAAGCCATGTCGGCCATTGCCAGTGTGGTTGGCAGAACCCTTTGATGTTCGCCCTTCAGGAGTACGGCCACATCGGCATCACTGTCAGGGCGATGCGTTCCCCGTGCCCGACTGCCATAGACGATTGCGCCCGCCATATCGTAGCGGGCGGCGATCAAAACAAGGAAGCGCCGGACGGCTTCTTCGGTGTCGTAATCAATACGTTCGCTCGATCCCATGCGCCGCTCCTTATCGAAACTCGTTGGGATTGTATGCAATCGAGAATAGAATTTCAAGAACCATTTGCGAGAACCGCAATACCCGCGCCAGAATGGTTTGGCTGTTGCCCTGCGCGAATTTGGTCGCATTGAGCGCACACTGTTCATCTTGGACTGGTTGCAAAGTATCGAATTGCGCCGCCGTGTGCATGCCGGACTGAACAAGGGCGAGGCGCGTAATGCACTGGCGCGTGCCGTGTTCTTCAACCGTCTGGGCGAAATCCGCGACCGCAGTTTTGAGTAGCAGCGTTACCGGGCCAGCGGCCTCAACCTGGTGACGGCCGCTATCGTGCTGTGGAAAGATGCCCCCATGCGGCACGGCGTGCGGGCAGAACGAAGCATGGAGCGGAAAATTCCGCGCATGAAAAAAGGCATCATACCCTGCCAATGCGTGCCATGCCGATGATCTTCCCGTCGGCGTTGCATTCGTGGTGGCGCCTTTGTCTTCCAAAGATGCGAGGTCTCACCGAAAACGGGATAATCTGCTGTCTATATATCAAGTTATCTCTTTCGGGAGCCATCATGCCACAACGTGTCAGCCTGACCCAGTTTCTCGTCGAAGAGCAGCGCACCGGCCGTGTATCGGCGGATCTGAGGCTGTTGTTTGAAGTCGTTGCCCACGCGGTCAGGGCAATTGGCGCCACGGTGTCGAAAGGTGCGCTGCTCGGTGTGCTCGGCGAAGCGGGAACCGAAAACGTGCAGGGCGAAGTACAAAAAAAACTCGATGTCATCGCCAATGAAATCATGCTCCAGTCCTGCGAATGGGGCGGCACTCTGGCGGCGATGGCTTCGGAAGAACTCGAAACCATCTGCCATATTCCCTCCACCCTCCCCAGGGGGGATTACCTGCTGCTGTTCGATCCGCTCGATGGCTCCTCGAACATCGACGTCAACGTGACCATCGGAACCATTTTTTCGGTACTGCGCAACCCGCAGGCAAAAAACCCGACTGAAGCGGATTTTCTCCAGCCGGGGCGTGACCAGGTCGCTGCCGGTTATGCGGCATACGGCCCTTCGACCCAACTGGTGCTGACCGTGGGAGAAGGGGTGCATGGCTTTACGCTTGACCGCGAAGTGGGCGACTTCATCTACACCGACCCATTTATGGCCATCCCTGCCGAAACACGCGAGTACGCAATCAACGCTTCTAATGCCCGTCACTGGGAAGCGCCCGTGCAGCGTTACATCGCCGAATTGCAGCAGGGCAGGGACGGCCCGCGCGGCAGCGATTTCAACATGCGCTGGATTGCCTCGATGGTGGCCGATGTCCACCGTGTGTTGACCCGTGGCGGCATCTTCATGTACCCACTCGACGAAAAATGCCGCGCAAAGGGCGGCAAACTGCGGCTGATGTACGAGGCCAACCCGATGGCGATGTTGGTCGAACAGGCAGGCGGCGCCGCAACGACCGGACGCAGCCGCATCCTCGACATTATCCCGGAACACCTGCACCAGCGTGTGCCGGTGATTCTCGGCTCACGCGCCGAAGTCGAAAGGGTGACCTCCTACCATCTCGATCCCTCGTCCTGAATTGGACACGCGGCGGACAGACAGCCATGCGTTCCGAAACCTGCTTCTCGCGCTTGTGCCGGAAAGGGCCGTGCCTTTTCGCCTGCCTGTTTTTTTGCGCGTTTGCGCTTGCGGGCGAAGTCGCCACGGTCGAACTGGACGCGCCGCAGGAAATCCAGGCACTGCTCAAGCAATACGTCTACCTGCTGCGCATGGATGTCGACGCAATCCCCGAGGCGGGGCCGGATCGTTCCGCGCTCACGCGCCGCGCCCGCCGTGAAGTGGCCGCCTTGCTTGCCACCGAAGGCTATTTTTCCCCTGAAGTCCGCATCGACCGCTCCAACCCCGAACACTGGCGCCTCGTCGTCGAACCTGGGCAACGAACCGTCGTGGGGGAAGTCGACATCCAGTTTCAAAGCGAGGATCACGGCCCCGGCGCTGCTGACGAACTGAAAATGCGCCACGAGCAGCTACAGCGCGACTGGGCCATGCCACCCGGAACCCCATTCCGGCAGGAGAATTGGGAATCCGCCAAACAGTCCCTGCTTGATGCCCTGCGCGACGAACGATACGCGGCAGCAAAATTTGTTTCATCAAAAGCCGAAGTTGATCCCGATGCCGCCAAAGCGTGGATCAAGATCGTGATCGATACCGGGCCGACCTTCCGCCTTGGTTCGCTTGAAGTCAGCGGCCTGCGCGATCTGCCGCCCGACTTCGTCGCCCGCTACAACACGCTCAGGGAAGGGAGCATTTACCGCCGCCGTGATCTTCTGGCTTTCCAGGAGTCCCTGCAAAGTGCGCCGCAACTGGCGGTTGTCGTTGTGAGCGTCGCCCCGGACCCGCAAAGAGCGGCAGCCATTCCCGTCCAGGTTGCCGTCACCGAAGCGCCGCCGCGCCGCATCAGGTTCGGCCTCGGCGCATCGAGCAACACCGGCTACCGGGTAGAGACCACATACCGTCACCTCAACCTGTTCGGAAACGGGTGGGAACTCGCCAGCGGTGTGCGGCTGGAGCAACGGCGGCAATCGCTTTACACCGATCTTTTTCTGCCGCCGACGAATCAAGGCCGCCATCGTGACAGCTTCGGTGTGGGGCTGGATCGCAGCGACCTGGAAGGGCTCAAGATCAACACCCAGGCGGCAGGTGTGACGCGCACCATCAAGCGTGGCCATATTGAAACCCAGATAACCACGCGGGTACAGCACGAAACAATCCAACCTGATGACGCCGAAAAAAGCAGTTACAACACCCTTACCCTGAACTTGGGGAGAACCTGGCGCGCGGTCGATAACGTTCTCAACCCGCGCCAGGGGCACGTGCTCGAATTTCAGTTGGGCGGTGGTCTTGGGTTGTCACCGCAAGCCAATGACTTTGGGCGTTTCTATGGACGAATCCAGCAATACGTCACCCTGGGGAGTGACAACGTCCTGACCTTGCGTGTCGAGGGCGGTTACACCCACGCAAACACACGGGACGGTGTACCGCAGGACTTCCTGTTTCGCGCGGGCGGGACGCAATCGGTGCGTGGCTACGCCTATCGCAGCCTGGGCGTGAAAGAAGGTTCCGCCATCGTTGGGGGGCGCATCCTCGGCGCGGGCAGCCTGGAACTCGTACACTGGTTCGTACCCTCCACCGGGTTGGCCGTTTTCGTCGATTCGGGCGATGCCGCAGACACGGTAAAAGACTTTAGCTTCCACACCGGCTACGGTTTCGGTATGCGTTGGCTAAGTCCCGCCGGGCCGCTGGCGGTTGATCTGGGATGGGGACAGGGAAAAACCCGCCCAAGGCTGCATTTCGGGGTATCGGTGGCGTTTTGAACCAAAACCGCTCTAAATGGCGCTCAACGACTTGACGCTTGAGTTGTTCATCCTGTTTCGTCATAATTGTTCATCATACTTCGTCATGTTTGACCTATATGAGCGCCTCCCGTTTGTGCAGGTTTTTTGACGTTCTGACTGACAGGATGGATTGCAGCTCTATATCCGTACATGGACTCCCGCCTATTGGCAAGATTGGTTTGTTGGTGAAGGTTACGACTGCGTCCGTACATTCGGCTTCTGAATGTGCGCCTTTGCGCACGAGCCAAGATGGATATTTGCGCACTTGTTCCTCATCGGCCTTCTGGCTTCATACCGCAGCCGCCGGATATATCAGGTTCTGCAAGCGCCGGTCCGACCAGTTCACCATGCTCGCCAATTCTTGCGCAATCGCGAAGAAGTTAAGCCAGGTCTGTAACTTGGATTTTATGCTGTTTGGAAAGTCTCTTCATGTGCCAGGACTGACCACGCAATTCGTGCCGTTTTGTTCGCAAGGGCAATGGCTGCAATACTGACGTGTCGGCGTTGCAGCAGGCGTTTGATCCAGAGGCTGTGCCTGTCATTATGGCGTTCTATGAAGCGCATCACCGCTCGTGCGCCTTGCACGAGCAATGTCCGCAGATAGGTGTCGCCCCGTTTCGTGATGCCTCCGAGCCGCGTCTTGCCGCCGCTCGACCGTTGTCTTGGCGTCAACACAAGCCATGCCGCGAACTGTCTGCCATTGCGAAACTGAGACGGGTCGCCAACACAGCTTACAAGTGCAGTTGCAGTGATCGGGCCGATGCCAGGAACAGTCGCCAGTCGCTGGCAGGTATCGTTTTGCTTGAATATCTCCGCAATCTCGGTATTAATCTCGTCGAGCCACTTCTCCAGTGCCTTCAACTGCTCAAGGTACATCCATCCGAGGCGCCTGAGCAGTGGCGAGATGTGCGAATCTGGCTCACCGATAAGTGTGGCGATACGTGTCGCCCCGCTTGCTGATCCCATGTAAGTGGGTTTTGCCGCCCGTGCCGGTTTGCCGTGGTACAAGCCCCGCCCAGGCCGCGAACTCCCGGCCTGACCGGAACGCTTTCGCATCGCCCATCACAGCCACCGCCGCCGTGGCGGTGAGTAGTCCGACACCAGGTATCTCGCTGATCGCCTTGGCTGCCGGGTCTTCTTTCTTCTACTCACGCATCCGCCGCTCAATTTCGCCGATGCGTTCGTCAAGTCGGCAAATTTCAGCCCATTGCTCGCGCAAGCTGTCAATCAGCACTGCCGGCAGACGATCTGAGAGCCTGCCAAGCAACTCAGGTAGGCCCTTGGCAAGGCTTGCTCGCCCTTGTCCCACGACTTCGCCGTATTCAGACAACATTCCACGAAGCCCGTTGACCTGCATCGTCCTGAACTTCACCAACTGCTCACGCATCCGGTGTGGCGAAAGCATGGCTTGCTGCATCTCCGTCTTCACGGCCACTGGCTTGCCCGGTTGCTGTACTGCCAGCCAGATCGCCCGTGCGTCAGCCGCATCGTTCTTGTTGCGGATGTTGAACGCTTTGACGTACTGGGCAGGCATCAGCTTGACCTGGTGGCCCAATTTGATGAGTTCCCGTGCCCAATG
>JAISPJ010000086.1 GCA_031274995.1 Azoarcus sp.
GAGCACTACCATCAGGTTGCCGCAGACCGACTCCGGAAGCTGTAAAAAGCACCTGCTGAAGCGCGGGAAAAATCGTCAAAACAGCGGTGGTTTTTCCCGTCCAGAAATCAACTCAAAAATCGTCCGGAAATGAACTCCGCTTTACTTCGGCACACCATTGAAGCAGAAATGTGGCATTGTAGCCGCGAATCCGGGCTATCATTTTTCGACCCACCGTCGGAGAAATGTTGCGAAATTTTCCAAAAATGGCTGATACACTTTCTGAACTGACCCGTGCCGTGCTGGCCTTCCGTGATGAACGTAACTGGGCGCAATTCCACGGGCTAAAGCACCTGATGGTGTCGCTTTGCCTGGAAGCGGGTGAAGTACTGGAACTATCGCAATGGAAAAGCGATGCCGAGGTGGATGCCCTGCCGCTCTCCCCCGAAGGCCACGAGTCGCTTTCCGATGAATGTGCCGACGTGCTCGCCTACCTGCTGCTGATCGCCGAGAAGGCTCATATCGACCTCGGCGCGGCCCTGCAAGACAAGCTCGTCAAAAACGCGCTGAAGTATCCCACAGAAAAATCCCGCGGACGGCGTGAAAAATATTTACAGTTGTGAGCCACCCCGAACCCTTGGGCTGATGCGGCATTTGTAAATCACCACCTTGCAGTTTTTTTATCTTTCAGACGGCTCATGATTACGTCAAAAATCAAAAAACGCTTGTTTTGGTTCCTGCTCATCGGCGGGTTTGTCGCGCTTGGCAGCGTCATGCTGCGTCCGCTGCCGCTCTCCGGCCCGATCAGCAAGCGTGCGCCCAACATCACCCTCCCGGACGCCCTGATCCGCAGCCACAGCCTCTCGAAATTCCCGCCCGATTTGCTGCGGATACCGCTTGCCCGCGAGGTGCTTGCCGAGGAGTTCGTCACCTATTACGAGCAAAATGAAAGCCGCATGGCGCTCTCCGGCACGTTGCGGCGCATCGCTTATGAGCACAGGCTGGATTTTCCTGAAAGGTTGCTCGAATCCGTTCTCGACGAACCCGCCGAAGTTGCCTTGTGGCGGGACGATGCCGGCCGGCTGAAAGATTTCGTGATCGTGCTTTCGCGCAACTATCTGGCGCGGATCATTCAGACACTCCTGCCCGCCGTGGCGAAAACCTCCGATATGCAATTATCTTCGGCAGGCAAGCTCGACGGCTCGGACGTGGACATACTGGTACTGGAATACGGGGCCAAACGCCACCTGCTCTTGCTCTCCAAGGGAGACCGGATTGTCGCGCTTTCCAATCCGGGCATGTTGTTTACGAACGGGGAGTCGCAATCGGAAAAGGCTGCGGAAACCCTCCGGGAATTGCTCGGTGGCGGAAAGACCGCTTCTCCATTTGCGCGCCATTTCCTCCTCGAAAAGCCATTGCCCGAAAAGAAACATGAATTGACGCTTGGCACACGGGCATTCGCGCTCAACTACGAATCATTCGTACCCGGGCTGGCAGCCCTCGGCCTGACTTTCGACGACCAGGGCAAATGGCAAAGCGCGGCTTTGCTCGACGGCGCCGCGTGGCATGCTGACAGCAGCAGAAACCTGTGGGCGGCCCTGCCCCACGGGCCGGGTTTTTGTGCGGCCTTGCCGGTGGATTGGGCGCAAATGGCATCGCTGCTGAAAGAACTCGAAACACATTTCCACCGGAAGCGGCCAACGGATCTTAAAGAATTCACTGCCCGCTTCACTGGCTCCGCCGCAGTTTGCTGGTACAAAGGTTCTCGGTTATATACGCCGCTTTTCGCGGCACATCTGAACGCCGGCGCAGACGAAAAAAAGGTACAGGAGTTTTTCAATCTGGCCGCGTTTGCCATCAATGCGAAGGAAGGTAAAACCTCGATGGACGCGAAGAACGGTTCCGCGCTCTGGCAAGCTGAAATCGCCTCGCGCTTCGGTTCGTCCAGAGGCGACGGTACGCGCAGCCTGAAACCGACGCTGGCGATTCAACGCGACATCGTTTTCTTCTCTCCCGACGCGGTGCTGGTGGAAAACGCGCTCGCTGTCGCGGCAAAACGCTACCCGGCGCTCTCTGACGGTTTTCACGCCGAAAAAGACGTGCCGCTGGCCTTTATCGATCCCGGGGAACTCGCTTCCCTGTTGCGCAATGAAGCTTTCATCGCTTTACCCCGCGACGAAGAAGCCTTGTTCCGCAACGCCGCCGAGGCTTACCTCGTGCCGCGCCTGGAGGCACTGGCACGCTATCCGGCACAGCACGTCGGGCTGCCAAAAACGGAATACCACGACGGCCTTGCCTGGTATCCTCTGAAGTGGCAGGAAGGCGCGGTTCGCTGAATTTCGGGAGAATCCGATGCTGATTGCACAATCACGCCGCCGTTTCTGCCGGATACTCGCCGCATTGAGTATGGCAGGGCTGGTTTCGCAAGCGCGTGCCTTGCCCGTGGGAGTGCCGGGCGAAAAATCCGCCATGCCGACGATTCGCCTCAACGCGGCACAAAGCCGGGCCTTGCGGGCATGGATCGTCCGTATCGCAGAGGAACAGATTCGGCGCGAGCCGACGCCACGCTGGGCGCACCGTGACTGCGCGGGGTTCGTGCGCTTCGCCGTCGCCGAGGCGCTTGCCGGGCACGACGCACGCTGGCGGCAGGCAATGGGGCTTGACGGACGTCTCCCGCCTGATCTCGTGCCGGAAGAAACACGCCTCGCCCTGCGGCACCGATGGAAGCGGCCAGACGGCAGCGAGGGGGCTTACGTCAGCGCCATCGGGCTGATACAGGAAAACAGTCTTCCGGTGAGCCGCGACGCGCGGCAGGCGCGACCGGCAGACTTGCTGTTTTTCGATCAGGGAGCTGAACAGCACCTGATGCTCTGGACAGGACGCGGAGCTATTTATCATAACGGTTCGCCCCCCGTTCCCGGCGATAATGGTATGCGGACGGCAACATTGCCTGCCCTTCTGCAATGGAACGACACACGCTGGCGGCCCGAACCCGGCAACCCGAATTTCGTCGGCGTGTTTTCACTGACCTTCCTGGGTTGATTGACGATGATGACCGTGCGCAACAAAAGAAAATTTTCTTTCGTGGGCCTGGCCGCTTGCGTCCTGCTGTCTCTCTCCACGCCTTTGGGCCTGCGGGCGCAGCAGGATGCGGATGAGGGCAGCAACTATTCTCCGGTGAATGGCGAAGCGTTTTTCGTCCTGACAGACACACAATATGGCACGAACGATGAAGCCCTGCTCCGGGTAGAGATCCCGGCTTCAAGCGGCAAGGAAGAAGCTGCCCGGTACGGCGGAATCGACATTGCGCTGTACCGTGTCCCCGACCCGCTCGCTTTTCTGAAAGCGCAAAAAAATCCGCATCGTATCGATGTGACGGCACGTCCGCGCGATGAAGGCGTCGCCAATACGCTTGCCTATTTGTGGAGCAACGCCTGGAACAAATCGCGCCGTGCCTGGCGCGACCTTTTTTCCGATTCGGCGCGCCGTTCGGTGACGGAAACCGTTCCGGCGCTGAAAAGCACCTGGGCACAACCTGAATACCGCCCGGCCAACGTTTTCAAACCCCTGGAGGGGTTCGATCTGGCCGACCGTTTCCGTTACCCGTTGATGGCGGCCAAACCCATTGCTCCGCCGGAAAAAGCGCAAGATGCGCATCTTCAAGGCTCAAGCAGCCATTTCCTGCCGAAAAACGAAGGCAATTTCTACATACCGCTTGGCAAACTTCGGCCAGGCCTCTACATCGCCGAGGCCATGCTCGGCACACGCCGTGCCACGACGCTCGTCTTCGTCTCGGATACCATCGCCGTCACCAAACTCGCTTCCGGCTCGCTCACGGTGTGGACGGCGCATCGTACCGATGGCCGCCCGGTGCTCGGAGCAAAGCTGCAATGGACGGATGGCCGTGGCATGCTGGCTCAATCAGTGACCGACTCCGACGGGCTTGCCACGCTCACGCATACCAGTCCTGAACGCACTTACCTGCTCGGACAGGACGCGGCAGGCGGAGTCTTTGTCTCCGAGAATTTTTATTACGACAGCGAGATTCACGACACCAAGCTCTACACAGTCACGGATCGGCCCCTCTATCGGCCCGGCGACGAAGTGCATCTGAAGTTCCTGGCGCGCGAATACCACGCGGCCAACCAGTCCTCGCCCGCGCGTGCGGGCGGGCTGGAGATCGTCATCCTCGATCCCAACGGCTCGTCGGCCTGGTCGGGCGATGCGCGGCTCTTGCCGGATCGTGGCGGGGAGGCCATGTTCCGCCTGCCGCCGGATGCCCCGGCGGGCGGCTACGAAATCCGCGTCAAGTACCAGAGCAAAACCTATGGGGCCGCCTTCCGCGTCGCCGAATACGTGAAGCCGCACATGGAAATCGCGATCACCCCCGACAATGCCAATTTCAAGACCGGGGAACCCCTCTCCGGCACGATCCGCCTCACCTACCCGAACGGCGACCCGGTGAAAGACGCCGCCCTCGGCCTGACCCTGCGTGCGCAGGTCTTGACGATGGTACAGGGCGAATTGCGCTATGGCGGCCTTTTCCCGATCGAACAGGCGTCCGTTGGCCTGACCACGGACGACAAGGGTGAAGCAAAGTTTTCGCTCCCTCCCGCAAAAGAACCCTCACGGCTCATCGTTTCCGTGCTTGCCACCGACGGCGCGGCCTACCGGGTGCGGAAAACGGGCGAGCTTCTGATCGAGCGCGCGGCAGCGAGCTGGAAGCTGGCAAGCAGCCGCAAATTCTCGATGCCGGGCGAACGCATGAGTTTCCAGCTTGAGCCGGAAAGCCCGGACAGCGAAAAAACAGCCCCGCCCGCGCAATGGGAAATCATCCGCCTCGAAGACCAGGAAAAAACCAGCGGCACCTTCGATGCCACTGCCCGCGAATGGACCGCCAGATTCGATAAACCCGGCTCCTACTCCCTGTTGCTGCGCGATGCCCAAGGCAACCTCATCGCCGCTGCCGCGCACTGGGTCGGAGGCCGGGACTCCGAGGCGCGTGAAATCAAAGCGCTGCCCGGAACCATCGAAATGGTTTTGGACAAGGAACGCTACCGGGCAGGAGAAACCGCCGAAGTGCTGATGACCTTTTCCGAACCGGTCGACGAAGCCCTGCTTACCCTGGAGCGCGACCGCGTGGAAGCCAGCGCGCTGCTCTCCGCCGCCCAGGGCAAAAACGCGGGATGGATCAGCGCCGAGCGCCTCGCCCCCAATCAGTGGCGCGCGCACGTGCCCGTCACCGAAAGCCATGCCCCGAACATGACCCTCTCGGTCGCTTACGTCAAAGCGGGCGAATACGTCTTCCAGAACGCCGGGCTGGTGGTTGAAACGCCAAGGCTTGCGCTCGATATCAAACCTGGGAAAGCCGTCGCGAAACCGGGCGAGACCGTGGAAATCGACATCGACGTAAGCTTGGCCGGAAAACCGGCGCGAGCCGCGCTGACGATTTCCGTCGTCGATGAAATGATCTACGCCCTGCAACCGGAAATCGCCCCCGACATGGTGGAATTTTTCCAGCACGTCCGGCGCAACAACGTGCGCACCAGTGCGAGCCTGAATTTCATCACCTACGACGAAGCCGCCAATTACGCCAACGACGCCGCGCGGCAACCGCCCGGCCGCCACCAGTACAATGAACGCGCCATCAAGGTGCTCGAACGCGCCCGCCGAGACGATACCGACACGGCGGCATGGGTGCCGAGGCTCCTCACCGACGAAAACGGCCACGCCAGGTTCAGCTTCAAGATGCCGGACGCCCTTTCACGCTGGCGCATCACCGTACGCGCCGTGGCGCTGGACGCAGAATCGCCAAAGGGCGCATCCACGCGGCAGGATACCGCCTATGGGCAACGCGCCGCCTGGATGCAGTCCGACAAACCCCTGTACGCCAAATGGACTTCACCCACCTGGATGCGCGAGGGCGATGCGCCAATCGCTTCGCTCGCCGTTTTTAACAGCACCGGCAGTACGCGCGAAGCTGAAATCACGCTCAAACTGGCAAAAGAAGAAATCACTCAAAAAACAGCACTCCCGCACGGCGTCACCTGGCTGTCATTCAAACTGCCCCCCTTTGACGGCGAACAGGCGGCACGGCTGGAAGTGCGCACGGCGGGCGAGGCAGGCAGGAATGAACTCGCCGACGCGCTGGAAACCGCCCTGATCGCTGAATCCGCTCGCTGGCGCGGGCTGCATGAACAAATCGTTGCCCTGGAACGCGGAATGGCATCCCTCCACCTGCCTGCCGATGCCCGCAGACTGAATCTGCGCCTTGTCGCCAGCGGCAGCGAACACTTCCTGCGTATTGCCGATTCCCTGCTCGAATATCCGTGGGGCTGCGTCGAACAGACATCGAGCCGCCTGATACCGCTGTCCATCGTCATGCCGTTGCTTTCCACGGATCGTGCGCAGGGCAAGGCCGCGCACTTGCGGCAAACCCTCTACAGCCAACGCCTGCGGCTGGCCGCGCTGGCCGGCCCCAACGCCATCTTCGGCTGGTGGGGGCAAGGCACGGGCGACAACGCCCTGATGACCGCCTACGCCTATTACGCCGACTGGCGGGCCACCCGCGCACTGGGCATGAGTTTGCCCGCTTCGCACTGGGAGCGCGTCCTGGCGGTCTACCGCGACCATGCCGGAAACGAACCGATACTGCATCAGGCGCTCGCCCTGTGGTTCATCCAGCAAATCGGCCTGCCGGTACGCACGCAAGCGGAAGGATTGCTCTCGGCGCTGGCAAAAAAAGACGTTGAAGGCAAAAAAGATCATGGCGCGGGCGAGAACAGCCCTCTTCTGAACAATCCCGATTCGCCGTCCGGCCTTGCTTACGCACAAATACTGGCCTCGCTCATCGCTCAGGAAGCCGGCATTGTTTCCCGCGCAAATACCAGCACCAAGGCGCTCGACAATGCCAAACAACACCTGCAATCGAGCGCGCTGCCTTCCGCGCACGCCCTTCTGCTCCTTTCCGGCAAAAACACGGGCAACAGGGAAAACGACGCTGCCGCGATCCTTGCCGGTATCTCCGAAGAAATGCCGACCTTCGACCGGGCGCTGACGCTGGTTTGGACGCAACAGGCGCTTGGCGGCAAGCTCACGCTTCAATCCAGTCATTCCGGCCTCAAACCCGCCGAAGGGAAATGGCAGGATGCAGTCGGCACGCCCCATACCCTGGCCACCCCCCCCGAATGGTCATGGTCTGCCGAGGCACCCTTGCCCAAGACGCTGCGCGTCCACAACGCGCCTGCCAGACTCACGGCGATCCTGCGTTATGAGAGCGAGGAAGATGGCAAGAGCACGCTGCCGGTCAAGGTCGAGCGCAAGCTCTACCGCCTGAACCGGCGCAAGTTCGAAGAAGGTGTCGCCAACTACGCGCTTTCTCCCGTCAACCCGGCCACCGGCCTTTCCACGCAGGAACTCTACCTCGATGAAATCCATCTTTCATCAAAACAGGCCCATCACTATGGCATCGTCGAGGTTCCGTTACCGCCAGGAGCAAGCATCGAACGCACCACCTGGGGCATCAACCTGATTGAAGGAGAAAACGGAGAAGCCCGCCCAATTGACCGGGGCAAGGCCGAAGAACACCGAAACCGCTACGGTGTGCCCGTCGAATTCCTGCCAGCCGACGGCAGCATCGTCGTGCGCCACCTCCTGAGAGTCGGCCAAAGCGGCCGCTTCACGCTGCCCCCGGTACGCTATTACCGGATGTACCAGCCTTCGATGAAAGCCTACGCCAAAAAAGAAAGCGTGATATGGGTGGTGAAGTAGCCCGCGTGCGAACCCGTGCGGGCATTTTCGCTTGTTGCAGTTTTGCGCTTGCCATGCTGGCTGCCCCGGCAAGCGCCGAATCTGCTCCCGCGCTGGAAATGCTCTGGCGGGCCAGGATGGATGGCGGACTGGAATGGCGCGTATTCGACGACGCGGGCAAGCCTGGCGTCAGTGAACGGATACCCGGCACACACACAGGCAAAGCGGCTGACGGGCCATTTGCGCCGCGTGTGCCGCTCGGCAGTTTATGGAAACTCTTTGTCTACCTGTGGCTTGTCGAGCAGCGCCATCCCGCGCCGGATTACGTCTGCACCGAAGCGCACGGCAAACAAGGCAATTCGGCCACTGTTCGCAAGCGTCGTGAAGAAGAAACCTATTGCTGCGAACCCGGCCAGCGCATTGGCCGGGAATTGGCTCTGGTGCGTTCGTGCGGATTGTTTTTCGAGCCGCAGCGGCTTGGAATTTCCAGTGAAGCATGGCGCACGTTCTGGGAAGCGCGGCCCGGTGTGCGCGACGCCGCGCCCTGGCTGGCCGATCTCGGCGCAATGAAGCCGGAGACCGTGGTTTCCCCCGCTTCCATCCTGCACGCGCTCGAAGCCGCGCCCACCCGCGCATGGGAAGAGGCGGCGTCCACCCTGCTTGCCCGGCTGTTTGCCGCTTCTTCCCCCGGATTAGAAGCGGCGGAACTCATACGCGGCATGGGCGGACGATTGCGGGTCAAAACCTTTTCCTGGCATCGGCCCGGCCAGCCCACAAAGCGTTACGGAGGAGGCGCGGGCTGGCTTATCGACGGCAGACCCGTTTGGTTCGCAAGCGAAGGCACGGGGCAGCAGGTCATTGCGCGTCACGGCGTGCGTCTGGCGGAAACACTGACCGAAACGTTGCCGCCGGACGGTGGTTCGATCACGCCCGGTTGTGTACGGGTGAATTTCTTCGCCCGTTATCCGTTCGAGTTGGAACAACAGGGCGGAAAGAGCGCACGGGAAGGCGTCCTGCAAGGCCGTGTCGTTGCCCGTGTCCAGAGTGGCGTCTCGATCCCTGTCACCGCATGTGGCGCACTGGCTCTGTCCCGCCCACATGGCCGGGCGCGCGGCGACGGACGGTTCGGCGGCG
>JAISPJ010000028.1 GCA_031274995.1 Azoarcus sp.
TCGACCGACTTGCCCCAACCGTACAATGCCTCCACGAGCTGGCTGCGGGTGATGACCCGCCCGACCCGTTCCAGCAGCACGCGCAAGACCGTCGCTTCCTTGGCCGACAATACAATCGACTTGCCTTCCTTGGTCGCGGTGTGGGTGATGAGATCGAGCGTCAGATCGCCGGTCCTGAGCACGCCGTTGGAGCGTCCGGCGCGCCGGATCAGGGCGCGCAAGCGGGCAACGAGTTCCTCCATGTCGGTCGTCTTGACGACGTAGTCGTCGGCGCCTTGCTGCAGGCCTATTACTTTGTCGCGCGTCGAATCGCGCGCCGTCAACACCAGAATCGGCAGATTGTTGCCGCCTGCGCGTACTTCCCGCAGCACCTCGGTCCCGGTTATCGCCGGCAAGCCGATGTCGAGCACCATGGCGACGAAATCCTGGGTGCCGATGGTGTTCAGGGCGGTCTTTCCGTCGCGCACCCAGGTGACGCTGAATCCAGCTCCGTCGAGCGCCGCCCGCAAACCATCGCCAAGCAAGGCGTCATCTTCGACAAGTAACAACCGCATCGCTTTTCCCCTTCGCAGCTACAGCCGGTTTTATACAGGTGTTTCGCAGGATCGTGGCCCGTATTTTCGATTAAGAAACGTTAATGTTTCGTTGCGTCCCTTCATCCAGCCATAAGAACTGGCCGGTATCGTAGGGGCTTGGTTGTAACCCACGGCATCGGGTTCGGGCAATGGCGCCCGCGGAAGAATTCCGATGCGAACAGGTTGAAAGCCAGGTATCGGGGTCGGAGAGGAAAACGCGCATGGCGAAGGCATATTCATTTCTCAGAGCTTGCGCTGTGCTGAGCAGCGTCCTCTTGATGGGGCTGGCATCGAGCGCTCCGGCGCGGGCGGCCGACGATCCGACGGCCAATGCGCGCTACGTCGGCGAAAAGGTCTGCGGCGACTGCCACGACACGGAAAAGGGCTTGTTCGGGCACACCCAGCACGCGCAGATTTTCCGCGAGAACCCGCGCAACGACGTCGAGAAGATGGTCTGCGAAGCCTGCCACGGCCCCGGCTCGTTGCATGTCGCCGACACCAAGGACAAAACCAAGATCATTGGCTTTTCCAGGGAATGGGGCACGCCGGTCGCACGCATGAACGCCCAGTGCCTGGGTTGTCACGACGGCGGCCAGCGCATGTATTGGAAGGGCTCCATCCATCAGAAAAACCAGTTGGCTTGCTCGGACTGCCACAACCCGATGGCCCGCTTCTCGCTGAATGGCCTGATGAAGAAACCCAGCATCACCGAAACCTGCCAGTCCTGTCATCAGCAACAGAGAATGGAATTTCGCAAGAAATCGCATATGCCGCTGCCGGAAGGCAAGATGAGCTGCGAGGACTGCCACAATCCGCACGGCAGTTCGAACAAGCGTCTGCTCAAGGCCGACACCGTCAATGAAATTTGCTACCAGTGCCATGCGGAAAAGCGCGGCCCCTTCCTGTGGGAACATGCGCCGGTACGCGAGAACTGCCTGAACTGCCATGAGCAGCATGGCTCGAACAACGACAAGCTGCTGCGCACGTCGCGGCCGATGATCTGCATGGACTGCCACAATCTGACCGGCAGCATGGGACACACCTTCCGCACTCCGAACGCGGCTGCCGCTCCGGTGCAGTTGCTCGGCCGTTCCTGCCAGAACTGTCATTCCCAGATTCACGGCAGCAACGCGCCGGATGGCGATCGTTTCCGTCGTTGACCGGGGAGGAGGACCGACCATGAAAACTCAAAAGCCACTGTTGCCGCTCGGGGGGGGAAAGGAAATGGGTCGTCCACAAAGGAAACTCTTGGCCATCTGCGTCGGCGCAGCCTTCATGCCCTGCATCGCCGGCGTGGCTTGGGCCGATTCCGCGGTCGGTGTCGATACGGCGTCGGGCAATGCGCTGAATCCGCCGGGGCGCGTCACGATTCCGTACTTGTCGGCCGCGGACAGCTACGACACCGTGCGTCGTTCTCCCACCGGCCAGCTCTATGGCATACCTTACGCCCAGCCGGATCCGGAAGCCGAGAGGACAATAAACGGCTGGTTGTATTCCGGCAATTTCGAGTTCGGTTTTCTCGGCGGCAGCCCCGACGCGAAATATTCCAAATTCCGTGAATACAAAGACCTCAAGAAAGGTCTGAGTCTGAATTATTTCGACTTCGCCGCGAATAACCCCGATACGGCCAATTTCATCCAGGTATTCGGTGGCGGCGTCGGCCAGAACGACCAGTTCTACAGCTTGCAATTCGGGCATTATAACGATTGGCGAGTGCGCGCTTTCTATAACGAAACGCCTCACGTCTTTTCCGATACTTTCAAGCCCATTTACCTCCTCAACGGCAATCATGAGAAGCTGAATCCGCTCTACGGCACGGATGCCTATACCAATGTCGGTATCACGGGCGCCAATCCATTTCTGACCAGCCCCGTCACCCAAAGTCTGCCGGCCGATCAGGAAGTCTCCTTGATTCGCAAAAAAGCCGGCATGCGGGCAGATTGGACGCCCAGCAAAAGCTGGAGGTTTTATGTCAATACGACCTACGAGAAAAGAGACGGCGAGCGCCCCTTCGGTTTCATGGCCGTCGAGGGGGTCGAACCGATCGACTATAAAACTTCGGACCTGATGGCCGGTATCCAGTATTTCCAAGGCAAGACGGCGGTCAATCTACGCGCCTCGTTGTCGATTTTCCAGGACGACATCAAACAGTTGTATGTGGATAGCCCGCTGGTTGAGAGGGAAGTGCCGTACCCGGTTGGCGCCCTCAACCAGATTTACACCTTTATCTATACACCGCCGCCGAATAACAAGGCGGCGAGCATCAAGGGCGATGTTTTGCGCCGCTTCGATTTCTGGAACAGCAGATTTACCGGCACCGTTTCCTGGACCACCTCGCGCAACAACGACTCGTTGCGCATGCCGCTCAATCCCGGTTTCCTGGCCAACGACACGGCGATGGCCGCCGGCGGTACGGCGGCGGACTGGAACGGTGTCAATGGCTGCCCGATGTCGCGCTGCAAATCCGATCTGCGCGTCGACTCCAAACTCTACCTTCTTGGCTGGACGATGGACCCGACCGATGATTTGACGCTCAGAGCGAACGCCCGCCGTTACGAGAACGACAACAAATCGCCGATTTTCTACGCGGCAAACCCGTTGCTGATGGGTAGTCCCAATGCCACCCTGTACGGCGTTCCATTCAGCGGCTTTTTCAACACGGCAAATGCTTTCAGCGCCCCGTTGAATAATCTTGGCGCGTTCACCGCGGCGGGACCAAGCTATTTTTCGCCGCCGCGCAGCGACACGCAGACCAATTACACCCTCTCGGGCGAATACTTGTTCGCCAGGAAACAAGCGCTCGATCTCTCGTATGAGCGCGAGGATTTCTCGCACACCTACCGCGAGCGCAAGGAAACCTGGGAAGACAAGATCAAGGCGACCTACGTCAACCGCGGTCTTTTCGACGACGCCACCTTGAGAACGTCCTGGGAGGTTGACAAAAAACGCGGCAGTTTCTACGACCCGCTGGTGACCACCCGCCCGCTGGCCAGTTTCATGACTCTCAATGGGCTTCCCTATAGCCGGGACGCCCTGAAGTGGATGATCACCAATGCCGATACGGCTGCCGTGTTGCCCTCGGGCATTCCGGTTCCCACGCTGGCCCAGATGCAAACCGCGATTCTCGGCAACAACGGCAGCGGCGGCCAGGCCAATGGTGGCGATTTCATGAAGATCGACCAAGCCGACCGCGGCCAGGAGGTTATCAATACGCGGTTGAACTGGAGCGTGCGCGAGGATTTCGATCTCGGCTTGAGCCTGCAAATGCAGTGGATCGATTACCCACACAACAATTTCGGCTTGCAGAAAAACAATCAGAACAGCATCAATCTCGACGCGAACTACCAACCCTCGTCGAGCACGCAAATCACGGCCTTTTACTCGCGCCAGAAAG
>JAISPJ010000084.1 GCA_031274995.1 Azoarcus sp.
GCGTAAGATAAACCACGTTTGCCACTCCATGCAACATGGCAAATCTTCCGCGTTGCGCGCTTTCCATCACGTCCATCGAACCCAGCCCGGCTTTGAGCGCGGCCATTTCTATCTGAAGAACGGCCCCCGCCGCTACGCAGACGAGCATCACCACAACGACCCAGAATAGAACATTGCGCAATACCGCCTGCCTCTGCCGCGCGGCCATGAAGCCGAGAAGGTAAACCGCCGCGACTGCACCGATGCAGGCAATGGCGCCAAACAATTTTCCGGCGATGTGGCCTGCCAGCATGCGGTCGTCGAGCATGGCGAAGAGTGTTGGCGTGACGATGTAGCCGACCATCCACATGCCGCCAACCCATGCGGTGACGAGCAACTGTGCCACGGCGGTGGCGAGGCGGATTGGGAGGATTTCGGTTTTTGCTCCGCTTTCGGGGTCAGGCATACGCCACTTCAATGATTTCATATTCCCGCACACCGTTCGGGGCCTGTACTTCGGCGATGTCTCCGGCGTATTTGCCGATGAGGCTGCGGGCAACCGGGGAGTTGACGGATATTTTGCCGATCCTGATGTCCGCTTCGTCGTCGCCGACGATCTGGTAGGTCACGTTCTGGCCGGAGCCCATGTCTTCCAGCGTGACCGTGGAGCCAAATACGCAACGGCCATCGGCATCGAGCAGGGCCGGGTCGATGATCTGGGCGTTGGCGAGTTTGTTTTCGACTTCGATGATGCGGCCTTCGATGAAACTCTGGCGGTCTTTGGCCGCGTCGTATTCGGCGTTCTCGGAAAGGTCGCCATGCGAACGCGCTTCGGTAATGGCAGCAATGACGCCGGGACGCTCGATGGTTTTCAGGCGATGCAGTTCGGCGCGCAGGGCTTCGGCGCCCGCAAGGGTCAGGGGTATCTTGGTCATCGGTCCGATTTACTTCAGTTTCGCGTGAAGTTCTTGCAGGGCATAGACTTCAAGCCCCGACAGGTGGCGCAGGCCCATACATGCCGCCTGTGCGCCTTCGATGGTGGTGAATACGGTGACTTTGGCTGCCAGCGCGCTGACGCGGATGGAACGCGAATCCGCCACTGCCTGGCGTTTGCCTTCGACTGTGTTGATGACGAGGGCGATTTCGTCGTTTTTGATCATGTCGACGATGTGTGGTCGCCCTTCGTTGACTTTGTTGACGATCGTTACCGGCAATCCGGCTGCCTCGATGACTCCGGCGGTGCCGCGCGTGGCGACGAGGGAGAAACCCAGTTGGAGCAGGTCGCGGGCCACCTCGATCGCCGCAGGACGGTCGTAGTGCTTGACGCTGATGAACGCCTTGCCCGATCTCGGCAACCGTACCCCGGCGGCCAGTTGGCTTTTGACGAAGGCTTCGGGAAAACCCTTGCCCACGCCCATGACTTCGCCGGTCGATTTCATTTCAGGCCCGAGGATGATGTCGACACCGGGAAATTTGATGAAGGGGAAGACGGCTTCTTTCACCGAGTAGTACGGGGGCACGATTTCGCCTGTGATGCCTTGGCTCTTCAGGCTTTGTCCGACCATGCAGCGCGCGGCGATCTTTGCCAATTGCAGGCCGCATGCCTTGGAGACGAAGGGTACGGTGCGCGAGGCACGCGGGTTGACTTCGAGTACGTGGACGGTGGCTTCATCGCCCGCTCCCTGTATGGCGAATTGCACGTTCATGAGGCCGCAGACGTTGAGCGCCTGCGCCATGGCGCGCGTTTGCCGCCGCAGTTCGTCCTGGAGAGCGGGGGTCAGGGTGTAGGGCGGCAGCGAGCAGGCGGAGTCGCCCGAGTGCACGCCCGCCTGTTCGATGTGTTCCATGATGCCGCCGATGATGATTTCTTCTCCGTCCGAGAGGGCGTCGACGTCGACTTCGGTGGCGTCGTCGAGGAAGCGGTCGAGCAGTACCGGTGATTCGTTGCTGACTTTGACGGCTTCGCGCATGTAGCGTTCGAGGTCTTTTTGTTCGTGGACGATTTCCATCGCCCGCCCGCCGAGGACGTAGGAAGGCCGCACGACCAGCGGATAGCCGATTTCAGCGGCCAGACGCACGGCGGCTTCAGGGGTGCGCGCAGTGCGATTGGGGGGCTGGCGCAGCCCAAGGTCGTTCAGGAGTTTCTGGAAGCGTTCGCGGTCTTCGGCGGCGTCGATCATGTCCGGGCTGGTCCCGATGATGGGGACGCCGTTTTCTGCCAGCGCACGGGCGCGCTTCAGGGGAGTCTGGCCGCCAAACTGGACGATGACGCCGTCGGGTTTTTCGACGTGGACGATTTCCAGGATGTCTTCCAGGGTAATCGGCTCGAAGTACAGGCGATCGGACGTGTCGTAGTCGGTGGAGACGGTCTCCGGGTTGCAGTTGACCATGATGGTCTCGAACCCGTCTTCCCGTAGCGCCAGCGCCGCGTGAACGCAACAGTAGTCAAATTCGATGCCCTGCCCGATGCGGTTCGGCCCGCCGCCGAGCACCATGATTTTCTTGCGGCCGGAGGGCCGGGCTTCGCATTCTTCCTCATAGGAGGAATACATGTAGGCGGTGGTGGTGGCGAATTCTCCCGCGCAGGTATCGACCCGCTTGTACACGGGCCGCACGCCGAGCGCGTGCCGGGCCAGCCGCACGGAGGTCTCGTCGCTGTTGAGAAGTTTCGCCAGACGGCGGTCGGAAAAGCCCTTGCGCTTCAGTTCGCGAAGTTCATCGGCGGAAAGCGCCTTGAGCGAACGGCCCGCAAGCGCTTTTTCGCTGGCGACGAGGTCTTCGATCTGGGCAAGGAACCAGGGGTCGATGGCGGTGAGCTGGTTCACCCTTTCCAGGCTGTAGCCTTCGCGAAAGGCTTGCCCCACGTACCAGATACGCTGTGCGCCGGGATTGCCGAGTTCGTGTTCCAGGTCTTCGTGGTCGGTTTCTATTTCATCGAGCCCGTATGAATCCACTTCCAGGCCGCGCAGGGCTTTCTGGAACGTTTCCTGGAAGGTGCGGCCAATCGCCATGACTTCGCCCACGGCTTTCATCTGCGTGGTCAGGCGGTCGTTGGCCTGGGGGAATTTTTCGAAGGCAAAACGCGCCACCTTGATGACAACGTAGTCGATGGCCGGCTCAAAGGAAACCGGCGTGGCTCCGCCAGTGATTTCGTTCCTGAGTTCGTCAAGCGTGTAGCCCACGGCCAGTTTGGCCGCAACCCTGGCAATCGGGAAACCCGTGGCCTTGGAAGCCAGCGCGGAGGAGCGCGACACCCGCGGAGTCATTTCGATCACGATCATGCGCCCGTCCTTGGGGTCGATCGCAAACTGCACGTTCGAGCCGCCGGTATCCACGCCGATTTCGCGCAGGATGGCAATCGAGGCGTTACGCACGAGCTGGTATTCCTTGTCGGTCAGGGTCTGTGCCGGGGCGACGGTGATGGAGTCGCCGGTGTGCACACCCATCGGATCAAGGTTTTCGATGGAACAGATGATGATGCAGTTGTCTTTTTTGTCGCGCACGACTTCCATCTCGATTTCTTTCCAGCCCAGGAGGGACTCTTCGATCAGGAGTTCGTTGGTAGGGCTGGCTTCCAGCCCGCGCTTGCAAATCTCGTGGAATTCTTCCGTATTGAAGGCCACTCCGCCGCCTGTCCCGCCCAAGGTAAAACTGGGGCGGATGATGACCGGAAAGCCGATGCCGCCCTGCACCTGCAAGGCTTCTTCCATGCTGTGCGCGATGCCGGACCGCGCGGAACCGAGTCCGATGCGGGTCATCGCTTCCTTGAACTTGAGCCGGTCTTCCGCCTTGTCGATGGCTGTGCGGGAGGCACCGATGAGTTCGACGTTGTATTTTTCCAGCACGCCGTTTCTGGCCAGATCGAGCGCACAGTTAAGCGCCGTCTGCCCGCCCATCGTCGGCAGGATCGCATCCGGGCGTTCCTTTTCGATGATGCGCTCGATGACCTGCCAGGTGACGGGTTCGATGTAGGTCACGTCCGCCATATTGGGGTCGGTCATGATCGTGGCTGGATTGGAGTTGACCAGCACGACCCGGTAACCTTCCTCGCGCAAAGCCTTGCATGCCTGCGCGCCGGAGTAGTCGAACTCGCACGCCTGGCCGATGATGATCGGGCCGGCGCCGATAATCAGGATGGTGTGAATGTCTGTGCGTTTGGGCATTCTTTGCCTCGGATAGAACAGGGAACCACGGGGTCATGCCACCGTGCATCCCTTTGGATGCGGATGCGAAATCAGCGGGTTTTGAGGAGGTTGATGAATCGGTCGAACAGGTGAACCACGTCGTGCGGGCCGGGAATCGCTTCAGGGTGGCCCTGGAAAGAAAACGCGGGCGCATCCGTGCGGGCAAGCCCCTGGACGGAACCATCGAACAGCGACACGTGCGTCACACGCAGATTGCCCGACATCGTGGCCGGATCGACCGCGAAGCCGTGGTTCTGGCTGGTGATGAGCACTTGTCCGGTATCGAGATCCTTTACCGGATGATTCGCGCCGTGATGGCCGAATTTCATCTTCATGGTCTTTGCCCCGGAGGCCAGCGCGAGCAATTGATGCCCCAGGCAGATGCCGAATGTCGGCACTTTTGCCGCCACGATTTCCCGGATCGCGGAAACCGCGTAATCGCAGGGTTCGGGGTCGCCCGGCCCGTTGGAAAGAAAAACGCCATCGGGTTTCATTGCCAGCACGTCCCTGGCGCTCGTCCAGGCAGGCACGACGGTCAGGCGGCAGCCGCGCGAAGCCAGCATGCGCAGGATGTTGCGTTTGACTCCAAAGTCAAACGCAACCACATGCCAGCACGGCGCGTCCTGCGTACCGTAACCTTCCCCGAGCCGCCACTCGCTCTGCGTCCACTCGTAAGACCTGGAAGTCGTCACCGCCTTCGCCAGGTCCATGCCACCCAGACCGGGGAAAGCCCGCGCGGCGGCAATCGCCGCCTCGGCATCCGGCGGCACGCCCGGTTTGCCCGTGACGATACAGCCTGCCTGAGCGCCTTTCTCGCGCAGCAGACGGGTCAGTTTGCGGGTATCCATCCCGGCAATCGCCACCACGCCCTCACCGCGCAACCAATCATCCAGCTTTTGCTCCATGCGGAAATTGGACGGCAGGATCGGCAGGTCGCGGATGACGAGGCCCGCAACTTGCGCGCGCCCGGACTCCACGTCTTCGGTATTCACACCGGTGTTGCCGATGTGTGGATAGGTGAGTGTGACGATCTGCTTGCAATAGCTGGGATCTGTAAGGATCTCCTGGTAGCCCGACATCGAGGTGTTGAACACCACCTCGCCCACCGTGCTACCCGCCGCGCCGATGCCCTTGCCATGAAAAACAGTGCCGTCGGCGAGCGCAAGAAGAGCAGGAGGAAAAGAGGTCACGAAAAACTCCGATACGAATACGGCAGTGGCGGACATCGGCGCAAACCCATACGCATCCGCCCCATATATGCGAAAAAACGGGACAGCCGCTGGCCGATCCCGTGGTTACCGTGGTCATGGTTAAACAGATGAATTCTAACGTCTTGGCGCATACAAGGCAAATCCGTGCCTGGAGAGGGGTTATGTGTCAACGCAGCCCGAGCACGTCCTGCATATCGAAGAGTCCCGCCTTTTGGGTGGCGAGAAAACGGGCGGCTTTGAGCGAACCCAGCGCATAGGGCATACGGCTGCTGGATTTATGGGTAATCTCGACGCGCTCGCCGATGCCTGCGAAGAGCACCGTGTGGTCGCCCACGATGTCGCCGCCCCGGAGGGTTGAAAAGCCGATCGTCTCGGCCTTGCGTTCGCCTGTCGTGCCTTCGCGCCCGTAAATCGCGCACCGGCCAAGATCGCGCCCAAGCGCCCGCGCGACAATCTCACCCATGCGCAGCGCGGTGCCCGAAGGGGCATCTGCCTTGAAGCGGTGGTGGGCCTCAATGATCTCGACATCATAGCCTTCGGAGAGAATCCTGGCCGCCACATCAAGGAGGCGGAACACCGCATTGACCCCGACCGCCATGTTGGGCGCGAAAACGACAGGAATGGCATGGGCGGCTTCAGCAATGGCGGCCTTCCCGGCAGCGTCGAAGCCGGTGGTTCCGATCACCACGGATTTACCCAGTCGGACGGCATGCGCAAGATGGAGAAGCGTGCCTTCGGGGCGGGTAAAGTCGATCAGGCAGTCGGCAACGGCGATGGCTGCGGCAGCATCGCCACCAACAATCACTCCGGTAGAAACCCCCATCGGTTCTCCCGCATCACGCCCCGCGAGCATCGAACCCGGATGGTCGAAGGCCGCAACGAGCGTGATGCCCTCTTCCTTGAGCGCGGCTTCGACCAGCATCTGGCCCATACGCCCGGATGCGCCGGCAATAACCACCCGAATCGGGGAAATCATGAATAAAGCCCTCTTTAATTTTTCGCTTTGGGCACCTCAATGACTCTGGCGCGGGGTTCCGCCGCTTTATCGCCGCTGGCCGGGGTAATATCGCCTTCGACGCGATCCAGTTTGTCATTGACAAAAAATACCGAGACCGTGCGCTGTTCTTCCTTATCTCTATTGCCGGGCTTGAAACGGTAAACATAATCCCAGCGGTCGGAATGAAACACGTCTGCCACCAGAGGCGAGCCAAGCGCAAAACGCACCTGCTCGCGTGTCATGCCGGGTTTGAGTTGCTCCAGCATGGCATCATCGATGTAATTGCCCTGCCGGATGTCGATGCGATAAGGGGCGAAAAAGGAACAGGCCGTCAGCGCGAGGGCAGCGGCAATGGCTGCAAAAACTGACGCAAAGGAAGGCGTGGGGCGCATGATTTGGGGCTGCTGGTTCTCAAAAAAGATGGGGGAATATAACATAGCGGCAAACACAGCATCTCCCGCCCACGCGGGCCACCGGGTTC
Organism: Azoarcus sp.; assembly: GCA_031274995.1. Lineage (GTDB taxonomy): Bacteria > Pseudomonadota > Gammaproteobacteria > Burkholderiales > Rhodocyclaceae > WRNU01. The sequence continues at coordinate 6,853 of JAISPJ010000084.1, forward strand.
GGATCATGGTAGATAACTCCCGCAGCCTCAAGAACATCGGTCTCAAGGCCACTCTTCCCCGTCTCAAAATCCTGGAACTGTTCCAGAACGCCGGGTTGCAGCACCTCACCGCCGAAGATGTCTACCGCCAGTTGATCGAGGACGACAAGGACATCGGGCTGGCAACCGTCTATCGTGTGCTGACGCAGTTCGAGCAGGCAGGTTTGCTGGAACGCCATTACTTTGAAACCGGCAAAGCCGTATTCGAACTCAACAAGGGCGGACACCACGACCACCTGGTCTGCCTGCAATGTGGCCGGGTGGAAGAGTTCTGCGATCCCGAAATCGAACAACGCCAGCAACGCATCGCCCAAGAGCGCGGATTTGCCATCAAGGATCACGCGCTTTATCTGTATGTGGACTGCCTGCGGGAAGAATGTCCGCACCGCGAAGACGGGGATCAATAGAAAATCAACGGGTCTTTGTTTTTCCCGCAAGCATTTCAGCGGCATGCCGCCGCGTGGTGTCGGTAATGTCGACTCCGCCGAGCATACGCGCGATCTCCTCGACGCGGGCGGCCTTATCGAGCGGCGTAACGACGCTCAAGGTCTGCCCGTCGCGGATTTCCTTGGCAATCTGCCATTGCCAGTCGGCGCAGGCGGCCACTTGCGGAAGGTGAGTGACGCAGAGTACCTGTCGGTCATGGCCCAGACGGTGCAGCAATTGGCCGACGATTTCCGCGACGCGGCCACCGATGCCGACGTCGACTTCATCGAAAATCAGCGTTGGCGTGGCTGAATCGCAACTGGTCATCACCTGGATGGCAAGCCCGATCCTGGACAACTCACCGCCGGAAGCGACCTTGGCAAGGCTGCGCGGCACTTGACCGGGATTGGCGGCCACCTGAAACTCGACATTTTCCACCCCGTGCGCGGACGCATCGCAGGGAATCAGCGCCACTTCAAACTTTCCGCCCACCATTGCCAGCGATTGCATGGTTTCAGTGATTTCGGGCGACAAGGCCGCCGCCGCGTCGCGGCGTGCCGCCGAGAGACGCGCGGCGGAGGCATCAAAGGCCGCACGCGCGTCTGCTTCGGCGGCGGCGAGGCGTTCCGGGTCGGCACTGGCTTCGAGCGTATCGAGCCGTGCCCGCCATTCGACAGCGAGCGTCGGCAGGTCTTCCGGCGTGGTACGGTATTTGCGCACAACGTCCATTACTGCGCCGATACGCTGTTCAATTCCAGCGAGGCGTTCCGGGTCGAGATCGAGCCGGCCCTGGTAGCGGCGCAGGACATGCAGGGCTTCATCGGCCTGGATTGCCGCCGCGTCGATCAGTTCGCGTGCTTCGGCAAGCGCCGGGTCGATGGCTTCCAGCGCCGACAGACGGTTTGCGCAATGGCCGAGGATGGAACAGATGGCCTGTTCGCCTTCCCCCAGGCGGTCGAGCGCCTCGCCCACGCCGCTCAGCAGATCGGCGGCGTGCGCCAGCCGTCCATGTTCGGCGTTGATTTCGTTCCATTCGCCAAGATCGAAGGCAAGTTCTTCCAGTTCCCTGACCTGCCAGCCGAGCAGTTCGCGCTCGCGGGCAAAAGCCGCCGCATCCCGTTCCGCCGCTTGCCGCAAATCGGCCAGGCGCTGCCATTCACGCCAGCAGGCGGCAACCTCCAGGACCCGTTCCCCGGCCCCTGCATGGGTATCGAGCAGTTGACGCTGTATCCCGGCCCGCAACAGGGCGTGATGGGCGTGCTGCCCGTGAATATCCGCCAGCCACTCTCCGGCAGTACGCAGTTGCGCGAGCGTTACCGGCGTGCCGTTCATCCATGCCTTGCTGCGCCCGCCGGAATCGACGACACGGCGCAGGATCAGCGTATCGTCGCCGGAGTCGAGTTCCTGCCCGGCGAGCCAGGCGGCCAGTTCGCCATCGGGCGGAAGATCAAATTCAGCGGTGATGTCGGCCCTGTCACGTCCCGGGCGCACTACACCCGCGTCAGCACGCTCTCCCAGCGCGAGGCCGAGGGCATCGAGGAGGATGGATTTGCCCGCGCCCGTCTCGCCGGTGAGCGCCCCGAATCCGGCCACGAAATCCAGTCCGAGTTGATCGACGATGACGAAATCGCGGATGGAGAGGCGGCGCAGCATAATGCAGGCAAAGGCGGAGGGTCATGGCCGCTGTATGGCGGCGCCCCAATGGAGTTTTTCGCGCAGCATGGCAAAATAACCGTAGCCTTCAGGATGCAGCAACCGCACTTCCAGCGCGGAACGCACGATCCGCAACTGATCGCCCGCGCGCACGTCGCAGTAAGCCGCCCCGTCAAAGTGGATACGGGCGTCATGCGGCGGCATGAGAACGATTTCGATACGGCAACTGTCCGGCAGCGTAATGGGCCGGGCGGTCAGTTCAGCCGGACAAAGGGGAACCAGCGCGATTCCGCCTACGCCCGGATGAAGAATCGGCCCGTTGGCCGCCAGCGCGTAAGCCGTCGAGCCGGTCGGCGTGGCAACGATCATGCCGTCCGAGCGCAGGTGGTAGACGAACACATCATCGACCATCAACTCAAGCTCAATCATCCTGCCGAGATTGCCCCGGTTAACCACGACATCGTTGAGCACCAGGGTATGAAAAATACGGTTACCGCCGCGCGTCACTTCGGCATCGAGCATGAAGCGCGACTCGGCGTGATAATGCCCGTCGAGGATTTTACCCAGTTGCTGGCAAGCGCTGGCCCGTGGCAGGTCGGTGAGAAAGCCCAGCCGGCCGAGATTGACCCCGACAAGCGGCACGGCACGCTCGCCAAGCCGCCGAGCGGCATTGAGCAACGTGCCATCGCCGCCGACGACGACCACCAGGTCGGCCTTGTCGGCGATTTCTTCGTAAGTGGCAGCCACGAAATCATCGGCAGCCTTGCCGATACCTCCCGCCGTGCCTTGTTCGATCCAGGATTCCATCCCGCGTCCACGCAGGAAACGCGCGAGCTCAAGCACGGTTTCGCTGCCGTCCGCGCTCTGGAACTTGCCGATCAGGGAAACATTGCTGAATTTACGTGCCATAGTGGGTGATTAAACCACATTTGACCTTGTGCCGCGCATCTGCGCAACGGCTGCCGGGCTGCTAGAATCGATCCATGTCATCACACTCTCCCCCGCTCGACTCCCGTTCCCGTGTCCTGCTCAAAATGCTGATCGAACGCTATATTGCCGACGGTCAGCCGATCGGTTCGCGTGTCCTGTCGCGTTCGTCAGGGCTGGAACTATCGCCCGCCACGGTGCGCAACGTCATGAGCGACCTGGAAGAAATGGGTTATATATCCAGTCCGCATACCTCGGCGGGCCGGATACCGACGGCGAGGGGCTACCGTTTTTTTGTCGACACCCTGCTCACGGTACTGCCAATGGAAAGCGCACGGGTACAGGAACTGAAGGGGCAACTCCAGCCCGACCAGCCACAGCGCCTGATGAACTCGGCTTCCCACCTGCTCTCGAATCTGACCCGGTTCGCCGGAGTCGTCGTCACGCCGCGCCGGGTATCCGCGCGCATTCGCCAGATCGAATTCATCGGGCTGTCCGAGAACCGCATCCTGCTCATCATCGTTACCGAAAGCGGTGACGTGCAGAATCGCATCCTGTTTACGCGCCGCGCCTATACAGCCTCCGATCTGGGCGCTGCGGCGAACTATCTCAACGAGCATTACGCCGGGCTTGCGTTCGATGAAATCCGCACGCACCTTCAGACAGAACTGCACCGGATCAGGAGCGACATGAGCGAATTGATGAAGGGTGCAATCGAGGCAGGCTCGGATGCCGCCGAAGTCGCCTCGCTCGACTATGTCATCTCTGGCGAAACCAACCTGCTCGATGTCGAAGACCTGTCTTCCAACATGTCCCGGCTGCGTGAGCTTTTCCGGCTGTTCGAGCAACGCACCGGCCTGATGCAGTTGCTCGACCTTTCCCGGCGCGCCCAAGGCGTGCAAATTTTCATCGGCAACGAATCCGGCCTCTCGCAACTCGACGCTTGTAGCGTGGTGACAGCGCCCTACGAGGCCGATGGACAGGTCGTCGGCTCGGTGGGCGTGATCGGCCCGACCCGCATGGCCTACGACCGGGTCATCCCCATCGTCGACATCACCGCCCGGTTGTTGTCGAACGCCTTGTCTCCCAACGTCTGACCGAATCGCCGCACTGTCATGGCGCACTTCCGGCCCGAACCTTCCCATGCCCGGCAACATGGCCGTTGCACGGGCGTGTTGCTGGTCAATCTCGGTACGCCGGATGCGCCGACAGCGAAGGCGTTGCGGCCCTGGCTGCGCCAGTTTCTTTCCGATCCAAGAGTCGTTGAATTGCCGCGCCTTGTGTGGCTGCCTGTCCTCAACGGCATCATCCTCACCACCCGCCCGGCCAGATCGGCAGAGAAATACGCAAGCATCTGGACAGCGGAAGGCTCCCCGCTCAGAGTTCACACCGAACGTCTGGCTGCCTTGCTCGATGATTCGCTCAATCGCGGACATGAAACGGGCAACGGCGGCATCGCTGTTGCCTGGGCTATGCGCTACGGCTCCCCCTCCATCATCGACACGCTCACCGAGCTACGTGCGCACGGCGCCTGCCGCATCCTGGTCGTGCCGCTCTACCCCCAATTTTCAGGAAGCACGACAGCCAGCGTGCTCGATGAAGTCGCGCTAGCCATGCGTGCCTGGCGCAACTTGCCCGATTTGCGCTTCGTGCGCAGTTTCCCTGACGCTCCCGGCTACATCGCCGCGCTGGCGGCGAGCGTGCGCGAACACTGGGCGCGCCACGGCCAGGGAGATTGTCTGGTAGCCAGTTTTCATGGACAGCCGGCCCGCACCGATAAACTGGGCGATCCCTACCGTACCGAGTGCCTCACCACGGCCCGACTGCTCGGAGAAGCGCTGGCCCTGCCATCGGAGGCGTTGCATGTGACGTTCCAGTCCCGCTTTGGCCGTGGCAAGTGGCTGGAACCCCATACCCTGCCAACGCTCGAATCGCTCGCTGCCTCAGGCGTGAAACGGGCCGACGTGATCTGCCCCGGCTTCGCCGCCGACTGCCTGGAAACGCTGGAAGAAATCGCCATGCTGTGCCGCGATGCCTTCATCAAACGTGGCGGCGAGACGTTCCACGCCATCCCCTGCCTGAACACCCGCCCGGAATGGGTTTCCGCGCTTGACGGGATCATTCGTCGGCACCTGGCGGGATGGGAGTAGCGGGGAAATGTCCTCTGGCGCCACGACGAGGACTTTTTTGCCATCGTCTCAATCCTCAACCAACCCCCACCCGCTTCTGCTCGTGGTAAAACCGCTCGTCGAAGTCGTGCTTGCTTTGCTCGCGGCTCCGCAGTATTCAGCGTGAACAAGCGCCAGTGCGCCCAGGCGATGTGCGACAACGGAAGCCACTTCGCACCGGAAAACTTCCTGCACTTCCTCGGTGGCCAGCACCAGGGCAGCCGGGTTGATTTCGAGATAGGTCAATGGTTCCAATGAGACAATTGACATTGTCTGGCGATGATTGATCCTGTCGAGCCAGGCCGATTCGCCGAAAATCGTCCCAGGCCCCAGTTCCATCACCCGCTTTCCAGTAACCGACAGTTCGACCCGGCCTTCCAGCAGCACGCCGAAACGTTGTTCGGTATCGCCTTCATTCACCAGCCTTGTACGCCCGGGTACGTTGCGCCAGACACTGATACGCAGCATCTCCCACAATTCGACATCGTCGAATTCAGTGAAAAATGCCTGTTTGCGCAACATCGAAAAGCGCGAGGTGTCGAGCCGGGCATCACCTTCATCAACGATCTTGTAACGGACCGCCGCTAAATCCTTGGCGAATTCCGCGCCGTTCTTGTAGCGCGAGTAGAGGTCTTTCTCCATCGCCCGGCGGATGACCATGTTCATCTGTTCGGACACGTCCGGGTTGAGGTGCGACACGAAAGGCGGATCGGCATTGATGATTTTGTAGACCAGTTGCGCCGGATGGGCGGCGCGAAACGGCAGCCTGCCGGCAAGCAGGTGGAACATCACTACCCCGAGCGAATAAAGGTCGGTTTTCTGGTTGAGAGGATAGTTCTTGATCTGCTCCGGGCTCATGTAGGCCGGGGAGCCGACTCCCATGATAAAGGTCGAATCCACTTCGACACTTTTGTTGATATTGAGCGCCAGACCAAAATCGGTGATCCGTACATCGTCGTTTTCGTCGACCAGAATATTGGCCGGCTTGATGTCGCGGTGCACGACGCCCTGCTGGAAAGCGTAATCGAGTGCCATGCAGCATTTGAAGATGATGCCTGTCACCCGGTGCACGGGCAAACGGTGCTCAAAGCTGCAATACCGCTCCAGCGTCGTGCCCGGGAAATATTCCATGACCACGTAAGCCTGCTCCGGCTCGATCACCACTTCGTGGATTTTGATGATATTCGGGTGATCCAGCCGCCGTGCCAACGCTTCTTCGGCTCGCAGCAACTTGAGCAGGCGACGGTTCAATTTGGCCCCGTCATCGCTGCCGGAGCCGAAGCGGATGAGCTTGACCGCGACCGGTTCCCGGGAATCAGGATGCCTGGCTTCAAAAACGGTAGCCGTCGCGCCACGTCCGACTTCGCGCACGATCCGGTATTTGCCGATTTTTCCGGGTATCTGCTCCATTTCCCTTTTCGCCGCAATCCCTCGTTATTTATTTTCTTGCCGGAACGCAGCAGCCGCTGCACGAATGTACCGACTGCCTCATATTCTGTCACGATTCCCGGCGCTTCCGAAAAATCAATCACGCTCACCGCTTCGCCCGGCAAGCGGTAAACTGCCTCACCATCGCATTCCCGGCATACCTATTCAGGGAGGACTTTGCTTGAGCGCCGCAGTCGATCTTCTCATCCATCCGCGCTGGCTGATCCCGGTCGTTCCCGACAACGTCACGCTTGACCGGCACAGCATCGCCGTCCGTGGCGGTCAAATCGTCGCTATCCTGCCTCAATCCGAAGCCCGTGCGCGCTACCAGGCTGCCGACGAATACGAATTGCCCTCGCACGCCCTGATTCCGGGGCTGGTTAACCTGCACACCCACGCTGCCATGAGCCTGATGCGCGGCATCTCTGACGATCTGCCGTTGGAGCGTTGGCTCGGGGACGTGATCTGGCCAGCCGAATCCCGGCACGTATCGCCCGCTTTCGTGCGGGACGGAACCCTGCTTGCCGCCTGCGAGATGCTGCGCGGTGGCATCACCACCTGTAACGATATGTATTTTTTCCCCGACGATGCGGCGCACGCCTTCGCTGAAACCGGCATGCGTGCCGTCGTCGGGCTGATCGTGCTCGACTTTCCCGGCGCATGGGCTTCTGACGCCGACGACTATCTGCGCAAAGGACTCGCCGTCCGTGACAAATGGCACGGACACCCTCTCGTCAGTTTCGCCATTGCTCCCCATTCCCCCTACGCGGTTTCTGATGCCGGGATGGAACGTGCCGTCTGCCTGGCTGCCGAACTCGACCTGCCAATCCACATTCATGTCCATGAAACTATCAGTGAAATCAGCAACAGCCTTGCAGCCTTCGGTATGCGACCGCTCGCGCGGCTCGAACGCCTGGGACTGCTCGGCCCCAATCTCACTGCCGTGCACGTCGTTCATCCCGACGAAACCGAGCTCGCCCTGCTTGCCCGGCGCGGTTGCAGCGTTGCCCATTGCCCGGTTTCAAACATGAAGCTTGCCAGCGGCATCGCGCCTGTGCCTGCCATGCTCAAACACGGCATCAACGTGGGATTGGGAAGCGACGGCGCCGCCAGCAACAACCGGCTCGACCTGTTTCAGGAAATGCGCCAGTCCGCGCTGCTCGCCAAGGCAGGCAGTCTCGATGCCAGCGCTGTTCCCGCGCATGTGGCCTTGCGCATGGCCACGCTGGGGGGTGCCTGCGCACTCGGGCTGGACGGATTGATCGGTTCGATCGAAATCGGCAAACGCGCGGACCTTTGCGCCGTCGCGTTCGACAGCCCGCTTACGGCGCCATGTTTTGACCCGATTTCTCATCTTGTTTACGTCTGTGGCCGTCAGCAGGTATCGTATGTCTGGGTTGACGGCAAAATTCGCGTCAAAAATGGTGAAACATTGTTGCAAATTAGCGACAATGAATTGCTCGCCCTTGCATCGCTATGGCAAACTAGACTTGTTTAGCTGAGTTGGATTTTCGCCCAACAGAAGTCGCTGGATAACAATCAAGGTTATTCGGTGTAGTTCTTGCGGCACTGTCTCGCCTTTCACAACTGAGGAAACCATGACCAAACACCACAAGAAGCTGCTCGCGCTGGCCGCCATTGCCTCGATCGGCCTGTCCGCATCCTCCGCCTTCGCGTTAGAAGATGTCGTCGTTGACGGCACGGGTACAGTCCCTTACGCGATCGACGCTCGTAAAGTCGTTACCCGTAGCGGAGCCGGTTTGTGCTGGCGTACCGGTTACTGGACTGCCGCCGCTGCCGAAACCGCCCCCGCTGGCGAATTCCCGGCGGGATGCGGCTGCGATCCCGATATCGTTCCGAAAGACAAATGCGAACCTCCTCCTCCGCCGGTTCCCGTCGTAGCTGAGGAACCCGCTTCCGAACCCGTAACGCCGGCCGCCACAAGGGATGTCGGCCAGGAAAAGGTTCGCCTGAATGCCGACTTCCTGTTTGATTTCAATCAGGCCGTGCTGAAGCCCGAAGGCCGTTCCGCTCTGGGCGACGTTGCCGCCCAGGCCAAGCAGCTTCAGCTTGAAGTCGTTATCGTGACCGGCCACACTGACCGTATCGGTGGGGATGCCTACAACCAGCGCCTGTCCGAGCGCCGCGCCGCTGCCGTGAAGAACTTTCTGGTCGACCAAGGCATCGATGCCTCCCGCATCTATACCGAAGGCAAGGGCAGAACACAGCCTGTGACCGGTACCCAGTGCAACAGCGTCAAAGCCCGTCAGGCTCTCATCGAGTGTCTGCAACCGGATCGCCGCGTCGATATCGAAATCATCGGCACCCGGTAATCTCTGACCGCACTGTTCAGGCAAAAAACCCTGCTCTTGCAGGGTTTTTTGTTTTGGTGCGCCTCTTGCGCACAGGCGCAGCGATTGCGTAGCCTTGTAACATCTGTTCTCACACATTCATCTTGAGAAACTCATGAGCGCCACTCCCAACGCCGACGCGTCAGAACTGGATAAATTTGGCGACATTGCCCATCATTGGTGGGATCTCAACTCCGAATTCAAAGCGCTGCACGACATCAACCCGTTACGCCTCGATTGGATCGACAAGCAGGCGGAGGGGCTGTCGGGCAAAAAGGTGCTCGATGTTGGCTGCGGTGGCGGTGTGCTGGCTGAAGGCATGGCTTCGCGCGGCGCGGAGGTCACCGGCATCGATTTGTCCGGGAAGGCGCTTGGTGTCGCCCGCCTGCACCTGTTCGAGAGCGAACTGGAAATAGACTACCGGCACATCTCGGCGGAAGCCTTTGCCGAAGAACACGCTGGCCGGTTCGACATCGTTACCTGCATGGAAATGCTCGAACACGTCCCGGACCCCGCCAGTTCCATCGCGGCCTGCGCGCGCTTGGTACGTCCCGGCGGGCGCGTTTTTCTCTCCACACTGAACCGCAACCCCAAGTCTTTCCTTTTTGCCATCGTCGGGGCTGAGTACGTGCTCAAGATACTGCCGCGAGGCATACACAACTACAACCGCTTCCTCAAGCCTTCCGAGCTTGCCCGGTTCTGCCGCGATGCCGGACTCCTGGACACCGCCATGAGCGGCCTGACATACAACCCCTTTACCCGCATTTACAGCCTGAGCCGCGACACATCCGTCAACTATCTGATGCAGGCTCGCCGCCCTGCCTGACCGCTTGCGCTCAACATGACGGTGGGGGCCGAAGCCCCCACCGGCTGTCTTGGGTAACAAGGCTTCAGCGGCCCCGGCTATCGTTGCTTATGCAGCGATTGCGAAACGCTCATCATTGGCGTTTATGGATTTGCGCGGATTACGTCCGTCGCCTCTCGGGTTGCCTGCGCACCTTTGTCCGCCCTGTCGAATCCGGTACATCCCCACCGAAGAGCACGCGCAGCCATGCCCTTGGGTGGAGATGAGGGGAGTCGAACCCCTGTCCAGAACGCCTCCAGATTGCCGGAGTTACAACCATGACTGGATTATGACGGGAATTCGGGGCATTCTCAAGAAGTAAAGAAGTAAATTCATCACTAATTACAAATTTCCGGCTATCCTGATCTTTTCATCGAAAACCGGCTGAATTGACACCACACGTTTTTCAGCATGAACCCATCTTTCGACATCACCACGCTCGGCCAGGTGTTCACCCCCGATGCCATCGTGCGCACCATGCTGGGCCTGCGTGCAAAGCAAGGGCGCACGCTTGAACCCTCGGCGGGGGAAGGCGCGTTTTCACGCCACCTGCCGGGGTGCACAGCCATCGAACTGGATGCCCGCGTCGCGCCGCCGGGCGCATGGATCATGGACTTTTTCGATCTTCCTGCAACGGAACGGTTCGACACCATCATCGGCAACCCGCCTTATGTTCGTTACCGGGATATCGCCCCGGAAACATGCGCGTGCTTCTATTCAAATCTTTTCGACAAACGCTCAAACTTATTTCTTTTCTTTATCGAGAAAAGCATCCGCCATCTCACCGGCGGCGGCGAATTGATTTTCATCGTGCCGCGTGAATTCATCAAACTCACCTCGGCGGCAAAACTCAACGACTGGCTATACGGGCAAGGAACCATCACGCACTGGATTGAGACCGGAGACACGCGCCTCTTCACGGGCGCGGTGCCGAATTGCGCGATTTTCCGCTTCGTGCGCGGCGATTTCTCGCGCCGCACCCTCTGGCAGCGGCTGGGCGATACACAATGGGCCGCGCGGAAAATGGTGCACCTACAGGGGCAAATCGCCTTCACCCACACCCCTCTCCGCGTGCCGCTCGCCGACCTGTTCGAGGTCAAGGTGGGGGGCGTATCGGGAGCCGATGGCATCTACACCCACCCGGAAGGCAATCTCGAACTTGTTTGCTCGCACACAGCCACAACCGGGAAAACCCGGCGCATGCTCTACAACATTTATGATCCCCGCCTGGAATCCCATAAAGAAACACTGCTTGCGCGGCGGGTGCGGAAATTCGATGAGAGCAATTGGTGGAAATGGGGGCGCGACTACCACAAATCGGCAGCGGCCCGCATTTACGTAAACGGAAGAACGCGGAACAAACGCCCGTTTTTCAAACACTCATGCAACGCTTACGATGGCTCCATCCTGGCCCTGTTCCCAAAAACGGAAATAAATATCGACCATGCCATTGAATTGTTCAACGATACTGTCCCTTGGGAAGAACTCGGTTTCGTCGTGGACGGGCGCTACTTGTTTACTCAGCGCAGTCTGACAACCCTGTTATTGCCCGAAACTTTCGCCAGCCTGCACCCGGCGGAAAACGCGGCATGAAGAGGCAACCATGAATCCACGCAGAAGGGCGCTCCTGCACGCCGGCCTTGCCTGCTGCGCGCTGCCGCTGCTCGGCTGTGGCGGCGACGGGCCACGCTTTCACAACACCGACATCAGCGGCGTGAGCTATGCCCGCGATTTCACGCTGCTCGACCCCGACGGCAACACCCGGCGGCTTGCCGACTTCCGGGGCAAAGTCGTAATGGTGTTTTTCGGCTTCATCCTGTGCCCGGACGTATGCCCCACCGCGCTGCAACGCGCCGCTGCCGTTCGCCGCCTTCTCGGAGCCGATGCCGAACGGTTCCAGATCCTCTTCATCACCCTCGACCCCGAGCGCGATACCCCATCCATCCTGCGTGAATACACTGCCGCCTTCGGTGCCAACGTCCTTGGGCTTTATGGTACGCCCGAGAAAACGCGCGAAACGGCAGATGCTTTCCGGGTGCACTTTCGCAAAGTACCTACCAGCGGCAGCTACACCATCGACCATACCGCGACCAGTTTCATTTACGATACGGAAGGCCGTTTGCGGCTGGCGGTAACACACCAAAGCACTGCCGAATCCATTGCTGCCGACGTGGCGCTTCTTCTTCAGTCTTCACCAACCAACAACAAGGAAACCCGATAATGAAACTCCACCTGCCCATGATCCTTGCCGCAGCGCTCTTCGCTGCCCCTGCCGCCCATGCCCAGGCCGATATCACGGACCCTTGGATACGCGCGACCGTTACTGAGCAAAAAGTCACCGGCGCTTTCATGAAAATCACCTCTCCGGTCGATGCCAAACTGATAGACGTTCGCACTGCCTTGGCCGGACGGACGGAAATTCACGAAATGGCCATGATTGATGGCACCATGAAAATGCGGCAAATTCCGAATCTTCCCCTGCCAGCAGGCGTGACCGTCGAACTCAGACCGGGCGGTTTCCACGTGATGCTGTTTGAACTCACCACGCAGGCAAAAGAAGGCGACACCGTGCCGCTCACCCTCGTAATCGAAACCGGAGGCAAGCAGGAAACCGTGGAAGTCAGCGCGGCGGTACGCCCTCTGAACAAACCCGCGCCCTGACGGGCTTGCGGTCATTCAACGCCCGTGTCACCATCGCGCCCTCGCAAGCTGGCAGCGTTAGCGAGTTTGCAGGGCTTCCGGGAGGTGTGGCAGAGTGGTCGATTGCAACGGTCTTGAAAACCGGCGACGGGCAACCGTCCGTGAGTTCGAATCTCACCGCCTCCGCCAGACAGCAAAACGGCTCCGATACCGGAGCCGCAGAGAGGATACAGGCAAGAATCCTTCCTTCCGCCGTCGCGCTATTACCTCCTGTCCCACATCTCGGCTTTTGCCTTCTCGATCCTGTTTTGTTCCTTGCGCGGGAGGTTGGATAGAAAATTCAGGCCGGTGATGCTCTCGATTTCACGGACAGGGACAATGTAGTTTGGCAAAAACTTTGTACTTATTGGCTGGTTTGGCAGAAGAAACGCAATCGCCTCCTTGCGCTTCGGGTCGTAAATGACCTTATAGAGCCTGTCCGGGACGCCTACATTATTTTTTCCGATGGTTGCATTTGCTTCGTCATTGTCATAGATCGGCCCGGTATAGATAATGATTTCTCCGCGTGCGATGACCAAATCCCTGACATAAGCCTCCAACGATGCCCAAATCTGCTGATTGTTGGGTCCGTTCTGCGGAACCATGTTTGAAAGGAAGAAACTCTCATCCATTGCCGTTGGGTGCCATTTCATGCTTGCAGCCGGAGCCATGTGGCCTCTGTCGTAGCCGCTGCCCTTGTAGTCCGATAACTCGGCACGCTTTCCTTCCGGCAAGTCAGGATCAGCCTTGAAATTGTCTTTTCTGGCTGTTTCCCCAAAAACTTTCTCTATTGTCATGCGTTCGGCAACCCATATTGGCGTTAAAAACGCGTCATCATGTGCCGTGAGATACCCCATTCGGCAAAGCAACGTCCCGTCGTTGCTCGGAAGGCCATATTCTGCGTATTCTGCGCAATCTTCCAGCGGACCGCCTGCGAATACTGGCGATGAAATGATAAAGGCAGCAAGAAAAACAAGCTTTTTCATGGCATTTTCTCCTGGAAGTTGTTCAGTACCTGCACGACGGCGTATCGTCCTTCCTCCGTCTTCTTTGTGTTCATTTAATCCATGCATATTCAATCATGCATATTTAAAGAAGTAAAACATATTTTTTCATTTACCATAACATGCTCATGAAGTTGATCGGTAGCACGCGGACCACCCTTCCCGTGATGCGCGTGTTTTCCGGCTTTTCGTCCCGGCGCCACGGGTCGTAGTAACCTATTGCCGGACGTAACCTTGAGCTTCCGACCCTTGATGGCCGTTTGCATAGCAGCCCGCCATCGTGAAAGATCAGGTGAGCTGAACCAGGAGTCGGCGCACGTCACCCGAAACGGAACAGAAGGAATATGAACTGGTATCTCCTCCATACCAAGCCCCGGCAGGAAAAAACCGCGCTGATGCACCTCAAACAGCAAGGTTACGTGTGCTATCTGCCGCAGCTTCGCACTGAAAGGCTGCGCAGACGCAAGCTGGCCGTCGTCGACGTACCGCTGTTCTCGCGTTACCTGTTCATCCGCTTGGGGCAGGGCGAGAAAGACAAAAGCTGGGGACCCATCCGGTCCACGGTTGGCGTCAGCCAGTTGGTGCGTTTCGGCGAACGCCTCGCTCACGCGGACGAGAGTCTTATCGAGATGCTTAAAGCCCGTGAAGATGCCTTTTACTCCGCGCCGGAGCGCATCTTCAATCCAGGTGATACCGTCCAGATTTCGGAAGGGCCCTTTTCGGGACTCGACGCGGTGTACCAGATGCCAGACGGCGAGCAGCGCGCGCTCGTATTGATCGAGTTCCTGAGCAAGCCTGTGTCCTTGAAACTTGACCTTGCCAACCTGCACAAAGTGGGGGGTGAGACACTCTCATGGAGCTTCATGGAACTTCGTTGATCCGGGTATACCAGCCGGACCAGCCCCTTCCCTTCGACCATTCTGAAAGATTCTTTTGTCGGTGGCTGATCCAGCAGTAAAGCGCGGCTGGCTTTCAGATAAATCGGGTTTGATTTTCGGATGGAGTTCTGCGGCTTGATGGTTTAATTCAAGCCAAGGACGGTCTCCCCGTTCACGCGGAAAAGACACGAACGGGTAAAATGTGCCGCGTTTTCTACGCCAGCGCTGCGCGGGTCAAATCAAGATAGATAAGCCTTGTGTTTTTTCTACGCACTGGCAGCAAGGTAGGCTGATTGCGTCGAGCGTTCAACAAATACACAGGACAACACCTGATGGCACAACAGAACAATAACAGCGGCAATCTCGGTTTTGAGGGCGAACTCTTCAAGGCTGCGGACAAGCTGCGCGGCAACATGGAGCCCTCCGACTACAAGCATGTCGTGCTGGGGCTGATTTTCCTGAAATACATCTCGGATGCGTTCGAGGCCAAGCACAAGGCGCTGCTGGCAGAAGACGTGCAGGCCGCCGAGGATAAGGACGAATACCTTGCCGAGAATGTGTTCTGGGTGCCGAAAGACGCGCGCTGGTCGCACCTGAAAGCCAACGCCAAACAGCCCGTTATCGGCCTCCTGATCGACGAGGCCATGCGCGCCATCGAGAAGGACAACGAATCTCTGAGGGGTGTACTGCCCAAAGATTACGCCCGGCCTGCGCTGAACAAGGTCATGCTCGGCGAGTTGATCGACCTCATTTCCGGCATTGCGCTCAATGATGCGGGCGACCGCTCCCGCGACATTCTCGGGCGCGTGTATGAATACTTCCTCGGCCAGTTCGCCGGGGCCGAAGGCAAGCGCGGCGGCGAGTTCTACACGCCGCGCTCGGTGGTTCGCGTGCTGGTCGAAATGCTCGAACCCTACCAGGGGCGCGTTTATGACCCCTGCTGCGGCTCGGGCGGCATGTTCGTGCAGTCCGAAAAGTTTGTGCAGGAGCACGGCGGGCGCATTGGCGACATCGCCATTTACGGGCAGGAATCGAACTACACCACCTGGCGGCTGGCGAAGATGAATCTGGCGGTGCGCGGCATCGACTCCGACATCAAATGGAACAACGAAGGCAGCTTTCACCGGGACGAACTGCGCGACCTGAAGGCCGATTTCATCCTTGCCAATCCGCCGTTCAATATCTCTGACTGGGGCGGCGATCGCCTGCGCGAAGACGTGCGCTGGAAATTCGGCGTGCCGCCCGTGGGCAACGCCAACTATGCGTGGCTGCAACACATCGCGCATCACCTTGCCCCGTCCGGCACGGCGGGCGTGGTGCTGGCAAATGGCTCCATGTCGTCGAGCCAGTCCGGCGAGGGGGACATCCGCCGCGAGATGCTCGAACAGGACATCGTTGATTGCATGGTGGCGCTGCCGGGGCAATTGTTCTATTCGACGCAGATTCCTGCCTGTCTGTGGTTCTTGGCACGCGATAAATCCAACGGCAGGCGGCGCGATGCCGTGTTGCGCGACCGCCGGGGCGAGGTGCTGTTCATCGACGCGCGCAAAATGGGTGTGCTGGTGGATCGCACGCGGCGCGAGCTGACCGACGAGGAAATCAGCAAGATTGCCGATACGTACCATGCGTGGCGCGGGGAGAAATCGGCGGGCAACTACGCCGATGTGCCGGGTTTCTGCAAGGCGGCGACACTGGAAGAAATCCGCAAGCATGGGCATGTGCTGACGCCGGGGCGGTACGTGGGGGCGGAAGCGCAGGAGGAAGATGGAGAGGTGTTTGACGAGAAGATGCGGCGGCTCAGTGCGCAGTGGCGCGAACAGAAAGAGGAAGCGGTAAGGCTGGATGCGGTGATTGAGGGCAGTTTGAGGGGGTTGGGGTATGGCCTCTGACGTGGAACACCGCCGCCGTTCCATTCGGTTGAAAGGTTACGATTATTCGCAGGCCGGGGCGTATTTCATCACCATTTGCACGCAAGACCGCGCGTGTTTGTTCGGAGAAATCGCGGATGGCGAGATGCGATTGAACGACGCGGGACGCATGGTGGTGTCGCAATGGAGCGCACAAACTAACAGATTCCCTGTTGTTCGATTGGATGCGTTTGTTGCCATGCCCAATCATATACACGGAATCCTGTGGATTGAATCGGACGTGACGGATGGACATCCGGACGATTTTGTAGGGGCGGGCCTTGTGCCCGCCCATGCAGGGGTACGCACCCATGTATCGGACGGGGCAACCACGGACGGGGCAACCACGGACGGGGCAACCACAAACAGGGCAACCGCAAACAGGGCAACCACAAACAGGGCAACCACAAACAGGGCAACCACAAGGGTTGCCCCTACGGTTGGCGACATCGTGGGAACGTTCAAATCATTAACCACGGTTGCGTATACGCGGGGTGTTGAACAGTCGGGGTGGCCTGGATTTCACGGAAAATTATGGCAGCGCAACTACTACGAACACATCATCCGCGATGACAACGCGCTGTCCCGTATTCGCCAGTACATCATCGACAATCCGGCGCAATGGGCGGTGGATCGTGAAAACCCGGTGCGGTTGGACACGGAGATTGAGGGGAATTTGAAGGGGTTGGGGTATGGCGTCTGAGTGGCGACCTTCAACCTGGGGTGCTGAGGTTTCTCTCGAATACGGTAAAGCGATTCGTGGCTACAGTCAGATCGAAGGAAAATTTCGCGTATTTGGTTCGAACGGTCCAATCGGTTGGACTTCAGAAGCACTTGCTCTTGGTCCAGGAGTAATTCTTGGACGAAAAGGGGCTTATCGCGGAACAGAGTTTTGCCGAGAACCTTTTTGGGTAATTGATACAGCGTATTACGTCGTCCCCAAAACAGAGCTGGATATGCGGTGGCTTTACTATGCAGTAAAACACTACAAGCTCGGGGAAGTCGACGATGGATCACCAATACCATCAACTACTCGTGCGGCTGTCTATATGCTTGATCTTGATGTGCCGCCCATCAAAGAACAACGCGCCATCGCCCACATCCTTGGCACGCTCGACGACAAAATCGAACTCAACCGCCAAATGAATGCCACGCTGGAGGAAATGGCGCGAGCTGTTTTCAAGGATTGGTTTGTTGATTTCGAGTCGGGGGAGATGCCGGAGGGCTGGAGAGTCGGCACACTCTCCGATCTTGTCGAATTGAAATACGGCAAAGCACTTACCGCTACCAAACGACGCGAAGGAACGATTCCAGTTTATGGCAGTGGCGGCGTAACGGGTTATCACGATGAAGCTCTTGTTTCCAAACCCACCGTTATCGTTGGGCGCAAAGGAACCGTTGGCTCATTGTATTGGCAAGGTACACCTTGTTTTCCGATAGATACGGTGTTTTATGTTGAGCCGAAAGTTTCGCTGCATTACTGCTATTACACGATGTCTCAATTGGGACTACACAACCTCAATACTGACGCAGCCGTTCCGGGCTTGAATCGTGATAATGCGTATCGTCAGAGTGTCGTTATCCCAAGCGCAGACGCTTTGCAGAAATTTGATGCTTTCGCTGCAAACCTTCGCGCCCGAATGGACAGCGGAAACGAAGAATCCCGCACCCTCGCCACCCTCCGCGACACCCTCCTCCCCAAACTCATCTCCGGCGAACTGCGGGTGAAGGATGCAGAACATATCCTGGACTGACGTTACCAAGGATCAACACTAATGGCCTTCCTCTCCGAAACTCAACTCGAAGACGCGCTGCTTGAGCAATTCGCCAGCCTTGGCTACGCCTGCACGTCGGACGACATCATCGGCCCCGACGGCAAGCAGCCGGAACGGGACGCCTACGACGAGGTTGTGCTCAAGGAGCGCCTGACCCAGGCCATCGCCCGCCTGAACCCGGTGCTTCCGCCCGACGCGCAGGCCGAGGTGGTGCGACGCCTGACGCAATCGGAG
>JAISPJ010000029.1 GCA_031274995.1 Azoarcus sp.
GCCAAAAAAAGGGGGTTCCCTTCATGTGGGGCAACCTCCAGGACACCACGCTTCAAAACGCCCTGAAAGGGCCGGGGCAACTGCTCGACGGTCAGAAGGTACTCGACTACATCCGGGGAAGCAGCGCGAATGAAGGCCAGAATTCCGGCCAGTTCCGCCCCCGCTACCGTGGCGCTCCAGGCGTTGCCCCGCTTGGCGACAGCCCGCACAATACGCCGCTCCTGGTCCAATACGGGGGAGGCGGCACGGTTTTCCTGGGTGCCAATGACGGCATGTTGCACGCCTTTGATGCTAATACAGGCAAGGAACAGTTCGCCTACATTCCGTCGGCACTGATTTCGAAACTGGCCGAGCTCACCAATGGACACGCCTTTTACGTCGACGGTGAAATCCTGATGACGACACCGGCGCAGACGCCGGGCCAATATCTCCTGGTCGGGGCGCTGGGGCGCGGCGGCAAGGGACTGTACGGGCTTGACGCAAGTAATCCGGCAGGGTTTTATGAAAACAATGTCAAATGGGAAATAAACGGTTCCCGGACTTGCCCCGACCCTGATCCCGACACGAACTATCTTGGCAATGTCGTCGGCTCGCTGGTCTATGCCGAAGTCAAAGGAAAACCAAGCGTCGTCTTCGGCAACGGTTACAATAGCTGTAGCGACAAGGCGGCCTTGGCCATCGTGAATGCCATCGACGGCAGCGTGGCTTTCATCAAGGCATCGGACGAAAGCAAAAACGGTCTCGCGGCTCCCGGTATCGGTGAAGATCCCACGGACCATGCGGTATCGGCCTACGCGGGCGACCTGCTCGGCAAGATGTGGAAATTCGGCATGATCCCTCTCCTTGGCACACCCCAAAAAATTCTGGACCCTGGTGTGGCGCCGCAGCCGATTACCGCGCAGCCCGCGACAATGGTGATCGAACCTACCCCAGGGACCAAAAGAACTTTCGTCTTCTTTGGAACCGGAAGCTATCTCGGTGTAGCTGACCGTGGTACCACGGCACCACAATACCTGTATGGCCTGGCCGACAACAGTGGCGCCACCGTCTCGCGCAGCGATTTGAAACCGTTAACTTTCACTACAGCAGAAAATAACGGTCTTCGGGTGAAGACCGCCACTCCGCAGTCAGGTGCCGCCACAGACAGCAAGAAAGGCTGGTATATTCAAATGACCGATGCAGGTGAGCGCGTCGTGAGCGCGCCAATCTTTTATCGGGATTCCGTTATTTTCACTTCCATCGTTCCGTCCAATAAAAACGACCCTTGCGATGATTCGAAAGGATCCGGCTACTTGTACATGATTAATCCCAAAACCGGTGAAACGGTAGAACGCCTGTTCATCCTGGATGGCGCCGAAGTCCCGGATGTCGCCTCGAACAGCAATATTGGCGAAGTGCTCGGCGGTATGCCCGGGCAGGCCAGGATAATTGAAGGCCGGATAGTTATCTGCGGACAGGACGTGGCCAAATGTATTTCGCTTGGCGAGCCTCACTCCCCACCGGACAATCCCTCCAAAGGCCGGATCTCCTGGCGCGAGATCATCACCCACTGAGAATTGTTTATGAGCACGCAGAAGGGGTTCACGCTGTTGGAATTGATGATCGCTGTGGTGATCGTCGCCATCCTCGCGCTCATCGCGATACCAAACTACCAGCCATACATGATAAAAACCCGCCGGGTGGCGGCAGCGACCTGTTTGCTGGAATTGTCGCAATACATGGAACGCTTCTATACCGTGAACCTGCGTTACGATCAGAACTCCAGCGGCGCGGCGGTGGCCCTGCCGGCCACCCAGTGCCAAACGGACCTGGCTGGCCACTACGCCTTCAGCCTGAACCCGGACCCGACGGCGCGAACCTACACCCTCGGCGCGGCCCCGCAAGGCGCGCAAAGCACCAAAGACCCCCTTTTGTGCGGAACCCTTACCATCAACCAAGCCGGACAGAAGGGGGCAGAGGCAGACGTCAGCAAGTGCTGGAGGTAAGTCAGCCCAACCCCTGAGCCGCCATCTTTCGCCGCAGGAACGCGATCTGCGTTTGCAGCGGCAGCGACTTGGGGCACACGTCGTGGCAGGCGAGCAGCGACATGCAGCCGAACACGCCGGTATCGTCGCCGATCAGGTCGTAATAGTCGTCGTCCGTGCGGGTATCGCGCGGATCGAGCCGGAAACGCGCGATCTTGCCGAAACCGACCGCGCCGACGAAGTCCTGGCGCATCTGCGCCGTCCCGCAGGCGGCAACGCAACAGCCGCATTCGATGCAGCGGTCGAGTTCGTAGATTTGCTCGGCGAGATCGGGGTCCATGCGCTCTTCGATGCGGCAGAGATCGACTTCGCGCTCCTGCGCGTGCAGCCAGGTTTGCAGGCGCTCGCTCATGCCGCGCATCCATTTGCCGGTTCTCACCGAAAGGTCGGCAATCAACTCGAAGAACGGCAGCGGCGCCAGCGTGATTTCGTCGGGCAGATCGCGGGTCAACGTGCGGCAGGCCAGCCGTGGACGGCCATTGACCATCATCGCGCAACGGCCGCAGATGCCGGCCCGGCAGACAAAATCGAATTGCAGGGTCGAATCCTGATGCTCGCGGATTTCGGTGAGGGCGATGAACAGCGTCATGCTGTCGGCCTCTTCGATCCGGTATTCCTGCATGTGCGGCTTCGATGCGGGATTTCTCGGATCGTAGCGCAGGACGTTGAGCCTCAGGTGTCGATACTGTTGGGGCGCGGCGTTTTCGCTCATCGCGAGGTCTCCAGCGGCTCATCGAGCCGTTCGTTGCGCCCCGTGAGCGAGGCGGGCAATTGATCGGAAAAAGGCATCAGGGCCTCCTGGACAGCGAAGCGACCCTGCCCTTCCATCCGGCTGCGGGTAGCATCCACTTCCTGTTGACGGCGCGGTGTGTCCGGGTGGTCGATATAGTCTTTCGCGCCGTAGCCGCGCCAGCCCGGCGGCAGTTCCATCTTCATGACATCGAGCGGTTCGTACTCGAAACTCGGCATACCGGCCGCCTCATCCGGCCAGAAAGCCAGCGTGCGTTTCAGCCATTCCCGATCATTGCGGCGCGGAAAATCCTCGCGGAAATGCGCACCCCGGCTCTCGGTACGCAGGTAAGCGCCTTGCGCGATGATTAACGCCAGCTTGAGCATGCGCCGGACGCGGTAGGCTGCCACCAGTTCGGGATTGGCGGCGCGCGATTTTCCGGAAACGCCGATATGGGCGCTCCGCTCCAGCAAACGTTGCAGATGCGCGATCCCGTCGAGCAGTTCATCGCCCTTGCGGAAAATGCCGACATGGCGGGTCATGATGTGCTGCATCTCGGTGCATAGCTGAAACGGGTTTTCGTGTCCGTCGCCGTCAAGGATGGCGGCGAGCTTCGCCTCTTCGCGCCGCACGAACTCACGGGCGAGCGTGAGCGGAAATGGGGCGTCATTTTCCGGCTTGTCGCAGAAGTCGGCGATGAATTCGCCGACGATCATGCCCGCGACCACGGTTTCGGCCACGGAATTGCCGCCCAGCCGGTTAAAGCCGTGCAAGTCCCAGCAAGCCGCCTCGCCCGCCGCGAACAGCCCCTTGAGCCAGGGCGACTGGCCGGTATGGTCGGTACGTATGCCGCCCATCGTGTAATGCTGCGCCGGACGCACGGGAATCCATTTCTCGGCGGGGTCGATGCCGAGGAAATACTGGCAGATTTCCTTCACTTCGCGCAGGTTGTGCTCGATGTGCCGACGGCCCAGCAGCGTGATGTCCAGCCACAAGTGCGTCCCGAAGCGCGAGGACACGCCCTTGCCGCTGCGGATGTGTTCTTCCATGCGCCGTGAAACGACATCGCGCGAGGCGAGTTCCTTCTTTTCCGGCTCGTAATTCGGCATGAAGCGGTCGCCGTTCACGTCCCGCAACAGGCCGCCGTCTCCCCGGCAACCCTCGGTGACGAGAATACCCGCCGGGAAAATGCCGGTCGGGTGAAACTGCACGGGTTCCATGTTGCCCAGGCGCGCGACGCCGGTTTCCAGCGCTATCGCATGGCCCGAGCCATCGCAGATCACCGCGTTGGTCGTGACGCGGAAGAGCCGCCCCGCGCCGCCGGTGGCGATCGCCGTGGCCTTGGCAAGATAGGCGATCAACTCACCGGACACGAGATTACGCACGACCGCACCGTAACAGCGTTCCCCGTCATGGATCAGTGCCACCACCTCGGCGCGTTCATGCACCTCGATGCCATGACGGATCGCCTGATTCGTGGTGGTGTACAGCATGGCGTGCCCGGTCCCGTCCGCCGCGTAGCAGGTGCGCCATTTCTTGGTGCCGCCAAAGTCGCGTTGCGCGATCAGGCCGTGCGCCTCCGCGCGCTCGGCGAGCGTAACTCTTTGTTCGTTGATGACGACCTCGTGATCGCCGCCGCGCACCCGGCTCCAGGGCATGCCCCAGGCCGCGAGTTCGCGCACCGCTTTGGGAGCGGTGTTGACGAACATGCGCGCAACAACCTGGTCCGCGCCCCAGTCGCTGCCGCGCACCGTATCCTCGAAGTGCACATCCTCGCTGTCGCCGATGCCCTTGGTGACATTGGCCAGCGATGCCTGCATGCCGCCCTGGGCGGCGACCGAATGCGACCGTTTGGCCGGAACCAGCGAGAGCACCACGGTCTCATGCCCGCGCTTGCGGGCCGCGATGGCCACCCGCAATCCGGCCAGTCCGCCGCCGATCACCAGCACATCGGTCATGACCGTTTTCATTGCCCGTCTCCCCGATGCGTGTGTCCTTCCTTCTCCAGCGCCCACGCTGGCGTATAACGTCCGCCCACGGCGTCTGCGGCGCGGTGCTCATAGCCAATCTTTATGTACGCGGCCAGCGTCAGCAGCCCCAACACCAGGAAAAACCCGGTCAGCGCCCATTTCACTTTCTTCAATGCCTCACGGGACGCATTCGGCCAACCCCACTTGACCGCCAGCCGATACAGGCCGATACCGCCGTGCAATTCCACCGCAAGCAGCAGGGCAAGATAAAACGGCCACAGCCCGGCGCTCCACATGCGGTCGGACGAAAGGTAAGGGTCGATGTCCTGCGGCCAGAAAAACATCTGGTAAAGATGCGCCGAGGCAAGGAAAAACATCAGGAACCCGGTGTAGACCTGCCATATCCACAAGGTGGAATCTGCGTGGCGCATCATTTTGGCGTGCGCGCGGATGGCGCGCCACTGCCGGTAACTGATCGGGAACTTGCGTACCGCCATGAGCGCGTGCAAGGCGAGCGCCAACAGCACGAAACCGACGACGCAGGACACCAGGCCGGGGTATGCCTTGCCGAAGATGAAATAGCCCTCGAAGAACCTGGCAACCGTCCAAAAGACATCTTTGCCCAAGAGGATCGAGGCGACAAAAAACATGTGCAGCCACATGAAGAGCGCGAGGAACAGGCCGGTGCCGCTTTGCAGCAAATCAAGCCTGGCCGGCCATCGGTTTTTCCGGGACTTTTCGGCCAATCCTGCATGAATAAGGATAGTTTCGTAAGACATGGTCTACCCTAAAGGACATGAACACGGCGCAGCATAATACCTGTTTTTCGGGCAAACATTGATCTGTGTAGGGAAATCCCTTACAAGTGAAACCTCTCCCAATAGCAGCCCGCTACCGTACAACAGCCTGAAAAACGCGCAATGGCGTAGTGACCAACCCACCACTTCCTCTACTGACCCAAGCCCTCCCCGAACCTGAAACCTGGGCCATGCTGCCAGTCGGTAAAAAACGCTCTGACACGCAATAGCAAACTGATTTTGTCCCTATTCCTGCGGGATTTTCCACGCTGCCAGAAATTCCGCCAGATACCTTCCCGTATACGATTCCGCCACCGCCATCACCGCCTCCGGCGGTCCTTCGGCGACGAGTTGGCCGCCGCGCTCGCCACCCTCCGGGCCAAGGTCGATGAGCCAGTCGGCTTCGGCGATGATATCGAGGTCATGTTCGACCACCAGTACGGTGTGCCCGGCGTCGGCCAAGCGGTGGAGGACGCGGATGAGTTTTTCGACATCGGCCATATGCAGGCCCACCGTGGGTTCGTCGAGTACGTAAAGTGTGTGCCGGTGAGGGGGGAGCGGCATACCCTTGCCGACGGCCTCGCCCGGAGCCGGACGGACCCTGGCGAGTTCCGTCACCAGTTTGATGCGTTGCGCCTCACCGCCGGAGAGCGTTGGGCTTGGCTGGCCCAGGGTGAGGTAGCCGAGGCCGACTTCTTGCAGAAGTTGCAGGGGATGGGCGACCGAGGGATGGGCAGCGAAGAATTCCGCCGCTTCGTCGACTTCCATCGCCAGGATTTCCGCCGCTGATTTGCCCCGCCAGCGCACGAGCAGGGTTTCCGGGTTGAAGCGCGCGCCGTCGCAGGCTTCGCACGGGGTTTTGACATCGGGCAGAAAATTCATTTCCACCGTGGTCTGGCCCGCGCCGTCGCAGACCGGGCAACGGCCCGCGCCGGTGTTGAAGGAGAAGCGTGCCGCGTTCCAACCGTGGCCACGCGCTTCCAGGGTATCGGCGAAGAGTTTGCGGATGGCGTCCCAGAAACCGACGTAGGTTGCCGGACAGGAGCGCGGGGTTTTGCCGATGGGTGTCTGGTCGACTTCCAGTATGCGCCCCACTTGCTGCCAGCCCGAAATCTCCCGGCAGCCCACAATGCCGACGGAGTTGGCGTTTTTCAGGCCGACGGACATGGCGCGTAGATTGGCATGGAGGATGTCGCGGGCCAGCGTCGATTTTCCGGATCCGGAAACGCCGCTCACCACGGTGAGCCTGGCAAGCGGAATCCGAACTGTGATTTCCCTGAGGTTGTGCAGGCTGGCCCCTGCCACCCGCAACGCGGGATGAGTTTCGTCGACCGGGCGGCGTGGGCGCGTCGGGTGCGCCATCGGGGTACGCAGCCGCTGTCCGGTAATGGACGCGGGCGCATTGATGATTTCGTCGAGCGTGCCCGCTGCCACGATTTCGCCGCCTCGCGCGCCCGCGCCGGGGCCGAGGTCGATGAGATAGTCGGCGCGGCGGATGGACTCGGCGTCGTGTTCGACGACCACGAGTGTGTTGCCACGGTCGCGCAGGGTTTCGAGCGTGCCGAGCAATAGCCGGTTATCCCGTGGGTGCAGGCCGATCGTGGGTTCGTCGAGCACGTAGCAGACGCCGCGCAGGTTGGAGCCGAGCTGCGCGGCAAGCCGGATGCGCTGCGCTTCGCCACCTGAGAGGGTGGGCGCGGAGCGGTCGAGGGCAAGGTAGCCGAGGCCGACGCGCTGGAGAAATTCCAGCCGGCTTTTGATCTCGTTCAACAAGTCGCGGGCAATGCCCGCTTCACGCTCGCCGGGTTCAAGCGCCTCAAAAAACGCCGCCGCGCGTTCGACCGTCAGGTTTGTGAGTTCGTGCAGGGCTCTTTCCCGGAAACGCACCGCGCGGGCCACGGGATTGAGCCGTGCGCCCGTGCAGGCCGGGCAAATTTCGCCGTGGTCAACCAACCCTTCGACGTTGCCGAGATCGAGCTGGTCCGGGTCTTCGACGCGCGCCGCCGTTTTCAGCCCGGTACCGAAGCATTTCGGGCACCAGCCGTGACGGGCGTTCCAGGAGAACAGTTTGGGTTCGGGTTCAGGGAAACTCGTGCCGCAGGAGGGGCAGGCGCGCAGGGTGGAGAATACGGTCGGCACGGTTCCCGCCTCGCCCAGTTTCAACACTTTCAGCACGCCCTTGCCATGTTCGAGGGCATCGCGCACAAAACCGCGCAACAGGGGCTCGTTTTCAGGGCGCACGACGCCCATGCCGAGGGGCAGTTCGATGTCGTGCTCCTTGTAGCGGTCGAGGCGCGGCCATTTCGCGGTGGGCAGGTAGATGCCGTCGACCCGGAGTTGTTCGATCCCCTTGCTTTTGGCCCATTTGGCGAGGTCGTTGTATAGCCCTTTGCGTCCTGCCACCAGAGGGGCGAGCACTTCAATGGAGGCGTCACGGAAATCCCGCATGAGCTGGGCGACGATGGCCTCGAAGCTTTGCGGTTTGACCGCCGTCCGGCAGTCCGGGCAGTATTGGATGCCGAGTTTGGCATAGAGCAGGCGCAGGAAGGGGGCGATTTCGGTCAGCGTGGCGACGGTGCTCTTGTAACCGCCCTGGCTGGTACGTTGTTCGATGGCAACCGCAGGAGGAATGCCGGTGAGGCTGCCGACATCCGGCCTGCGTGCCGGTTGCACGAATTGCCGCGCGTAGGCGTTGAGAGACTCGAGGTAACGGCGTTGGCCCTCGCCGAAGACGATGTCGAAAGCCAGCGTGGATTTGCCCGAACCGGACAGGCCCGTGACCACGGTGAGGCGCTGAAGCGGGATGCTTGCGCTGATGTTTTTGAGGTTGTGTTCGCGGGCGTGGAAAATATCGATGGTTTGCGCAGCCCGGACGCGCCAAGGTGCCGGGGATTCGGTGACACGCCGGGCGGCGTTGCGGTTGCGCTCGATCGCGGCAGCGTGTTCGCGCAGGGCCGTACCCGTGTGGGAAGAAGGGTGGCGGACCAGCGCCTGCGGCGTACCCACGGCCACGAGCTGCCCACCGTCTTCGCCGCCCTCCGGGCCGAGGTCGATGATCCAGTCGGCAGCGGCGATGAGGTCGAGGTTGTGTTCGATGACGATCAATGAATGCCCGTCGGCCAGGAGCTTGCCAAAGGCTTTGAGCAGCACCGCGACATCTTCGAAGTGCAGGCCGGTGGTGGGTTCGTCGAAGAGAAAGAGCAGGCCCGGCGCACTGTTTTCCACAGGATTATCCACAGCGTTTTCTGCGGACTTGTTCACAGTTTTTCCACCGCGTTTCGCTCCAGCCAGGTGCCCGGCAAGTTTGAGGCGCTGCGCTTCGCCGCCCGAGAGGGTCGGCACGGGCTGCCCAAGGCGCAGGTACCCGAGCCCGACATCGGACAGCGGCGCAAGCGCGGCCCGCACGCCGGGTTCTTCGGCGAAGAATTGCAGGGCTTCGGACACGGTCATGTCCAGCACCTCGGCAACGGATTTTCCGCGCCAGCGCAGTTCGAGCACTTCCGGGCGATAGCGTTTTCCTCCGCAGTCCGGGCAGCGCAGCCAGACATCCGAGAGAAACTGCATTTCAACATGCTCGAACCCCGAACCTGAACAGGCGGGGCAACGGCCATGCCCGGTATTGAAGCTGAATGTACCCGGCCCATAGCCACGCTGTCTGGCTTCCGGCAGGGCGGCAAACAATCGGCGGATGCTGTCCCAGGCTCCGACGTAGCTCACAGGATTGGAGCGAGAACTTTTGCCAATGGGGGACTGGTCGACCATGACGGCGCCAGACAGGGATTCCAGCCCGTCGATTCTCTCGAACGTCCCGGCAGGCGCATCGGTGGCCTGACCGAAATGCCGCGCCAGCGCCGGATAAAGTACGTCGCCGATCAGCGTGGATTTGCCCGAACCGGACACGCCCGTAAGACACACGAGCCGCCGCAACGGGAACGCTGCCGTGAGGCCGCGCAGATTGTGTTCACACGCGCCGACGAGGGTCAGCCGGGGCGTGCTTTCATCCACAGGGCTCGCACGGCGGATACCTGTGATGCTTTTTTCTCCCGAAAGCCACGGCCCGGTGACGGAGCGTCGATTGGCGGCAATTTCCGATGGCGTGCCACGCGCAACGAGTTCGCCTCCATGTTCGCCCGCGCCAGGACCGATTTCGAGCAGTTCATCGGCAGCAAGCATCACTTTAGGATCATGTTCGACGACGATCAGGGTATTTCCGGCATCGCGCAACCGTTCCATCGTTTTGATGATCCGGCCAATGTCGCGCGGATGCAGGCCTATCGAGGGTTCATCGAGCACGAACAGGGTATTGACGAGCGAAGCGCCCAATGCGCCGGTGAGGTTGATCCGTTGCGTTTCGCCGCCGGAGAGGGTGCGCGACTGGCGATCCAGGGTCAGGTAGCCGAGGCCGGCATCGGCAAGATAATCGAGTCGGCTGCGAATTTCATCGAGCACCAGCGAACCGGCCTCATCGGAGAGCGCGGGCAGCGCCAGCCCAATAAACCGTTCGCGCAGTTTCGTGACCGGCAATGCCATCAGTTCGTGGATCGCCAACCCTTGCCCCTCCACGCCGCCGAGCGGCAACCTCCACAACAGGGCATCGGGTTTGAGCCGTGCGCCGGAGCAGGCAGGGCATTCAGTGTAACTGCGGTAGCGTGACAGCAGCACGCGAATGTGCATCTTGTAGGACTTGGTTTCCAGCCAGTCGAAAAAATGCCGCACCCCGTACCAGTATCGCGGCCAGGAAGAAGCCCAGTTTTTCCATTTTTCGTCGCCTTCGAGCACCCAGCGGCGATGTTCGGATGGCAGATCACAGAAAGGGGTGTGAACATCCACGCCATGCTGCGGGGCCATGCGCAGGAGGTCATCCTGGCATTCGCGGAAACTCTGTGTCTGCCACGGACGAATCGCGCCTCCGGCCAGGGTCTTCGATTCATCCGGTATGACGAGGCCAAAGTCCACCCCGATCACCCGTCCGAAACCCCGACAGGTTTCACACGCGCCGATCGGGGAATTGAACGAGAAAAGCCCCGGTGTCGGGTCGCTATAGCCGATGTTGCACCGGACGCAGCGCAACCCGGTGGAATACGGCCTCGATTGGCTGCTGTCACCTTCTCCGATGAAAACGGTAAGGCTGCCTTGCCCGCGTTGCAGGGCGGCTTCCAGCGCCTCGGCAACGCGGCCCGGATCGGTGGCGGCGACGCTGCCCCACCGGAAACGATCCTGCACCACTTGCAGAACATCCACCCCGTCCGCACCCGTCTGACGCATGTGGACACGGGTGTAGCCCTGGGCGGCGAGCAACGCCGTCACTTCTTCGGTAGTGAAGTTTCCCGGTACGGTCAGGGGAAAGCAGACCGCTATCCGGGAGTCGTCGGCAGCGCGTTCGGCAAGATCGGCAGCGATGCCCGCCGGGGTGCCGCACCGTACCGGCTCGCCGCAACCCCGGCAATGCAGGCGGGCGGCACGGGCATAGAGCAACTTGAAATAGTCGGTCAGCTCGGTCATGGTCCCCACGGTGGAGCGTGAGGTGCGCACCTGCCCGGCCTGGTCGATGGCAATGGCGGGCGGTACGCCTTCGATGCGTTCGACGCGGGGTTTGTCCATGCGCTCCAGGAATTGCCGCGCATAGGGCGAAAAGGTCTCGACGTACCGGCGTTGCCCTTCGGCGTAAAGGGTGTCGAACACCAGCGAGGATTTCCCGGAACCGGATACGCCGGTTACGACCAGAAGGCGATTCAGGGGCAAGTCCAACGACAAGTTGCGCAAGTTGTTCTGACATGCGCCGTGAATGCAGATACGGGCAGCGCGGGAGTCGTTGTCGGGCATGGCGGGCGGAAATGAAACGGGAGCCTTTCGGCTCCCGGAGAAACGCGGGTCTGCCAGCTTACCGCAGACTTACTTCACGCGGTTGCGATACTCGTCGGTGCGGGTGTCGATTTCGATTTTGTCGCCGATCTCAACGAAGGCAGGAACCTGCAATTCAAACCCGGTGCCGATCCGCGCCGGTTTCATGACCTTGCCGGAAGTGTCGCCCTTGACCGCAGGCTCGGTGTAGGTGACTTCGCGCACGACGCTGTTGGGCAGTTCGACCGAAAGGGCCTTGCCGTTGTAGAACACTACTTCACAGGGCAGCCCGTCTTCGAGGTACTTGAGGGCGTCGGTCATGTTCTCCGCTTCAACCTCGTACTGGTTATATTCGCCATCCATGAACACATACATCGGGTCAGCAAAATAAGAATAGCTCACGTCTTTGCGGTCGAGGATGACAATCTCGAATTTGTCATCGGCCTTGTACACCGATTCCACGGGCGTGCCGGTGAGCAGGTTCTTGAACTTCATCTTCACGACGGCAGCGTTGCGCCCGGATTTGTTGTATTCGGCTTTCTGCACGATCAGCGGATCATTGCCAACCATGATGACGTTGCCGGAGCGAAGTTCTTGCGCGGTTTTCATGTTGTGTGGTCCTTGGCCGGGCGGATTGCCCTTGCCCCATCCATCAAAATTTTAAAGAGGCGGGATTTTATCGAGTTTCTTCAAGGATGTGTCGACAAACCGCCATAGTGTTGTTACGAGGCTTGGCCGCGCAGCCAGGGTATCGCACCATCTGCGCGCATGTTTTTCCAGCTCGGGCAGGACACGCGCAAAAGCGGCCCATGCTTTCACCGTATCGCCGCGTCCGTTCCAGGCCCGCCAGAACGCAGTCATCGCCTCGGTGGCATCGGGGCACAAACCTGCGCAATACCGCGCAAGGAAGGCTTCGAGTTTGACGAAATGCGCATCATTTTTTTGTTGGTAGATATTCCACACGAAGGGCCGTGCCGCCCATTGCGCCCGCACAAAGGAATCTTCGCCTCGCACCAGATTGAGGTCACAACGCCACAACAACTCGTCGAAACCGTCCTGATCCGTAAACGGCAAGGCAACGACACGCAACGCGCCGCGCCGCATTTCTTCGCCGACGGGCAGGCTTGCGCCAAGCGCCGTTTCTACCCAAGCCAGTGAGCGCCCTTCGGGTACCAGCAGCAAAACAGGGCGCTTACCTTCTTCCCAACAACGTAGCAGCCCTGCAAGCCCGAAAGGTTCATAGCCAAAAAGCGATACCACCAAAGTATCTTTATGGGGCGATTCCTGCATGAACGCGCGTAGCCAATTGCCGCGGCTTTGCGCCTTCAACATCCGGTCCCGCCGATCCAGAAGCCCTTTCTCCAGAATCAGGCCACCCACGCCCTCCATGAATCCCGGAAAAAAGAAAGTCTTCGTGAGAGGCAGCCCAGGGTGAGGTGAAGATCGTGCATGGCATCCGTATACCCAGTCTTCTGCGGACAGATATTCAAGATTGATCCATATTGGCGGCTTTTCCTTCGCCGCCATCGCTTGTTCGTGCGCTTTCGGCAGAGCGCATCCGAACGCTTCTATCACCACGTCGGCAGGCTCTTCTGCCGGAAAAGGATCTGTCCAGCGCCGCAGTTCAATTCCAGAGACAATAATCCCGTCATGAACAGCCCTTTGGCACAATCTGGAAAGCGCCTTCCAATCGTCGGCCCAAAGCCGGACACTGACCCCGTGCTCGGCGGCCAGCGCGTGCGCCAACCGGCAGCACACGCCTATATCCCCATAGTTATCCACAACCCGGCAGAAGATTTCCCATTTCACTTGGTTGCTGGATACGGACATGGGTTTTACCTGAACAAATGGGCGAACAAACGAGTGAATCTATGTGGACAACACGTCTCTTCAAAAAAAATCAAAAAAAACCGAAATTTTCCACACATTGCCCAAGGGGACTTATCAACAGGTTTATAAACATTTCAAAAAGCTGGAACGACAGCGGATATATGGCTTATCCACAAAAGGAAGCTCCAAGTATACATATTTTTCTTTTATTTATTTAAGCCATATAAAAAAGCAATCCGGAGAAGGGATGCCCGAAAGACGGGGAGTGAATCAGCGTCAAATACGAGTATCAATGAAGGTATCAAGTCTGTAAAATCGCTACACTGTCACATTCCCATCACTTATGCGGACATCCTTATGTGGTTCAAGAATCTCCAGATCTACCGTCTTCCGGCAGGATGGAAAATAACGTCCGCATCGCTTGAAGCGTGTCTGAACGCACGTCCGCTCCAACCTTGCGGTAGCCAGAACATAGAATCGCATGGTTGGGTGCCGCCTCGTAACGACGCCGCCCTTTTACATGCGGCCGGCGGACAATGGCTGATGGCTTTTGGCGTGGAATCACGCTTGCTGCCGGCCTCTGTGGTGCGGCAGGAAGCAGAGGATCGTGCGGCGGTGCTTGCCGGAAAACAGGGGTACAGACCAGGACGTGGCAAGATGAAAGAGCTGCGGGAACAGGTCACCCAGGAGTTTCTGCCGCGTGCCTTCACCCGGCGCCACCGTATTCGGGTGTGGATTGATCCGGTCAATGGATGGCTCGGGATTGACACGCCAAGCACGGCACGGGCCGAGGAAGTGATCGAATGCCTGCGCAAGACGATCGATCATTTTCCGCTTGTGTTGTTGCGCACGGTCCGCTCACCCGGATCGGCAATGGCCGACTGGCTGGTTGGCGGAGCACCTGCAAGTTTCACCGTCGATCAGGATTGCGAATTGCGCTCGGTCGGTGAAGAAAAGGCCACAGTACGCTATACCTGCCATCCGCTCGACGGCAGTGAAATCAAGAATCACCTTACTACCGGGAAGGCGCCTACACGTCTGGCCCTGACGTTCAATGATCGCGTGAGTTTCGTATTGACTGAGAAACTTGAGATCAAGCGTCTTGATTTTCTCAATGGCGTGCGGGAAGAGCTCGGTGGCGGAGAAGACGATGAAGCCATGTTCGATGCAGAATTTGCTTTGATGACCGGCGAACTTGCGCATTTGCTGCCGGCTTTGATCAAGGCGCTTGGCGGAGAACAGGGTTGATGCTTGCCTGAACACGCATCGGGCGCGATCTCCGCCATTATGGCGGGGTAACTCAAAGGATTATTCGTTTTCCCCGGCTTTCCCATTTCCGAACTGCATTGCGTGCAGTTTCGCGTAACGTCCGTTCATGGCAAGCAATTCGACATGGGTGCCGCGTTCAACGATACGGCCGCGATTCATCACCAGAATCAGATCGGCCCGCTCGATCGTCGATAACCTGTGGGCGATGACCAAAGTGGTACGGCCACGGGTAGCGCGTTCGAGCGCGTTCTGGATGTGCCGTTCAGACTCGCTGTCGAGCGACGAGGTTGCTTCATCGAGAATCAGGACAGGCGCGTTTTTGAGCAATGCCCTGGCAATAGCCAGTCGCTGACGTTGGCCGCCGGAGAGCGTGACACCGTTTTCGCCAATCAAGGTGTCGAACCCTTGTGGTAATTTGTCGATGAATTCACGCGCGTTGGCGGCTTCGGCAACACGTTCCACCTCTTCTCTCGAAGCGCCGGCAAGTTCCCCATAGGCGATGTTTTCAGTCACGGTACCGTTGAAAAGCGTCACTTGTTGAGAGACAAGAGCGATATGGCGGCGCAGGTTGCGCAGGGTGAAATCGGTAATATCAATGTCGTCGATCAGTATTTTTCCCTGCTCGTGCGAGTAGAAGCGCGGAATCAAGCTGGCAAGCGTTGTTTTCCCGCTGCCGGATCGGCCAACCAGCGCCACCATCTGGCCGGGCGCGATTTCAAAGCTCAGGCCGTTGAGCACCTTTTGCTCGTGGCCGGGATAATTGAAGACGAGATCATGTACGGTGATGCGGCCTTCCACCCGGTCACGCTCGATGGTTCCGGTATCGCACTCAGGTGTTTCATCGAGTTGATCGAAAATGCTCTCGGCTCCGGCAACGCCTCTCTGGATGGTCGAGTTGGTTTCCGACAACTGGCGGATCGGCTTGGGCAGCAATCCCGCCGCGGTGATATAGGCTACGAGTTCGCCCGCGGTCGAATCGCCGCGCAGCCACAACACCAGGAACAACACTCCGGCCATTGCCGCATGAATGATTAGTTGCAGGAGCGGTGTGAAGGTTTCCACCGTCTTTGTCATATTCAGCTGCTTTTTCGTGTTGTCGCTGCTGGCTTGGCGGAATCGCGTCGATTCGTATTCTTCCCCTCCAAAACCGCGTACTACCCGATAGCCGTGAATGGTCTCGGAAGCAACGTGGGTGACGTCTCCCATCGATGCCCGTATCTTGCGGGCCTGTTTGCGGAACTTTCGGCTGATTTTGCCGACCAGCAGGCCGATCAGCGGCAAGATTGCCACCATCACCAAGGTCAGCTTCCAGTTCATCCACAGCAGGAAGCTGAAGAGAAAAATGATGGTCAGCCCTTCGCGAATGACGACCTTGATTGCGTCGGTTGCCGCGCCCGTGACCATCGTTACGTCATAAATGATACGTGAGATCAAATGGCCGGAGTTGTGGTTATCGAACCAAACATTTGGTAACAGCAACAGTTTGTTGAACAGAGCCAGCCGCAGATCATGCACGAGCCCGAATGAAACCCTGGCCAGAAAATAGTTGCCGAAGAAAGAACCTACCCCCTGCAGGAAAGCAATGCCCACGATCATCAAAGGAACCGCCTGCATCAGGACGAGGCCGTCCAGGAGCGGTATGCCGTGCAGGACGACCTTGTCCGGGTCGACAAGGCCATCGACGAAATACTTGAGCACCCCGGCCAACATCGGCTGGCCGGAAGCGAAGACGATGAAACCGGCAATACTGATGAAAAACAGCCCCAGGTAAGGGCGCACGTGGCTGAGCAGGCGGAAATAGATCTTGAGGCTGGAAGTAGTAGACATTCAGGGTTGCCCGGACTCTTTGGATAAAGGTTGTTTCTGCAAGCGTTCAAGCAACTGGCGCATTGCGGTCCCACGATGGCTGAGCGCGTTTTTATGTGCGGGATCGAGTTCGGCTGCGCTCTTCTCCAGTTCCGGCAGCCAGAAAAGCGGATCGTAACCGAACCCGCCCTCGCCGCGCGGGGTATCGAGGATGAGGCCATGCCATTGCCCATCGGCAATCACCGGGCAGGGATCGTCGCCATGACGGACGAGGACGAGGCAGCAGTAGTACCAAGCATTTCGCTTGCTTTCAGGCACGTCCGACAACCGCTCAAGCAAGAACTGATTGTTGCGTTCGTCGGATTTGGGTTCTCCGGCGAAACGCGCCGAATGCACTCCGGGGGCCCCGCCAAGCGCCGCGACGCACAGGCCGGAGTCGTCCGCGATGGCCGGCAGGCCGGTGGCAGCGGCGGCATGGCGCGCCTTGGCAAGCGCGTTTTCGATGAAGGTGAAATGGGGTTCTTCGGCTTCATCCACGCCAAGCCGGGCCTGCGGGATGATTTCCAGCCCAAGCGGCGCGAGCAGGGTCTGCATCTCGAAGGTTTTCTTGGCGTTATTGCTCGCCAGCACCAGTTTTTGACTCATGGCAGAGGTAAGGCGAGCGCAGCGCGCTGGCAGGCGATGATCTGGCTGATGCCGCGTGCGGCCAGATCGAGGAGGATGCCGAGTTCGGGTCGCGAGAACGCCTGTCCCTCGGCGGTTCCCTGTACTTCGATGATACCGCCGGAGGTTGTCATCACCACATTCATGTCGGTATCGCAGTTGGAATCTTCGGTGTAATCGAGATCGAGCACAGGCACGCCCTGGACGATGCCGACCGATACAGCCGCGATCAGTTTGTGTTGAGGATGGGTGGCGAGTTGCCCATTGGCCATCAGCCGGGCGAGCGCGTCGTGTACCGCAACACAAGCGCCGGAGATAGACGCGGTGCGGGTTCCGCCGTCAGCCTGGAGTACATCGCAGTCGACGATGACCTGGCGCTCGCCAAGCGCAACGAGATCGACGACCGCGCGCATGCTTCGCCCGATCAGTCGCTGGATTTCCTGGGTGCGCCCGCTTTGTTTGCCCTTGGCGGCTTCACGTGCGCCGCGCGTATGGGTGGCTCTGGGCAACATGCCGTATTCGGCGGTAAGCCAGCCCTGCCCGCGGCCCTTGAGAAATCCGGGAACGCCATTTTCGATACTGGCGGTGACGAGTACTTTGGTATCACCAAATTCAACCAGAACAGACCCCTCGGCGTGACGGGTGTATCCGCGCGTAAAGCGGATGGGGCGAAGTTCATCCGGCGTGCGCGAACCGGAACGCCGGAGAGCTTTTAGTGCGTTCATTTGCTGAATTTCTGGATTGCGGAATTGATTTCCTGGATAGCCTGCTCGATGTCATCATCGGAGAGATCCATTTCCTTCGCCGTGGGGCGTACACGCTGGAACGAATCTATCCGGGTCGTAAATCCGCTTATGGCCATGGTTTGCGTCGATACCGCGTCGGCAAAGTCGATGCTGTCGTCCTCGCCTTCACGCCAGACCATCGCGATCAACGACAAGTTATCGCAGCGGTCACCGGCGAGCGACTCGGCTTCGGAAAGCAGGCTGGGTACCGAAATCATGGGATTTTCCTTGGACATGCCACGTAACATGCCTTCGTTGCCCAGCGGCCCCCAGACGCCATCCGTACAAAGCGCCAGGATATCCCCGGATTGCAGAGGCGTGCGGCGTGAAAACTCGATTTGCGGCACATGGGTTCCGCCCAGGCAGGAGTAAACGCGGTTCCGGTTCGGATGAACAGCGGCGCTGCGCACGTCGAGCAATCCTTGATCCACCATCAATTGCACCCTTGAGTGGTCGTGTGTCTGGATATGGATACGGCCGTTGCGTAGCAGGTACATGCGTGAATCACCCGCGTGCGCCCAATTGGCAAAACCATCCTGGACGATGCAAGCCACGATCGTAGTGCGTGGCGCTTCGCGCAATCCCTTTTCGATGGAGTAGTCGAGAATGGCGTGGTGGGCCATCGTAATTTCACGCGACAGGAACATCCCCGGATCCGGCAGCGTGGGCTGCGCCTCACGCTGGAAAACATGCGTCAGGTATTGCACGGCGATATGCGCGGCGATCTCGCCATGTAAATGCCCGCCCATGCCGTCGGCCAGAACCATCAGCAGCGAATCACGTGAATAGCAATGCGCTATGCGATCCTGGTTGGTCTTGCGCTTGCCGATACGGCTTTCCTGGAAAATGGTGAATTTCACGGTAGTTTTCCTCAGCCTTTGCCGATAGACGACTTGATTTTCGACAACAAGTTGCCAATCCGGCTATTTGGCGCGGATTCCGTGCGTGGCGGTTTTTGGCTTAGTACCTTCTGCAAGGTGTAAACACTTTGTGGACGTTCCAGCGGATCGAGCTTCAGGCACCAATCGACCAATTCAAGAAGCTCGGCGGAGTACTTCCCGGAAAAAGTCTTTGCCAATGAAGTGTATATATCTTTCTTGACCCGTTCATCCGAGCGCGGGGGGGCGGTGCCGGCGACGCATGCATACATGCTTGCCCCCACACTATAAATATCGCTCCACGGCCCAAGCCGCTCACGGTCGGCATAATGCTCGGGCGAAGCGAAACCGGGTGTATACATTGGCTTGAGCATCGCCTGTTCCTGTGCCAGCGTTTGCCGCGCCGCGCCGAAATCAAGCAAAACCGGCGTACCGTCGGCACGCAGATAAATATTTGAGGGCTTGATATCGAGATGCAGCAACTTGTGAGTATGCACCTCGCGCAACCCGTTGAGCATGCGAATGAATACGCTACGGATAAACCGTTCGGACACCTGACCGCGATGACGCAGGATATACTCGTGCAGGGTACGCCCCCGCTCGAACTGCATCACCATGTAGACGGTGTTGTTGGCACGAAAAAAATTCAACACCCTGACCACGTTCGGGTGCATCAACCGGGCAAGCGAGCGGCCTTCCTCGAAAAAGCACTTCATCCCGTAACGGAAAGCCGGGAGGTTGTCATCCGGCACCTGTGGCTCGATCTCGCCCGATTTGCGCAAGGCCAGCGAATTGGGTAAATATTCCTTGATCGCTACCGGCGTGCCGTCGGTATCGTAAGCCAGGTACACGATAGAAAAGCCGCCGAGCGATAGCTGACGCTCGATCCGGTACCGGTCGAGTTGAAATCCAGCGGGAAGAGCACAGTTTGCTTGAGACGGCATCTTGTGAACGCCAAGGTCGGACTTGTGTAAAAATGGTTGAACAGATTCGGCAGTTTAGCTGATTGCAGCCGGTTCCCGGCATCTCTTTGGGGTTCTCTCCATGATTTACAGCATGACCGGCTTCGCAATGTCGAGCCAGGAACAAAATGATGTAAGCATCCATCTTGAGCTACGTAGCGTCAACTCACGCTATCTTGACTTGAGTTTTCGCATTGCAGACGATCTCCGTGCCGCCGAACCGGCTCTGCGCGAGCTGATTTCTGCCCGGATCACGCGCGGCAAAGTCGAATGCCGGCTCAATCTGCAAACGCAAACCGGGGCGCCACGCGCATTCACACCCAACACCGCCCAGCTTGCCCGCCTGGCGGCCACTGAAACTGCCGTGCTGGAACAGTTTCCAGGCGCCCGCCCGTTGTCTGTATCCGAATTGCTGCACTGGCCGGGCATACTCGCCGACGACAGCCCGGGATTTGAACAACTGCAGCCCGCCATCAACGGGCTTGCCGGCGCCGTGCTGGACGAACTCTTGGCCACGCGTCGGCGCGAAGGCGAGAAACTGGCGGCGATGATCCTGGAGCGAATTGCCAGAATGCGCGAACTCACCGCCGCCGCCGCTCCCCGGATACCGGCCATCGTCGAAGAATACCGCGACCGGCTTACCCGTCGCCTGCAAGAAGTGCTCGCCACAGCCGACGAAGAGCGCATCGCCCAGGAAGCCGTCCTTTACGCTGCCCGCATCGACGTTGCCGAAGAACTTACCCGCCTCTCGGCCCATCTCGATGAAGTTGAGCGCATCCTTGCCACCGGCGGCGCGGTGGGCAAACGGCTCGACTTCCTCATGCAGGAACTCAACCGCGAAGCCAACACCCTCGCCTCAAAATCCCCGGCCCGCGACATCACCGGCATAGCAATGGAGATGAAAGTGCAGATCGAGCAGATTCGGGAGCAGGTACAGAATATCGAGTAGCGTTTTCATCAAAGAGGGTTCGTGGCTTGTCTGTGGTTTTGGCAAGCCGAACGGCTGTGTCGGTGAGCGACATATTTGCTTCTTTGATGGAGCCTGATGTTGTCTCGATGCCTGCTCACAAGACAGAAAAGACGGAAGAAATCCGTCATTCGCGCTACCCGGATTGGGTTTTCAAACAGCCCGTCCAAAATGGACCAAAAGAGTCCGGCTGTTAGCGGACGCTGCCGGACTTCCCCGGAAAGA
>JAISPJ010000039.1 GCA_031274995.1 Azoarcus sp.
AGCCGCAACCCGAAGCCCAGCAAGCACACCCCGACCAGCCGGGTCAGCGCGGCCGACAGCCGGGCGCTGGCCCGCACCCGCTCGGCCAGGTGGTGCGCCAGCAGCGTGGCGGCCAGCCCGTACGCCAAGGTCAGCGCGGCGATGGTCAGCGCCATGACGGCAAAGGTGCCCGCGCCCGGCTGCTTGGCCGGGTCGATGAACAGCGGGAAGAAGGCCATGTAAAACACGATCGCCTTGGGATTGAGCAAGGTAATCAGGAACGACTGGTGGAAAAAATGATGCGGCTGCAACCGCAATACGCTGCGCCCCGGTTTGGCCAGCAGCATGCGCAGGCCCAGCCAGGCCAGGTAGGCCGCG
This sequence comes from Azoarcus sp., assembly GCA_031274995.1. Lineage (GTDB taxonomy): Bacteria > Pseudomonadota > Gammaproteobacteria > Burkholderiales > Rhodocyclaceae > WRNU01. Next base: position 358 of record JAISPJ010000039.1, read on the forward strand.
CCCAGCCACTGCACGGCGGCAAACGCCGCCGGGTAGGCCCGCAGCACCGCCGCCACGCCGGCCACCGCGCACCACAGCAAAATCTGATCGCCCGCCACGATGCCCAGCGTCGCCGCCAGCCCGCCGCGCACCCGCCCCTGCGCCGTGCTCGACAAAATCGCCAGATTGCCCGGCCCCGGAATGGCGAGGAACAGCACAATGGCGGCCACGAAGGCCGGGTAGTCGGTGATGGCGGGCATGAAAGCGCGGGCGTGGGCGAAGGGGGAGTTTATCCCGGCGCGGGGAGTTTTCAGGTGGTGGTAACGACAGTTTCACGTGAAACCGGGGCCGTTTCTACTGTCTCCTGCCACGGACTGACCCAGCCGAGCCGGCAGGCGATGCGGTACGCGCCTTGTATCAGCAGGACGTAGGCGTAATTGAAGAGGGTCTTAGGAAGCAAACATCTACAACTTAGATGCTAACTTCTTGTCATGGCTGATAAAAATCGCTACTTTCATCGTTCAAAAATCAGCGAAGCCAAATTTCGCCAGATTGTCCGCCACTTCGCACTTGATCTGACTGCCACTGAGTGTGCCGCACTGACCGGCATCTCGGTGCGTTCCATCAACTCCATCTATCTGCGCATTCGTGAGCGTATGGCTCAATGGTGCGCTCACGTCTCGCCTTTTGCCGGGGAGCTTGAAGCCGATGAATCTTATTTCGGCCCTCATCGGGTGCGTGGCAAGCGTGGACGTGGCGCTGGCGGCAAGACCATCGTCTTTGGGTTGCTCAAGCGCGGTGAGCACATCTATACCGAGATCGTCCCGGATGCCTCCAAAAAGACTTTGCAAGGCATCATTCGAGGCAAGGTTGATCCTGCCAGCGTAATGCACACCGACGGTTGGCGTGGCTACGATGGTTTGGTGGACATTGGCATTGATCGGCACTTTCGTGTCAATCATGGCAACAATGAGTTCGTCAGGGGTTCCCAACACGTCAATGGCATCGAGTCTTTCTGGAGCTTTGCAAAGCGACGACTGGCACAGTTCAATGGCGTTGCCAAGCATACCTTTGCTCTGCATCTCAAGGAGTGTGAGTTCAGGTTCAATCATCGCCATGACAATCTGTATGTGGTCTTGTTACGATTGCTCAGGGAATATCCGCTTTAGTCGCGTTTGCTTCCTAAGACCCAAAACAATAGTTCTCCGCTGCGGCTCACAGGGAAATCGCATCTAAATTTTGTAAGCCGCATTCAGGCTTTTCCCCCGCGCCCTTCCCGCGAAGGCGCATCAGCAGCAACCTGCCGAAACGCCCTGTTTGTGATGACACTCATCCATGAAGCTCTTGTGTCGCCAGGCTCGCTCCCGCTTGTTGCGCCGCCGCTTCACACCGGCCTGCGCCTGCGCACGGGGACACAAAAAAATCGTAACCATTGGCGTCAAATTGGGTCATGCCCTATATACTGCCTACGGCATCTTTGCCGTTGGTACTTATCTTTTATAAAAGGAAACCTTAATCATGCTTTTTAAAAATTTGCTACTAAATAGCTACATTTACCCCCCCTCTGTAACAAGATGTAATTTCTTTTCTCCCTCCTTTTCTCTGACGCGGCTGCGTCGCCCGCCTTCTTCTCTTGTTGGGCGGTTTTTCTCCCCCTCTTTCTCTCGTTTTCGGCATGGCCTTGTGGCCGTAACTGGTGCTTTGCTGTTGCCCGGTCTGGCGCAGGCGGCTCTCACCGTTACACCGGCTGCGGGCGCAACTTTCGCGGGTAATACGTGGACCCTCTCCGGCCCCGGCCCCTACACCATCAGCGGATCGACCACCACCGACCGCGTGGTGGTCGCTGCGGGTAGCGCCCAGGCCCTAGCCCCTTGGACGCCTGTCCTACCATGGCGTGAAGGTGTAGCGCCGTGAGCATTGCTGCGATTTTGCAGGGGGAGGTCGGTCCAGCGGCGCGCCTGATGAGGGATTTGGACGACGAGATGGCGCAAGCGAGGCAGATACTGCGCCAGCTTTACCCGCACACAGGGCGGGCTCACGTGATCGGCATCACGGGCTCACCCGGAGCGGGCAAGTCGTGCCTGACCAACGAGCTGATCAGTGCTTTCCGTAAACGCGGCCAGACCGTCGGCGTCGTCGCCGTCGATCCCTCGAGCCCATTTTCCGGCGGCGCCATCCTGGGCGATCGGGTACGCATGCAACCGCACGACACCGATGCCGGAGTGTTCGTGCGCAGCTTGGCTACACGCGGTCACATGGGCGGTTTGTCACGCTCCACAGGCGATGTCGTGGACGTGATGGATGCCATGGGCAAAGCGGTCGTCATCGTCGAAACGGTTGGTGTGGGCCAGGATGAGTTGGACATCATTCGCTTGGCGCATACCACGCTCGTGGTGCAGGTGCCTGGCCTGGGCGACGACATCCAGTCCATCAAGGCTGGCATTCTCGAGATCGCCTCCGTTTTCGTTGTCAACAAGGCCGATCTTCCGGGCGCCGATCTGGTAACGCGGGACCTTGAGGCGATGCTGCAAATGCGCACGCTGAAAGAGGGGGCGCTCACTCCGGAAATCATCAAGACGGAAGCGACCCGAGGCAAGGGAATCGACGAATTGGTCGCCGCGATAGACCGGCATCGCAAGCAACTGCAAGTGGGCGACGGCTGGGCCGATATGCAGCGGCAGCGCCTGGAAGACCGATTTGCCGCACTGCTGCGAGAGCGCTTGTTCGAACAAGCCGAGCGCTACGTCTCGCTTTCGATCATGTCCAACGCTTCGTTGCGAAGTACCTTCTGAATGGATTGAGCAAAAATGTCGGCATTGATGGCTTGAAAACCACCTGATTGAATGTTTTGACCAAACATGATCCCAAACGCATAGCTCAAAGAATCAACCTCGTTTTTCAATTTCTGGCAATGAACCGATGCGGTGCAAAAGGTGATACATGCCAGTGTTACAATGATTTTGAATTTCATAATGATTAAAAATTTAGGGCGCAAAGATACATATAATTATATGTACAAAGAATATTTTTTGATTGATGAGTTTCTAATTTTCGAAAATATCTTCCCAATTTATGGTATGGTTATCAAAAATGTGTATGGGTATTTTGGTATTTTCTTCGTAAATGGTACCGTCGTTGTATTTACCGTCGTCCTGCCGCAGAAAAACAAGTACAGCCTTTGCTTCAGGGTAAACCAACCAATACTCTTTTACGCCTGCTTCTTCATACAAGGAAAATTTTTCGTTTAAATCCCTTTTGCCTGTTGAAGGTGAAAAGACTTCTACAATCATATCAGGCGCTCCACAGCATCCCCGTTTATCAATTTTCGACAGGTCGCATACCACGCTTATATCTGGCTGCACGACGGTGAAAATCTTCTCGTCTGCTGTTTCGCCGTTTTTGGGAAGCCGCACATCAAAGGGCGCCGGATATACTTTGCATTTTCCTTTACTCTTTTTAACCGCTTCCTTTAAATACCAAGTGATTTCAGAACTAACCTCTGCATGTACCGAAAGCGGCGCAGG
>JAISPJ010000008.1 GCA_031274995.1 Azoarcus sp.
GTCTTGCATTCCAGAATATGAACATCGGGAACGCCGACGACTTCACGATCCAAGTTGGCAATCATGAAGGGCACCGCCGGATGCTGAAGCACCGCATTCACCTTGCGAACCCGATTGCCGGTTTGCCGGGTATAAGCTGCCGCCACGAAGGGCTCCAGCAGCGTCCCCCAGTAGATTGGTTCCGCCATGTCCTCCGGATTGGGTTTTTCCAAGGCGGTATCCCGGCTTGTTTTTTCCAGCCAGAGTTCCAACGGGCTCTTGTAGGGATTCAGCCCCACGGCAGCGGCAGCGTCAGAACCGCCTATACCTGTCTTGCGAACCTCCAGCCACTCTGTCTGCTCGATACAACGGGTATCAATCAGACGAAGCGCCGATCGAGGCTTGTTGAATCGAGCGACCTGTAATGTTGCACTCATATTGAACTCCTGAAAATGAAAAAGCCCGGCGAACCGAAGTCCGACCGGGCTGTTACGTTGATGAAGAGAGAAAACTTTTTTGCAGCGTCAAGCCACGAGACTGAGCGCTTCCTCCCATGCTTTTTCCTTGATGGCCGCGCCTTGCCCGAACCAAGCCGCATCCAGACGATGATCCGCACTTCGGGCGCGGCGATGATGGTCAACAAACTCCGTTACACTGTTCACCAGCCCCCATGCCGTGCCCTTGGCCGACAGCAGATTGGAACCCTTGCCATCACCTGCATAAAGCTCGTGGATGGCCTTGATGGTTCGTTCCCCCGTGACAGGGAGTGGTAGCGGTTGAGATTGAATGGCCGGAACGCCCACGATGCTGCACAAGAACGCTTTGGCTTGCGCATCGCTCACCTTGCAGTCGGCCAGCGCTTTCACTTGGGCCATAAACGTATCCCATGACGAAATCGCAATGCCGAGTTGCTTCTTCACGGCTTGAGCGTCGAACTGCGTACTGTGCGGCACCTTTACAGCGCTACTGCCATCCTTGAGCGCAACATGCAGCGTGTTGGCACAAACGACGCGAATGCTGGTGAACTGCGCTGTCGTCGCCAGCGTGCCATCACAGGCAGTCGCCAACAACAGATAGCCCTGTACCAAGTCATTGCCTTTGATGTTGGCGGCCTGCCCTGTCTTAGCCAGCGCCCAGAATTTCCGGCCTTCCTTCAGAACGCCAGCCGTTTCAAGCTCAAAGCCGCCAAGCTCCGTCAGGTCTCGATAGAACTCCAGAATCTCCCGAGGCTGAACCGTGTGATAACGCTCACTCACTACAGACAGCGGTAACTTGTTGTCAGAGCGGTAGAGCACTTTCTGGCTGGGGAAGGCTTTGATGCTGCGTCGCTCACTGCCAGCGATGAAGCAGACTTCAGTTTCGTTGATCGTCCAATCCATCCCCGCTTGGTGAGCCCAAGTGTCGATAGATTGATTGCGGGCAAGCGGATTGCCCAGCCCATGCCAAGGAACCTCCCCGGCATAGGCCATGCTTTGAACTGCGTGCATGATTGAACTCCATGAATAGGCGAACGCCGCCACCCCCGAGGTACTCAGGGCGAAGGGCGAACAGAATGAGTGCTTAGACAAACTCGGGATGGTTTTCCCAAAGCGCGTCATCCGGCCTGCCCAGATGACGGAACAGGCGGTGCTTCAGATAAGCGGCAATTGCGTTGACCGCCTCGATCAAGACGGTGAGCAGAAAACTAAGAACAGCGTGACTCATAGATTCTCCTTGGGAAAAATGGAAGGGAAATTCCTTCCCTGTTTCTTGTACCAAGGGAACCAGAAAAAATTGAACCGGCTTACCGGCTCTGCCACACCTCGGCGTCAAGCAGACACATCTCGATGATTTCCTGAATCAGGCCCTGTCTGGCTTCAGGCAGGGAACGGAACTGCTCAATGAGCCGCAGTTCTTCGGATGTCGGAGTGACCAGCTTCGCCTCTCGCCGCGTTGCCGTCTTGGACAAATCCGTCTCGCCATACAGCAACCAAGTCGGCGACACGTTTAGCCACACGGCCAGCGTCTTGAGCTTGTCCGCTGTCGGGCGGCTTTGCCCCGACAACCACTTGTGGGCGGATTGCGTCGTAATCGGCGCATCCGGGTGACGCAAAGTGAACTGCACCGCCAGATCAGCAGCGGTTTTGATCTTCTTCGGGCTTCGCTTCAACGCCTGTTGTAACCGAGTGGCGAAAGCCTGTTTGTCGTCCGTTTTGCACATGGACGAAGTGTGGAAGAAGAGTCCCATGGCAAGTTACCTTATGGTTGATAAGAAACAACCAATGGTTTAATCTGTTGAAGCAAAGTGGGGCATTTCGCCCCCTTTGATGTTTACATCGTTCAACTTATTAAGTGGTAACCAATCCACAAGAGAACTTCATGAATAGTGCAAAAGAAAGAAACAAAATCGGCCAGACCGTTGCTGCTGGCGTCGACCATAGTCCGATGCAAACCCGTGTGATTGAGCGGAAAATCGAAGAAACTGCCAAATTCAACATCGAAGGTACGGCAACCTTAAAGAAACACGGGTAGCCCAGAACTTCCCATCCCCAAATCAACCCGTCGCCAATATCCGGCACTCCATTAAATAAGCACATACTTCGATATACTAAAAATTCATCTAGCGTAAGGGGTCCTCATGGCCGATCTTCCCAAGCAGTCCTCGAATGCCAGTAGCAGTCATCCCGACAGCCGTGAGGCCACCGCCAGCCGTGGCCCCGCGCAGCAGAACAGCGGCGGCGATATCAAGGCCACCCTGGGCGGCACCGGCACCGTTCCCGCATGGTCTGATCCCTGTATCTGGACCAGCGCCCCGGGCGGCATCGCTCAACTGACGCCGAAGAACCACATCCTCGTCAGCGGCAAGAGCACCGTGCTCGTCGCTGAACACGATATTGACCTAGTCAGTCAAGGCAGTCAGGCCCTTGCTGTCAAAGATGGTCTGGTGCTCTTTGCGCATGGCAAGAGCATACGGGCGAACAAACCGAATCAGGAAACCGGCCTTCACCTTCATGCCGCCAGTGGCAAAATCAGCCTGCAAGCGCAAAGCGGTCAGATCACCGCCGCTGCCGACAAGAAAGTTACCATCGCCAGCACTGAAGCCGACCTATCCGTCAGCGCCTCGCAGAAGATTCTCGCTACCGCAGGAGGTGCGTATCTGAAGATCGAAGGCGGCAATATCGAACTCCATGCCCCGGGCAGGGTAGACCTCAAGGCCGCCATGAAGATTTTTACGGGGCCGGCGAGCGCATCGGGGAGTGGTGTAAGTTTCCCGGAGGTTGCTCCCTTCCCGAATGGCGTCTGCGTTCCTTGTATGCTCAAGGCAGCACAATCCGGCAGCGCATTTGCCGCGAAGGGCTGACATGAGCATCGATAAAATCCCCCTCGAAAAAATACATAAGACCGCCGAGGGCTTTTCCTATTTCCTGAAAGTTTCAAGCCCGGAAGGTAATACTCTGGCGGTGCTCATCGACCATTCACTCGCACCAGATATTCCACTCCTGAAATCCTGGCCAAGGGGCAACCCTGGTGGCTTCAACCTGATCGGCCACCTCAGCGACGCGAGAGAAAGCGTATGCCCTTTTCTGATCGAACTGCCAACGGATCAAGGAGAGCTGCTTCAAGTCGTCGAATACCTCATCAGGCAATGTAACGGGCAGCCGATGTTCAGCGTCCTGAGCAGTCCGCTGATGCTCACTCAACTGACCGCCCACCTCATCCATTTCACTCAAGTCATTCTGCCACCGGACAATCAGACTTATCTGTTGCGCTTTGGTGATACGCGGATTGCTCCAACAATCGCGGACATTCTCATGCCGGAACAACGCAGGTGGATGTTCGGCCCCATCACCTTTTGGTGTTACCTCGACCGTGAAAGTAATTGGACTATCGGAACGGGCAATGGCGTCCCTGAAATTGCCGGAGGCCCCTTGCTCACGCTCTCCGAAGCGCAACTCGACGCCTTCGAGCGGGCGACCCTGCCGGACAGCCTCACTGCTCAATTACTGGACGAGTTTCCAGATTTCGCTGCGACATCCCCATCCGCCAGATACTATACGATCTGCCGTTGGATCGCCCAAGCTGACAAAGCGGCAGGCGGTCATGCCAGTTCAGGTGAATGCTTGACTTACTGCAAGGATCGCCTTGCTGCCGCGTAACCCGACAGCCCCGAATCGAGAAACCCATGACCCTCTCCCGCATCGTTTCATCCTTGCTCGCCTGCCTTGCCCTTGCCGCCTGCCAGCCGCAAGAGGCCACAGAAACGGCCACGCAAAAGACTCCCCACCATTCCCCCTTCGCCAGTGTGATGGTCGATAGCGTTAATTACCTGCACGACCGTGGCATGGGATACACCCTTTACGACATCAGCGGAACCGACAAGAAGCCCGTTGGCGGCAGCATCGTCGATCCCTTGGGAAGCGGCGGGGCCAAAGAGTGCTGTTTCAAATTGCCCCGCGTATGGCATCCGGGTATCAAGCTCCGTGTGGAATGGCAGGATTCAGATTTTGAGCGCACCCATCCCGAAAAATACGCCCAAGACCTCGAACTTCCCCGCTACGACCGTCCTGCTGACGTGTATGTGGTTTTTTACCCCGAACACAAGGTGGAGGTTTTTGTGTCCCCTGCCGAACCCGGACACCCTGAATGGGCAGGACGGATCAAGGAAACGCCTTGGGATTTGTGTGTCGCCCAGTATGGCCAGAAGATTTGCAAACGGGCAATTCCGAAGGCGGGGTTGA
>JAISPJ010000003.1 GCA_031274995.1 Azoarcus sp.
TGAATGCAATGTTAGCGAAGTAATCGGCCCGGGCGTGCCGAAAACCGTTCCGAAAGAAAGTCGCTTGCATCTGATGCTGCCTATACAAATCAACAAGTTGGGCGCGAGTTTCTTGAGAGCGAAGTAATCAGCCCGGATGTGCCGAAAACCGTTCCGAAAGAAAGTCGCTTGCATCTGATGCCGCCCATACAAATCAACAAGTTAGGCGCGAGTTTCTTGGGAGGCGTATTGTTACCCGTAGCTCAACTCAATGTGATTTTTGACAGCATATTCCGCGTAATCTTTTTCTCCATTACTGACGACTTCCTTGCCTTCTTTGAGTAGGGCGATGGCATTTTTCAAGTTACGCCGGACGAAGCTCAGTTGATGCCTGTCATAGTAGTTCTGAAATGCTGCTGTCATTTTTTCGTGATCGCCATATTTCTCCAAAAATTTGATAGGTATTTTATAAGCGGCATCATATTCTTGCGGGCCACTGAAAGGTGAAAATCCAACATCAGTGATATCGTTGACCAATGCTTGTAAATCATTTTCAAAACGCCTGAAAAAAGGCAGAAGTTGCCCTTGAACAATGCTAAGAATGATTTCTATGGATTTGCGATATTCATTTTCTGGATAGAACGGCAAATTCTCAAATTGATCTACCTTGCTATTTGAGCGAGCTAGTGTTTTCCCCCAAAAATGAATTTCATCTGCCGCATCAGAAACGCTGCAATGTATCCAACCAACAACAGGACCACCGGAGCGATTCCATCTATCTTTTTGCATCATTAGGCGAAATACAAAATTCTTTGTTCTTTTGATTATTTCCATTTTGCTTTTGAGATAACGAAAGCCATCCCCTTTCATTTTTTCTGCGATTTCAAGCATTGCCGATTCAATGATCGAATGAGGTAGAGTGTTTTCTTCGATAAGCATACAAATATCCTACATTCGACCGCGTAGGGTTTTTCGTCGCCTCACCACTTCGGCAACCACGATTTTGCCTTCGGCATGAATCGACTGCCTCGGCACCTCAATCTGCCCGCAACTCTCGCCGCAGGGTCAGTATTTCGCGGCTCAATGGCCGCCCCCCAAGTACCCCTGTCAACGCTTCATCCTCGCTCTTGCAAGCGCAGACGCATAACTCGGGGCCGCCTCGGCGTATTGCTCATCTGCCTTGGTTGACTTCAGACCGCGGCCCATAGGGTATCCAGTCCCGGCGTTTTGAGACGAAGCTGTTCCTTGTGACCAATGCCGTTGGCGGCAATGCTGGCCTCCAGGTTGGGCGTCCAGGGCTGATTGCTTTTCAGCCATTGGCCTTGATCCCACTTCAGCGCAGCCGAATCGGGGTCGGCCTGGAGCAACGGTTTCCAGACTTGATCGAACAATTCCTTTAGAAGCATCGTGGGCTCGACGACCAGCATCATGGGCGCGGCAAACAACAGGTGCTGATCCCAGCAGACAAAAACGATCTGCTTGCCGCAGAAATTGGTCACGTGGTCACGAGGAATGCCGACATAGGGTTTGGTGGAAGTTACGGGCATGGAATTGTCTCCGGTTTGTGATAGTCAGCCGCTCACTCGTTGCGGGTCGCTTGGGTGCGCCAGGCTGCGAAATTGAGTTGATCCTCGGAGCCATCGTAGTCGCCGGTATCTTTTCCGGGGTTCAGACCGACCCATTGCATCCAGGCGCCAATGTCGCCCTTGAGCGGCTCCTGGAAAAGTCCCGGCATTGGCAACCAGGCTTGAACATACTTCTCCGGCTCATTCTCAAAGACATGCTGACAGCCGTCGGAACAGAAGTGATATTTCTCGCCTTTGTATTCGGTTTCGCGCTGGCAGTGGGAGGTTGGATCGTCCGGCTCGGTAAACAAGCACGGCAGTTGGCAGACTTGACACAGCTTGGGCAACCCAAAGTTGGCATAAGGCGTGCCCGCGGCCTTGAGCTTTTTGATGTTTTCCCAACGCGGACGATAGTATTTATCGAAAGTCTCCGGGTACTTGGCGGAAAGCCATGCCATGTCCTCATCCGAGGGAATCCAGCTGTGGAACGATGTGCCAAAGCTCCATTGGTACAAGGCCATCTGAACCTGATGCGAAATGTGGTCGATACTCTTTTCGACATCGTCCCAATGCTTGGGCAGCCCAATGCCGTAGCGCGCCAGATCGGTAAACAGGGCGCTGCCGTTTTCCACGCCGTAGATGTTCCATGCTTCGCGCCATGACATGACGCGTTTGGGCAGCATGTAGTCCATCATCGTGGCGACCAAGCTGAGAAGCCGCATGCCGCGCGCGAACCACTTGTCGATCCATTTCTGGACGATGGGCACATTGGCCGGATCTTGTTCGAGGATGAACTTGATCGACTCCAGGCCCAGCGTCATGTGGCGCGCCTCGTCGGACTGCGCCGAGAAGCCGAAGGTGACGGTGGACATGTCGCCGTTGTAGGCGGCCCCCGACATGAAGGGCACGAACAGCAAATTGGTCAGCACATACTCGAACGAGAAACTGATCGCAATCAGAAACTCGAACGGCCCGGCGGACATCGCGTCGTCGAAGAAGGAGCGCGGCACCGTGTTGTACCAGATGCGATCGCGCTGGTCGGCAAAAGCATGGAAGCCGTTGTAGAACTTGTTGTAGTTGGAGATGGCGTGGATCTGCGTTTGGGCGTGACGAATTTCGTCAAGCGCCTGCATCTGGCAAGCCACCTGGGTACCGATGCCGCCAAACTCCCGTCCGGCGCGGGCAAAGCCCTTGCTGGCGGCATATTCCCCCGGACTGATCGCCTGGAGGAAGAGCTTCAACGCCGTCAGATAGCTGGCGTCGGTGATGTTGAGGTGGCCGTTATTCTGGGCGTGGGCATCGATGATCGCGTAGAGCTTGCGCTCTTTTTCGGCCTGATATTTCCAGTAGGCGTCCACGGTCAGCCGGAAAGGGTCTTCCCATTTTTCCCAATCGTGGATTTTGATGCCCTCGAAGGTCACATACGGGTAAACCTTATCCATCGGCTGGTAGGTGGTTTGCCAGCCCAGATCGCGGGTCAACAGCTTATAGCGATCCTTGAGGCTCAATTTTTTCTTTGTCACCTTGACGTCCATTTCGGTCTCCTTGGATTAGTGTTCCAGTTAAGAGTGAATGAATCATCGTCCTCGACGATATTGCCGCTGAGCGTAATCAGGTCTTGGTTGGCTTGCAGCGCAATCAATACGGTGGACATGCCGGTCTTTCAGAGCGGAATACCGTTTTTCTGGATACGGGCATGGAGCGCCGCGACGTACTCCTGGACTACCTTGCCGGTGTCGGCCCCGAGCGCCTGTTCAACGATCGGCGACACAGCGGCAATCGCCCGGTCGATCCAGTGGCGCGCCCATTGCGCCAGCGTGTCGCGGTTGTGCTCGGATTCGGAGGCTGCCGTCTTGAGCACCGCATCGACCCACTTGCGGGTTTCATCAAACCAGTCGTTCATGAACTGGCACAACATGGCAACCGCTGAGCCCCCCTTGGCCGACAGATGCCGATCGACGATGCACTCATAGACCAGCGGATAGAGCAGGCCATCCAAAGCGAGGTTTTGGGCCACGAACAATTCGATGGGGTCGCGCAGCACCAGGCAGTCCTCCACATACCGGCGCAACGGTTGCCAGGCGGCGCCGTTGAGCCAAGCTTCTTTGCCCGCATTCAGCGCATCGATATCACCCAGCAGCAGACCCAGCCGCGAGAGATACTGGGCAATGCCGAGGTTATCCATAGCGTGATACATGCACGCCTGCGTCAAGGTCGTGCCATAGCCGTAGCCGCAGATGAACGTGTTGCTTTGATTTGCGCCCCACGCAGCGTGCCGCAGCGGGACCAGGACGTTGAGCGCCACGTCGCGCAAAGCATCGGGCAACATATCGGCAAGGCCGCGCGACTCGACAAAGTTGAAATTGGCTTCAGCGGTTTCCTGCTGACGCGCGCGGGTCAGCGTGTAGGTGTTGTAATAAAACTGGCGCGGGTCTTTGAGCGCATACCAATCCTGCATGATGATCTTGGTGATCTTGGTGTCGTACAGATCCTGACCGGGATCCCAGGTTGGCTTGTAGTGAAGATTTTCGGCAGCCTGAATGTCGTAGCTGGCTTCTTGGTAGCGCGAAGCCGGCTTGTCGCCGAAGCGGCGCACAAGATGATCGTAGGCCTGGCGCCGAGGTTTAATGGTGACCGTGCGAAGTTCGATTGCCATGGTGTCTCTCTCTGACTTGCTGAGTAAGGAATGGCTTGGTTTGGTGGGCGATTTCGTTGAAAAATGGTTTTTACACCCGTTCGCTCGATAGCGCTTTGCGGCGTTGCACGGCGTGCCAACGCATGGCTCACGCATTTCTCGTCAACTCTGCCGTGTGCGCGGCTGGCTTTTATGAATCTTGATGATTGCTCCCCGTCGGCGCCAATACCGATGCGCGAGTCTAGGAGCAGCCTTTTTGAAGAGCCAATACTTTTCCGCTCCCAACGCACACACTCTTCAGGGACTCTTCAGGAAGTCGTGCGGGTAAAAACGAAGATATAGAGCTTCTGTAGGGCCTGTTTTTCCGGCATTTCGATAGTGTGCAGAGGGCCAAAATTTTTGACACGGTTTTCGCGTGGTCAAGTCATGCACACCACAGCGGCTCACCGACGCATACCACTTGACAGAATTTCGACCATTGTGGGGATATTCAGCGATCCCCGCGCGTGCCTTTTGATCGGGGGTACCCAAGGCGGAAGGGTGCATTGGATACGCCACCACGCCACCGGCGGCTTCAAGCGCCTCTACCATGCATCAGTTTGAGTCACATCCGAGTCAACGACTCAATTCTCGCCGGCGATCGTCATGCGTTCGAGCAGGATCGAGCCGGTCAGGACAGATGAGCGGCGATCGACATCGCAGCCGACCGCGGCGATATTCGCGAACATATCGCGCAGGTTTGCCGCGATGGTGATTTCCTCGACGGGATACGCGATCGCGCCGTTTTCGACCCAGAACCCGCTGACGCCGCGCGAATAATCCCCGGTAATCAGCGACACGCCCTGCCCCATCAGTTCGGTGACGAGCAGCCCGTTACCCATGCGCTCGAGCAGTGCGTTGAAGTCATCCGCGCCCGGCTCCACGACGATGTTGTGCACGCCGCCTGCGTTGCCGGTCGTCTGCAAGCCGAGTTTGCGCGCGGAATAGCTGCCGAGGATGTAGCGC
>JAISPJ010000013.1 GCA_031274995.1 Azoarcus sp.
CCCAGGCGCAGCAACACCGGATCGACCACGATGTCGTTCTTGACGGGCACATCGATACGGGTGTCCTGCAAATCGGCGAACACCGCGAGTTGATCCACCAGCACGCGGGCAGCGTAACAGACCGCTTCTTCGGGATCGACTGCGCCGTTGGTCTCGATATCGATAACCAGACGGTCAAGGTCGGTGCGCTGCTCAACGCGCGCGCTTTCCACCTGATAGCTGACACGGCGCACCGGGCTGAATGAGGCGTCGAGCATGATACGGCCAATGGACTTGCTCTCGGAACCGAGCGGCCGGGCATTGCCTGGTACGTAACCACGGCCTTCTTCGACCTTGATCTGCATGTCCAGCCTGCCGCCCGGAGCCAGGTGCGCAATCACATGTTCGGGGTTGACGATCTCGACATTTTGATTGGTTTCAATGTCGGCAGCCGTCACCGAGCCTTCTCCACTCTTGGAGAGGCGCAGGGTCGTTTCGCCCCGGTTATGGAGTTTGAACACGACGCCCTTCAGGTTGAGCAACAGGTCAACGATGTCTTCCCGCATGCCATCCAGGGTCGAATACTCGTGCAACACGCCTTCAATCGACACTTCCGTCGCGGCATGTCCCGGCAGCGACGAAAGAAGGATACGGCGTAGCGCATTTCCAAGGGTATGGCCGAATCCTCGTTCGAACGGCTCCATCACCACCCTGGCCTGAACCTGGGAGATGCTCTGGACGTCAATGATGCGAGGTTTCAATAGCTCATTGCTTTGCATCAACATTTCCTCGAAACCAGTAACTCGCCTCCCGCATTAGCGGGAGTACAGTTCCACGACCAGACTTTCGTTGATCGTGGGCGGCAGTTCGTCACGCGCCGGATAGGCCTTGAAAGTGCCTTTTCCAGCCTTGATGTCGACTTCTACCCAGGCAGGGAAGCCGCGCGACTCGTTGGCTTCGAGCGCGGCTTTCACCCGCAACGTGCCGCGCACGCCTTCGGTGAGCTGAACGACATCCCCCGGACGTACCAGGCAGGACGGGATATTCACGCGCTTGCCATTGACCAGCACGCCGTTGTGGCGGACCACTTGGCGCGCTTCAGCGCGCGAACCCCCGAAGCCCATGCGGTAGGCCACGGAATCCAGGCGGCCTTCGAGCAGTTGCAGCAGGTTTTCGCCGGTCTGGCCACGGCGGCGGACCGCTTCGGCGTACACACGGCGGAACTGGCGCTCCAGGACGCCGTACAGACGGCGGATTTTTTGCTTTTCACGCAATTGTTCGCCATAGCCCGACAGGCGCTGGCCGGAACGCTGGCCATGCTGGCCAGGCGCGTAGGCGTGGTGCTCGATCGCACATTTGTTGGTGAAACATCTTTCTGCCTTCAAAAACAGCTTCTCGCCTTCGCGGCGGCACTGGCGGCATTTCGGGTCGAGGTTGCGGGCCACGGTTTACGCTCCTTGTCGTCAGATGCGCCGCTTCTTCGGCGGACGGCAACCGTTGTGCGGAATGGGGGTGATGTCGGTGATGCTGGCGATGCGGATGCCCAAGGCATTGAGTGCCCGAATGGCAGATTCACGGCCCGGTCCCGGCCCCTTGATGCGCACTTCGAGATTCTTGATGCCGCAATCCTGGGCCACTTTGCCGGCGGCTTCGGCAGCCACCTGGGCGGCAAACGGGGTGCTCTTGCGCGAACCCTTGAAGCCAGCCCCGCCGGAAGTCGCCCATGACAGCGCGTTCCCCTGGCGATCAGTGATTGTGATGATCGTGTTGTTGAAACTGGCGTGAACATGCGCGATACCTTCCGCGACGTTCTTTTTGATCTTTTTGCGAACCTTGGTTGTCGTCTTGGCCATAGGTCAATTCCTGTTATTTCTTGCCGGCGACTGCTTTGCGCGGCCCCTTGCGGGTGCGGGCATTCGTACGGGTACGCTGCCCGCGGACAGGCAGGCCACGGCGATGACGGACACCACGGTAGCAGCCCAGATCCATCAGGCGCTTGATGTTCATGGTCACTTCACGGCGCAAATCGCCCTCTACCAAGAAACGACCTACTTCTTCGCGCAGCTTCTCCATGTCCGATTCGGTGAGATCCTTGACCTTGACCGAACGTGTGACGCCCGCAGCGTCACAAATTCTCTGGGCGCGTGAACGACCAATCCCATAGATAGCAGTTAGCGCAATCTCGGTATGCTTGTGATTGGGGATATTTACCCCAGCAATACGAGCCATCCGTGTACCTCGTAAGAAAAACGCGAAACGTTGTATTGTAGTTTAACCAAGCACAAAAATCAACCCTGACGTTGTTTATGGCGCGGATCGGTGCAGATGACCCTGACCACGCCCTTGCGGCGGATGATCTTGCAATGGCGGCAGAGCCGCTTGACGGAAGCTTGAACTCTCATGATCTTTTGCTCCTGTTTCCTGAGTTCTTCTTTTGTCACTTTGTCCGGAACACGATCCGGCCCTTGGTGAGGTCGTAGGGAGTCAACTGGACGGTTACCTTGTCGCCCGGCAGGATGCGGATGTAGTGCATACGCATCTTTCCTGAAATGTGCCCGAGCACCATATGGCCGTTTTCGAGCTTGACCCGGAACATCGCGTTGGGGAGGTTTTCCGTGACCTCGCCCTGCATTTCGATTACGTCTTCTTTTGCCATCGTCATCGAACCGGGAAACCCGCCCCCTTGAAGTCCACCTTTTTCAGCAGACTTTCATACTGGTGCGACAACACGTAATTCTGTACTTGATCCTTGAAGTCGAGCGCCACCACCACCACGATCAGGAGCGAGGTACCGCCGAAATAGAACGGCACATGCCACTTCAGGATCAGAAACTCGGGCAGCAGGCAGACCAGCGTGATGTAGGTTGCTCCGGCCATGGTGAGGCGCATCAGCACTTTGTCGATATAACGCGCTGTTTGTTCGCCCGGACGGATGCCGGGCACAAAGGCACCGCTCTTTTTGAGATTGTCCGCAGTATCGCGCGGGTTGAATACGAGCGCGGTGTAGAAGAAGCAGAAAAAGACGATTGCCAGCGCATACAGGATCACGTAGGCCGGTTCTCCGTGCGAGATCTTCGAGAGCGCCTTGCTCAACCAGGCCATGTTGTCCGAACGGCCGAACCATTGCCCGAACGAACCTGCGAAGAGGATGATGCTCGAAGCGAAGATCGGTGGAATGACCCCGGACATGTTGAGCTTGAGCGGCAAATGTGAACTTTGTCCGCCATAGACCCGGTTGCCGACCTGACGCTTGGCGTAGTTCACCAGAATCTTGCGTTGCCCGCGTTCGACAAAAACGACGAAGGCTGTCACCAGCACCACCAGCAGACAGATGAATAGCGCGGCCAGCGGGTGTATGGATTGATCGTGAACCAGTTTGGACAGGTTGGCGATGGCATTCGGCAGTCCCGCCACGATACCGGAGAAAATGATGAGTGAAATGCCGTTGCCCAGGCCGCGCTCGGTGATCTGCTCGCCGAGCCACATCAGGAACATCGTGCCGGTGATGAGCGTGGCGACGGTCACAAAACGGAACACAAACCCCGGATCGAGCACTATGCCCTGGCTTTCCAGACCGATTGCCACGGCAATCCCCTGCGCGAAAGCCAGGAGCACGGTTCCGTAGCGCGTGTACTGCGTGATCTTGCGCCGCCCGGCCTCGCCTTCCTTCTTGATTGCCTCAAGTTGCGGAACGGCCACGGCCAGCAACTGCATGATGATCGAAGCCGAAATGTACGGCATGATCCCCAGGGTAAAAATCGATAAGCGCGACAGCGCTCCCCCGGAAAACAGGTTGAACATCCCAAGGATGCCGCCGCTATTGTCGTTGAAGAACCTTGTCAAGGCTTCCTGATTGATTCCAGGCACCGGCAGGTGCGCACCGAGCCGATACACGATGATCGCGCCGATCAGAAACAGCAGACGCCGCTTCAGATCGCCGAACTTCCCGGTGTTTCCTGCCGTAGCAGCAGACTTGGCCACGATTTCGTCCTTTTGCCTTGTTCCTTGACTGACCTTATTCGGTTACCACGTCGGTTACCACGGAGCCGCCTGCCGCCTCGATTGCGGCGCGTGCGCCCTTGGTGGCCCCGACGCCGCGCAGGATGACTTTCCTGGCGATCTCACCGGAAAGAATGACCTTGGCAGAGAGCGCGTTGCCTGGAATGATGCCCGCCTGCTTCAGCGTGAGAAGGTCAATTTCTTCCACAGGCACGGCAGCCAGATCGGACAGGCGGACTTCGGCATTGCGGTCACGGGTCAACGATACGAAACCACGCTTCGGCAGGCGGCGTTGCAGCGGCATCTGGCCGCCTTCAAAACCGACCTTGTGGAAGCCGCCTGCGCGCGACTTCTGGCCCTTGTGGCCCCGGCCGCAAGTCTTGCCCAGACCGCTGCCGATGCCGCGACCGACGCGCTTGGCGGCAGATTTCGAGCCTGCGGCCGGTGTGATGGTATTCAGGCGCATGTCATTGGCCCTCGCACTTGAGCAGATAAGACACTTTGGTAATCATGCCGCGTATGCGCGGGTTGTCCGGCAACTCGACGCTGTGATTGAGGCGGCGAAGCCCCAGGCCGCGCACCGTGGCGCGGTGGGATTCTTTGGTTCCGATCACGCTTCTGACCAGCGTGACCTTGATCTTCTTGTCGGACATCGCTTACCCCAGGATTTCTTCGACGCTCTTGCCGCGCTTGGCCGCGATCTCTGCCGGGGTATTGACTGCCAGCAGGCCGTTGAGCGTGGCGCGCACGACGTTGTACGGGTTGGTGGAACCGATGCACTTGCAGGTGATGTCGGTTACGCCCATGACTTCAAACACCGCCCGCATCGGACCTCCCGCGATGATGCCGGTTCCGGCCGAGGCCGGTTGCATCAGCACGGAAGCCGCACCATGTTTACCGATTACGGTGTGGTGGATGGTTCCATTTTTGAGCGAGACTTTTTTCATCTTGCGGCGGGCTTCGTCCATCGCTTTCTGGACGGCCACCGGCACCTCACGGGATTTGCCCTTGCCCATCCCGATGCCGCCGTCGCCGTCGCCGACCACGGTGAGGGCGGCGAAACCGAGAATCCGCCCGCCCTTGACAACTTTGGTCACGCGATTGATCGAGACCATCTTTTCGCGCAGGCCGTCATCACGCTCCTCGGATGCTTGCTGCTTGCGCTGGTTTTGCTGTTTGGCCATTCGTAACCCCTTTTAGAACTTCAGACCGCCTTCGCGGGCGGCTTCAGCCAGTGTCCTGACTCGGCCGTGATAGAGGAAACCGGCACGGTCGAAGGACACGGTCTCGATTCCGGCGGCCTTCGCGCGCTCGGCAATCAGTTTGCCCACTTCTGCGGCAGCGGCTTTGTTTCCGCCATTGGGCATCCGTGCGTGCATGTCCGCTTCGAGCGTGGAAGCCGAGGCCAGTACCTTCGATCCGCAGCCGGAAATGATTTGTGCATAAATATGGCAATTCGACCGGAACACGGTCAGGCGCACGGCCTTCAACTCCGCGAGTTTTGCGCGGGTTTTGCGCGCGCGGCGAAGGCGGGATTCTTTTTTGTTCATGGACGGCTGCCTTACTTCTTCTTGGTTTCCTTGATCACAACCTTTTCATCCGAATAACGGATGCCCTTGCCTTTGTAAGGTTCGGGAGAGCGGTAAGCCCGCACTTCGGCTGCGACTTGACCGACCTGCTGCTTGTCGATCCCCTTGATGATGATTTCGGTCTGGGTCGGCGTTTCGGCCTTTACCCCGCTCGGCAACCGGTATTCGACCGGATGGGAGAAACCGAGGGAGAGATTGAGTTTGTCCCCTTGAGCCTGGGCGCGGTAGCCGACACCGACGAGAGCAAGTTTCCTCTCGAAGCCCTTGGTGACTCCTGTCACCATGTTGTTGACCACGGCGCGCGTGGTGCCGGAGAGCGCGTTGGCGTTCACCGCGCCCGCGCGGGGCTTGAACACCAGTGCGTCGCCTTCGCGCTCCACCGCGATCGAAGAATGCACCGCATGGTTCAATGTGCCAAGCGGCCCTTTGATCGAGAGGTCGCCCCCGGCGATCTTGACTTCGACGCCATTCGGAATGGCCACGGGATTCTTTCCTACGCGAGACATGGAATCCTCCTCAGGCCACCAGGCAGATGATTTCGCCGCCAACGCGGCTGGCGCGCGCGGCGCGGTCGGTCATCACGCCCCTGGGGGTCGACACGATTGCCACTCCCAGCCCGTTCATGACCTTTGGCAGATCGTCGCTTCCCTTATAGACGCGCAGGCCGGGACGGCTGACCCGTTCGATGCGTTCGATCACCGGACGGTCGGCGTAATACTTGAGCGCCACATCGAGTTCGGCTTTGCCGGCCGCTTCGCGGACGGTGTAAGCATCGATATAACCCTCATCCTGCAACACCTTGGCAATTGCCACCTTCAGTTTCGACGAGGGCATGCGCACGCTCGTTTTTCCGGCCTGCTGGCCGTTGCGGATACGTGTCAGCATATCGGCGATAGGATCGGACATACTCATCTTTTACTCTCCTTACCAACTCGCCTTGGTCATGCCAGGCACTTCGCCGTCGAAAGCGATTTCGCGCAACTTGTTGCGGCACAAGCCAAACTTGCGGAATACGCCGCGCGGGCGCCCGGTCAGTTTGCAGCGGTTACGCGCGCGGACGGGGCTTGCGTTGCGGGGCAATTCCTGCAAGGCCAGCCGCGCGGCCATACGCTGTTCATCGGAGAGACTCGTATCCTTGATTTTCGCAACCAGCCCGGCGCGCTTGTCGGCGTACTTCGCCATGACCTTGCGGCGTTTCTCTTCGCGGTTGATTAAAGCCAGTTTCGCCATATCACCCTCAATTCTTGAACGGGAACCGGAACGCGCCCAAGAGCGCCTTGGCTTCCGAGTCGGTTTTGGCCGTTGTCGTGATGCTGATATTCATCCCGCGCAACACATCGATCTTGTCGTACTCGATCTCAGGAAAAATGATTTGTTCCTTGACACCGAGGTTGTAATTGCCGCGCCCGTCAAATCCCTTGGAAGCGATGCCACGAAAATCGCGCACGCGCGGCAGAGCCACTGTCACCAGGCGATCAAGGAATTCGTACATTTTGGGGCCGCGCAATGTCACCATGCAGCCTATCGGGTAGCCGTCACGGATCTTGAACCCGGCGATCGACTTCTTTGCCTTGGTGATGACCGGCTTTTGCCCGGCGATCTTCGTCATGTCCCCGACCGCGAACTCAAGCACCTTCTTGTCGCCGACGGCTTCGCCGACACCCATGTTCAGGGTGATCTTTGTAATGCGCGGCACTTCCATGACGGACCTGTAGCCGAACCGTTTGAGCAGATCGGGAACTACCGTATCTTTATAAAACTGTTGCAAGCGAGCCATTGCCACTCCTTACGCGTCCACCATCTCGCCGTTCGATTTGAAGAAACGCGCCTTTCTCCCGTCTTCAAGCACCTTCACCCCGACACGGTCGCCTTTCTGCGATGCGGGGTTGAACAGCGCGACGTTCGAGACGTGGATCGGCATTTCTTTCTCGACGATACCGCCTACTTCGCCCTTGAGCGGGTTCGGGCGCACGTGCTTCTTCACCCGGTTGACCCCCTCGACCAACAGGCGCTCATCGTCGACGCGACGAAGCACCATGCCGCGGCGGCCACGATCCTTGCCCGTGAGCACCACGACTTCATCACCTTTGCGGATTTTGTTCATTCCAGAACCCCTCAGAGCACTTCCGGCGCCAACGAGACAATCTTCATGAACCGTTCAGAGCGCAATTCGCGCGTCACCGGCCCAAAGATGCGCGTGCCGATCGGCTCAAGCTTGCTGTTGAGCAACACGGCGGCGTTGTTGTCGAATTTGATGAGCGAGCCATCGGGACGGCGCACGCCCTTGGCCGTGCGAACCACGACGGCGCTGTAGATGTCACCTTTTTTGACCCGCCCCCGTGGCGCGGCATCCTTGACCGTGACCTTGATGATGTCCCCCACGGAGGCATAACGGCGTTTCGAGCCGCCAAGCACCTTGATGCACATCACCGAGCGTGCGCCGGTGTTGTCGGCCACATCGAGCCTGGACTGCATTTGAATCATGAATTTATCCCCAACTTGCCCCGCTCCTGGAGCGGTCAGTATTGGAACCCGTCTGGGTCAATCAGCCCGGAGGAACCATCCCCGAAGCACGAAACCCTGCATTCTAGCAACGCGCGGATGAATTGCAAGTCTTTCTTGAAAAAAGGTCCATAAAAGTTCACATGAGAGAAAGAATCAGGCTGTTCGCCCTGACTATGGCGAAGACTGGTAGCATTAAAAGAAAGCTGGGTCGAAGCTGGGCACATACCCATTAATGTTTGTATTTGCTTGGTATTATGGAGGTCTCTTTCATGCTCCTGCCGCTCGAACGTTCTGTAGCCAAGAAATCAAAGCCTGACTACAAGGCCCTGCTTGCAGGCCAGCCCCTCTTCAGCGGCCTCTCATCTGAGGAAGTCGCGCGCATCACACAGAATGTGCGGGAGTTTCGGCCACAGAAAGGAGAAATTCTCTTCAACAAGGGAGACGAATGCAGGGGGATGCACATCCTTCTCTCCGGCTTGATAAAGCTGTTTTTCATTTCACCGCGCGGGCAAGAGAAGGTCGCGGAAATAATCCACCCCGGCCAGATGTTCGGGGAAGCCCTGATGTTCCTGGAACGGCCCTACATCGTTACCTCGCAGGCACTGGTGGATTCTTGGGTGCTCTATTTCCCGAAGAGCGCCATTTTCGATGAACTGGAACGCAGGCCCGAGTTGGCCCGGAAGATGCTCGCCAGCCTTTCCGTGCGGATGCATCAGCTTATCAGCGACATTGAAGACTTTTCGTTGCACTCTGGCAAAAAGCGCGTCATCGGCTATCTATTGCGGGAAATCTCGGACGAATCGCTTCCCACTGAAAATTATGCCTGTACCATCCATTTCTCTGTCAGCAAGAACGTCATTGCATCCCACCTCAACATGACGCAGGAGCATTTTTCACGCATTCTGCATGAACTCATGAATCTTGGCCTGATCGTGGTGCATGGCCGGGAAATTCGTATTCCTGACATTCGCAGGTTGCAGCAGTACGAAGACTAGGGCCTGGGGCGCCGCGTCATCGCTGAAGCCGCTGCCGATAGACTGGTATACAATTCAATTCAATCCCGATTTTAGCCGGGCGTTGCGCCGCTTTCCCGTTTCCGCCCCTGTCGCAGGCATGAATACTGTTTCTTCCTCGTCCTCCCATCGCGCCTTGGAACTGGGCCGCCGTGTGCTCGAAATTGAGGCACAAGCGGTCGCCGCGCTTGCCGGACGGCTCGGGGAAACCTTTGGGCAAGCTGTCGATATGATTCTCCGGTGCCGGGGGCGGGTCATCGTCAGTGGTATTGGCAAATCCGGGCACATCGCGCGCAAATTCGCAGCCACCCTGGCGAGCACGGGAACTCCGGCTTACTTCGTGCATGCGGCGGAAGCCGCGCACGGCGACCTCGGAATGATTGCCGCAGAAGATATCGTGATTGCGATCTCCAACTCGGGCGCGGGCGCGGAATTGCTTACCATCGTGCCGCAGGTCAAACGGCGCGGGGCGCGGCTTATCGCCATGACTGGCAACGCCGGTTCGCCGCTCGCGCGTGAAGCCGATGTTCATCTCGATGCCGGCGTCAGTGAAGAAGCCTGCCCGCTCAATCTTGTGCCCACCGCCAGCACGACTGCCGAACTGGCTCTGTCGGACGCGGTTGCGGTGGCGCTGCTTGATGCGCGTGGTTTTGATATTAAAGATTTTGCGCGCTCGCATCCCGGCGGCAATCTTGGGCGGCGTCTGCTCACACACGTGCGCGATGTCATGCGCCCGTGCGAACGCACACCGGTCATAGCGAGCGACGCGCTCCTGATAGAGACGCTGCTCGTCATGACGCGCGGCGGCATGGGCATGGCGGTGGCGCAGGGAAACGACGGCAAACCGGAAGGCATTTTTACCGATGGCGATTTGCGCCGCGCCCTGGAAAACGGCATCGACGTGCGTACTACGCGGCTTGCCGGGGTTATAACGAAAAACCCGCGCACTATCGGGCCGGACGCTCTTGCGGTAGAAGCCGCCGAGATGATGGAGCGGCTGCGCATCAGCCAATTGTTGGTCGTCAATGAGGCAGGGGCGCTCATGGGGGCGCTGAACACGCACGACCTTATGCAGGCGCGGGTCATCTGATGCACGGATTTCTCAACCTCGTCTACCGATTTTACCCCTTGGCCATCGCGGGGCTGCTTGCTGCTTGGGCGATCTGGCTCGAACGCGCAATCCACGGCCACGAACCTGCCTTTGAGTCCGTCATTAACCAAACTCCTGATTTTGTCGCCGAGACGGTGCGCATTACGGGTTTTGCTGAAGACGGCAAATGGCGCTATACGCTGGATTCCCCGCGCATCACTCATCTGCCGGTCACTGACTCGGCCCGCATCGAACAACCAAGGTTGCAGCTCATCGGCCAAGGGCGGCATATGCGGGTCGACGCTGACCATGGCGACATTGGCCCCAAGGGTGAGCAGATAGATTTTTCCGGAAACGTCAAAGTCGAACGCGAAGGCGCTCCCCTCGACCCGCCCATGCGGCTTTCCTCGGCGCAACTCACGGTCTGGCCGCAGGAGCAGCGAGCCGCCAGCAGCGTTCCCGTTCACCTCACCCAGGGGGAAATTCGCGCCGATGCCGACAATTTGGTGGCCGACAACGTATTCGGCATTATGAGACTGTCCGGGAAAGTCAAGATGCATCTCGTTGCCCGTCACCAGAGAAATCCATGACGCGCGTTTCCCCCATTGCCCTTGCCGCTCTGTTGTTGGTTGCCGTGCCTGCCTGCGCCCAGCCGTCCGGCCGCGACCAGCCGGTCAACATCGACGCCGACAAAGTGGCTGTGGACGACCGCAATAAAGTTCACGTCTTTGAAGGCAACGTTGTACTGACCCAGGGGACGTTGACGATCAAGGGCGATAAAATCGTCATTACACAAAATGCTGCCGGTTTTTACAATGGCGTTGCCACTGCCGGAAGCGGTCGGCTGGTCGCTTTTCGTCAAAAACGCGCAAGTGACGGTGTCTGGATCGACGGCGAAGCCGAACGAATCGAATACAACAACCAGAGCGAACGTGCAAAACTTTTCAATCGTGCCCGGATTCAGAGCGCCGGCAATATGGTGCGGGGCCAGTACATCGAATACGATGTCACCACCGAAAACTATTTCGTGACCGACGCGGCCGAGCGTTCCGGCGGGGGGGGAGTCCCCCCGGGGAACCGCGTTCACGTCACCATCCAGCCCAAGAACAACAATAAAACCGATCCAGCGGCCATTGAGCCTCGCTGAAAAAGCGGCACAAAAGCGACTTGGGAAAAAAATTCTCACAATGAGCGGGAATTTTTCTTGTGCAACGCACAAAAAATTGTTGACATCCAGATTTTACTATATACAATACGCAAAACATGCTGCTATGCAGCAATACAACATGGCATATCGCCATCTTTCCCCCGACCCTGCAGTAGAGCAGTTCCTGTAGTTTCCTTCCATTTCCACGCCACTTCTATTCGGAGAATCCGATGACTACATTTAATCCTGAGCAGTTTGCCGCCACCAACAAGGCCAACGTCGAAACCCTGTTGAGCCTTACCAACAGCGCCTTTGCCAACGCAGAGCGTCTGGCTGCCCTCAACCTCAACACCGCCCGCTCTGTGCTCGAAGACAGCGTTTCCAACACCAAGGCTCTGCTGGGCACCAAGGACGTGCAGGAGTTGGTTTCCCTGCAAGCCTCGCTGATTCAGCCCCTGCTGGAAAAGTCTGTCGCCTATGCCCGCAGCGTTTATGAAATTGCCTCGCAGGGTCAGGAAGAACTGGCGAAAGTGCTTGAGACCCAGCTCGCCGAATTGAACAAGAACGTTTCCTCCGTGCTCGACAAGGCCGCCAAATCCGCCCCGGCGGGTTCCGACGTTGCCGTCGCCGCCGTCAAGTCGGCCATTGCCGCCGCCAACAGCGCCTACGACAATTTCTCCAAGGCCGTCAAGCAAGCGACCGAAATCGCCGAAGCCAACGTTGCCGCCGCTACCAATGCCACGGTCAAGGCTGTCACCACTACATCCAAGTCCGCCTCGAAGAAGTCCGCCTAAGGAATTTTTCTTCTGCGGATGCCGCATGTTTTGATCTGACAGTCAAAAGCAGCGGCAAGGCCAGCAAAGAGCCGCATCCCGTATCAACGGGATGCGGCTCTTTTGCTTTGTTCTTGCGTGTTTCGCTCGCGTGGCGTGTTATGGAAGTTTGCGAACCGCCCCTACTGCTTTGGCCACAAAATCCACATTTTCCCCTGCTGGCGCATTTTCCCGGCCTGTTCGCCCGCTTCATCGCCGAAACCCCAGAAAAAATCGGCTCGTGCCGCGCCCTTGATTGCCCCGCCGGTGTCCTGCGCCATGACCAAGCGATTGAGCGGCCTGTCCGACTGCGGCCAGGTGGTGGAGAGAAATACCGGCGCACCAAGCGGGACATGGGTTGGATCAACGGCAATGCTGCGTTCGGCGTGAAGCGGCACGCCCAGCGCCCCGGCCGGGCCTCCTTCTCCGGCAGGCAGTTCGCGGAAAAAGACGAAACGCGGGTTGCTGTTGAGCAATTCATCGAGGCGGTGCGGGTTGCGGAGTGTCCATTGGCGAATGCCTTCCATCGAGGCTTGATGGGCGGCAAGTTCTCCGTGATCGGTGAGCCAGCGCCCGATGGAATGGTAGGGGTGGCCGTTGTGCTCGGCGAAGCCGACGCGCACCCGGTTTCCGTCTGGCAGTTCGACTTGTCCTGAACCTTGTACATGGAGGAAGAACAGATCTACCGGGTCGTTGGCCCACAACAGGACACGGGCGGGCAATTTGCCCTCGGCACGGCGCTTTTCCAGTTCCGCGCGCGTCCAGTAGGGAACGACTTTTTTGCCGGCCAGCCGTCCGCGCAGGTTCATTGACCTGAGTTCCGGGTAAGCCCTCACGAAGTCGGCGGTGAGCATGTCATCGGGCGGTGCGAGAATTGGCCGCGCTCCGGGCTGTTGCGTCCGGCTGCCGTGGATCAGCGGTTCGTAATAGCCTGTGACAAGCCCTTGCGTGCTGCCGTCTTTTGCGGTGGACTGCCGGGGGATGAAATGCTGTTCAAAGAACTGGCGTGCTTCTTGGTCAGACAACGTGCCGGGCAACGTGCCGGCGGCGGCGCATACCGCGGCCCAAACGGGTTTGCGGCCGATGGCGCGGCAGGATTCGCGGAATGCCGGCCAGGCTGCGCCCATATTGTCGCTGCCCCAGCCCGGCAATTCGTTCCAGCGCGACTCGCGTCGGACGGAAGGGACACTGGCCGAAGCATCGGGAGGCGCAGGCGTGACGCAATCCGCGCAGACGCCCGGGGCTGTGCGGGAGGGGGCGGCAAGACTGCGGTCAGTTTTCGAAACATCCGCTTCAGGCGGTAATTGCGTACAACCGGCTAAAGCAACAGCGGTGGCCGCTACGATGGGTACGAGGGAAATGAAACGATGAAGGGAAGGCGGGTTCATGGCACAAAGAGTAAACTCAAGCGGATGAATTCGGTGCCCATTATACCGGCATGGCAACAAACACCCGAAGGAGGCGGGTAATGAGTACGAAAGAACTTGAAATCCTGCTTACGCGCACAGAGCGGGTATTGGCGCGGCTGGAGGCAGTATTGCCCGGACCGGTTTCTCCCCCCGGCTGGAATGCTGCCCACGCTTTTCTGTGGCGTCGCCATCATGGCGGCGCGCTCTTGCAGCCGGTCGTCACGCCTTCCGTCATCCGTCTGCGGGATCTGCAGAACATTGACGAGCAAAAAGAGCGTATTGATCGCAACACCCGGCAATTTCTTGCCAAGCGGCACGCCAATAACGTTTTGCTGACCGGCGCGCGCGGTTCGGGAAAATCTTCGCTCGTGAAGGCGTTGCTCGATGAATATGGCGGCAAGGGGCTGCGGATGATCGAGGTCGACAAGGATGACCTTGCCGACCTGCCGGAAATCATGGAATTGGTAGCCGGCCGGCCCGAGCGGTTTATTGTCTTTTGTGATGATCTTTCCTTCGATGAAGGCGAAGTTGCCTACAAAACGCTCAAGAGTGCGCTGGATGGCTCGATTTCCGGGTTGGCCGACAATGTGCTGATCTACGCCACGTCCAACCGCCGCCATCTGATGCCGGAATACCACGACGACAATAGGCCGGTACGCCACGCCGATGGCGAAATCCACCCCGGCGAGGCCGCAGAGGAAAAAATTTCGCTCTCGGATCGTTTCGGATTGTGGCTGTCTTTTTATCCGTTCGGACAGGATGAATACCTCGAGATCGCCGTCCACTGGCTGAAGGTTTTCGGCATCACCGGCGCACGCATCCAGGAAGCGCGGCAGGAGGCGCTGCAATGGGCGCTGTTGCGCGGTTCACGCTCGGGCCGGGTGGCTTGGCAGTTTGCGCGTGATTTTGCAGGCCGCATGGATTGAACGCAAGCTTGAGTCCAGAAACCATTGATGTTGCTGCCGGGATCATTGTCCGCGATGATGGCCGTTTCCTTCTCGGGCGGCGTGCGCAGGGGAGTTTTTATCCAGGCTACTGGGAGTTTCCCGGCGGCAAGGTCGAACCGGGAGAATCGCCCGCCGGGGCGCTCTCCCGCGAACTCGACGAGGAATTGGGTTTGCGGGTCGGGCGGCTTTATCCGTGGCTTGTGCGCACGCATGACTACGAACATGCCCGTGTCCGGTTGCACTTTTTTGAAGCCGCGCAATGGCAGGGCGAGATCTGCCCCCGCGTCCATGACGCGCTGGATTGGGCTTTGCCCGGCGATGCGCCCACGCCGATGTTGCCAGCCAATGGGCCTGTCCTCAAGGCGCTTGCCTTGCCGCGCCGGATAGGGATTACCCATGCCGCCGCGCTTGGCGCCGAAGCCCAGCTTGCTGCCCTCGATCATGCCTTGCAAGCGGGATTGCGCTTCGTCCTGATCCGGGAAAACGCCTTGCCTGCGGCAGAACGGCAGGCATTCACGAAGCAAGCCGTTCACCGTGCGCATATGGCAGGCGCACTGGCTGTCGTCAACGGTGAACCGGAGTTGGCACGTGAAACCGGGGCCGACGGTCTTCACCTGACGGCTGCGCGATTAGTGAAGAGTAGCTCCCGCTCTCGCCCGGATTTTGCGTGGGTGGGGGCTTCCTGCCACAACCGCGCGGAACTCGAATTTGCCGCCATGCGGGGGCTCGACTATGCGCTTCTCGGCGCGGTGAAGGAGACGGCGACCCACCCTGGTGGTGAAACGTTGGGCTGGGAAGGTTTTGCGGCGCTGGTCTCGGGATTGCCGCTGCCGGTGTTCGCGCTGGGCGGGGTAGAGGATGGCGACATGGAAACCGCTCGCCTGTCTGGCGCACATGGCATCGCGGCGATTCGGAGCGCGTGGAACGGCGCGGAAAATTAATCCGCTAGCGAAGCTGCCAGGGGATCATCAGGAGAATTTTCAGATCCCGTTCGTCTTGAAAGATATTATTGAAGCCCGTCCAGCTTGGCAGGTCGGAATTGTTGCTGTAGCGGGTATAGTGGAAGCTGATGCGGGTGTTTTTCAGGGAACCGTCTGGCACGGCGTAGGCAAGATCGGCCGACCAGGCTCTTTCCCGTAGCCGCCATTCCACGCCATGAACCCGGCCACCCCGGCCGCGCACGCCAGAGAAGCCGAGTGTGAAGCCGGAAACGCCCAAAAGATCATTCAGGGAACGGGACACGGCCAGAAAAACGGCGCTTTCCCTGTTGTGGTTCCAGTCGGAGCGGTTGTCCCACCAAGGCTCATACGCGCCGTTCGCGCCGCCGTACCGGCCAATCAGGCGATAGGCAAAATAGCCCGCGTGTTGTGGTTGGCTGCCGGGTGCGCGGGTATGGAGAAACTCGGCCTTCATAACCCAGGGGGCCGGACGCCAGGCGGCGGCCAGATAGTGTTGATGGGCTACATGGCCGCCGTACTGGTTGTTGGGCGAGTCGGGCGCGTCGCGGTCGGCCATGCCGTATAGTTGATAGCTGAGATAAGTTTTTTCGTCCGGTGAAGTGTATTTGAACTTGAGATGGGCGCTTCGCAGGAACCCCTGTGATTTACCATAGGCGGCTTCCGCTGAGAATTCAGGCGTGAAACGGTACCGGGCGCCGGACGACCAGAGATAATCGACACGTGTCTCGCCGTCGTTCCTGCGGAAATGGTAGGGGTCGGAAAACCAGGGCGACTTGTACTGATCGGCCCAGGCGAAAGCGATGCTGAGCGGGCCGCTGTCCATGCCGGTTTCCAGCCCCCGGTAAGTGCCGGGCATGAGTGACCAGTTGACGCCGATCACACCGGGACCGGAGGGCTGAAAGTAACCCGCCTTGCCCCAGAATTGCCGATTACCCGAAGCCAGCCGCAATTTAAAATGGGCGCGATAGAGGGATGTCCCGCTTTTCGCGTCGCGCTTCGACCCGTCCGGTGACCAAGGATCTCTCCAGGGGAAGAAACTTGTCTCGTGATCCGGGCTGGCGCTGTTGGCGAGGTCGATTGTGGAGAACAGCCCCATGTCGAAGCCCACGGCATCGCCGTAATAAGGCGTGCTGATGTCCACGCTGCCTTGCAGGGTCTGGTGATGAAGGTTGTCGCGGAAACGTTCCTCATTGACATCGTAACGTTTCCGGTGGCGGTTGAAATAGAAAAAATTTCCGGAAACCGCAGGTAGCAGACTTTCGGCGGATTCGGGAATGCTTTCCTGTGCCGTGGCAGGCGCGGTCTCATCTGAGGCCGGAATCGGCTGGATATGGAAAAAAAACAGGGTAAGAAAACAAAAGGCAATTTTTAAAAAAGGCATTTTGTTTATCCATGGTCTTTCCGGTTCATGTCGAACACATATTTCAGCAATTTCTCGCCCGCGATAGGCGGGCTGTAGAAATAGC
This sequence comes from Azoarcus sp., assembly GCA_031274995.1. Taxonomy (GTDB): domain Bacteria; phylum Pseudomonadota; class Gammaproteobacteria; order Burkholderiales; family Rhodocyclaceae; genus WRNU01. The sequence continues at coordinate 16,916 of JAISPJ010000013.1, forward strand.
CTTGGAAAATATGGCAACCAAGGCATTGAAGTACGTCGATCTGTTCCTGGTTTTCCACGTATTCGACGATGATCTTTACGTTCAAGGAACGGCACAGATCAACAATGGTGCTGATGACTTCCACGCAGATATTGCTTGTGGCGACATCCTTGGAGAGTGCCCGGTCGATTTTCAGGATATCGATCGGAAAATGTTTGAGATAAACCAGCGAACTGTGCCCCATCCCGAAGTCATCCATCGAGATGATGAATCCCATGTCGTTGAGTTCCTTCAGAATCAGGTTCTGCGGGCTTTCCGGGTCGAGGGCGATGGATTCGGTGACCTCGATGCCGATCATGTAATTTTGCAGATTGTGGCGATCCAGGCAGGCCACCACTTTTTTCGCCAGTTTGCTGTCGCCGAGTTGCTGGATGGAAACGTTGACCGAAGTCTTGAAATGGTCATCGATGCCTGCTTCCCGCCAGCGCGCCCGTTCGGCGCAGGCTTCGTTCAGTACCCAGAGTCCGAGGGAGCGCATGAATTCACCGTCCTCGGAAATCGCCACCATGATCGGCGCGGGAATAGCCCCATAAACCGGATGCTTCCAGCGCACCAGCGCCTCCGCACCGATGACCATGCCGGTTTCGTAATCGACCTGTGGCTGATATTCAAGATAAAGGCCGGTATTTGTTTTCAGCGCCCGTTCCAGATCATTCGCCAGGGCGCGGGCGAGCACACCGATTTCGTCGTTACGGTCGAGGCATTTCTTTCCGGAGGGGCCCACGACGTTGTTGCAGGCAATTTCCATGAGTGCCTGCATGGCCTTTTTCTGCCGCTCCGATTTTTCCCGGTCGGAAATGCGGACGAAAGGGGCGTAAATCAGGGTTCCAAGCGCAAGGTTGAACGCTTGCAGCAGGCTGCCCGAAATCGAGCCGGTGGAGAAATAACCACCCAGAATCGGTGGTGTCGTCCAACTGAGTTCCCGGGCAGGCAGAGGGACAAAACCGTAATACACCACCAGGTAACTGATTATCGTCATGACAATCGGAACGAACACGAAAGGCACGAGAAAAATGGGATTCAGAATGATGGGCAGGCCGAAGAGCAGGATTTCATTGATATTGAACATTCCAGGCACGAGGGAGATTTTTGCCAGACGTCGGCTGCCGTTGTTCTTGCTGGCGATGAGCAGCGCCGCGAGCAGGCAGACGGAAGTACCGGAACCGCCCATGAACACGAACATATCCAGAAAATTTTTGGTGACGATGTTGGGCGGCGGCAGATTTATTGCCAGCGCTTTCTGATTGGCTTGCTGCGCTGCTTCGAACAGTCCCGTAGTCAGAGGATCGAGTACGTTCGTGCCGTGGATGCCGAAGAACCAGAAAACATCGACAAGAAAAACATAAAGGATGCTCGAATCCAGCGTGTGCCGAAGCTCCTCGAACTGGAAAGGGAAAAGGAGCGCGTCATGGACCGCCTGATGAATCGAAATGTTGAATCCCGCCAGAAAAAGGAAATAAAAGGCGGCAAACAGAAAAACAGTCAGGATGCCCGGCAGAAGCAGGGAGAAAGCCTGCTGAATCGAGGCTTCCATGCCTTCTGAATAAATCAGCATGGACAGCCGTCGTATGTGCGCCAGCTTGAGGAAAATCCGGCTGGAGATGACGGCCACGAGGATGCTGACGAACAGCCCTTGCGCCCCCGTGTATTCCATGATTCCGTTTTCACCGCCTGTCGGCAGGATGACCATCAGGCAAGCCAGCGATGTCAGGGCGGCGATGAGCGGGCTGACGGGATTGGCAATGTGCCATTGGTTGTTCAGGACGGCAAGATGGTAGCTCGTGCCTGCCAGCATCGGCACCGAGAGCATTCCGAAAGTGCCTTGCCAGATAAGCCCGCCGAATTGCCTCCAGTTTTCCCCAAACACTTCTTTCATGAAGTCTTGGTAGCCGGGCAGGGGCAGGTGGTTGAAGAGAATGGCGAGTGCGCCTGCCGTAACCAGTGGCAGGCAGAACAGAAAACCGTTCCGAATGGCCTGCATCACCGGGTAATAGGCCCAATTCGGTACGGTCAGCGCGTAGAAACGGTTAGTTACCCACATGTGCATGGCAGCGTGCGAGTTCCTGTCAGGTGTCGTTTCCGCGCCTGGTTCTCCGTTCATGGATACCTTCACCAAAGGGAATGTCCAATGGTCTGGATAAAATTCCCTGAGAGTTTCTACGAAGCGGGGATACTTGGACGTAAAAAAATACCCGTTTCAGTCCATGTCATGGAAGTATAAGAAAAACATGGCGGGTTTTCGGTACTTTTTGATGGCATATAAAAAATGATGCCGCCACAAGGACGGCATCATTCATCGGTTCAACTGCTTGACCGGTTACATACCCTGATAAATTGGCCCTTCACCGCCTTGGGGCGTGACCCATTCGATGTTCTGCGTCGGGTCTTTGATATCGCAGGTCTTGCAATGCAGGCAGTTCGAACTGTTGATCTGGAGCCGTGGCCTGCCGTTTTCGCCGTCATTGACGATCTCATAGACTCCCGCCGGGCAGTAGCGTTGCTCGGGCGAGTCGTAGACTTCCAGGTTGATGGAAACGGCGGCTTCAGGGTTCTTGAGCTGTAAGTGGCAAGGCTGGTCTTCTTCGTGGTTGGTGTTGGAGAGGAAGACCGAGGACAGGCGGTCGAAAGTCAGTGCGCCATCGGGCTTGGGATAGTCGATCTTCTGGCATTCGGCGGCGGGTTTGAGCTTGTCGTGGTCGCTGTGGTTGTGCATCGTCCAGGGAGCCTTGCCGAAGAAGAGTTTTTGATCCATGCCAAAGAGCATGGAACCAACCCAGAAAGATTTCTTCATCATCGGCTTGAAGTTGCGCGTCTTGTGCAACTCGGTGTAAAGCCACGACTCTCGGAAAGCGATGGGGTAGGCAGTGAGAGTGTCGCGCTGGCGATTGGCAACGACGGCATCAAACGTGGCCCCGGCGACAAGTGTGCCGGACTTGATGGCAGCGTGGTTGCCCTTGATGCGGGCGGCGTTGAGGAAGCCCGCGTTGTCGCCGATGAGCGCACCGCCGGGGAAGACCAGACGCGGCAGGCTCTGGATGTTGCCGGTGGCAATGGCGCGTGCGCCGTAAGCCAGACGTTTGCCCCCTTCCAGGAATTTGCGAATATCGGGGTGAGTCTTGTAACGCTGCATTTCCTCGAACGGCGACAGGAAGGGATTGGTGTAATTCAAGCCGACGACAAAACCTGTCTGGATGAGATTGTCATCGAGGTGGTACATGAATGAACCCCCGTAGACATCGTTGGTGAGCGGCCAGCCTGCGGTGTGAACGATGAGACCGGGATTGTGATAGGGGTTGCCGGGAACTTCCCATAGTTCCTTTATGCCGATGCCGAAGACTTGCGGGTCGGAGCCTTCGCGCAGGTTGTATCTGGCTTCGAGGCGTTTGGCGAGATGGCCCCGGCAACCTTCCGCGAAGAGGGTATATTTGGCGAGGAGTTCCATGCCGGGCTGGAAGTTTGGCCCGTGCGTGCCGTCGTGCAGTATGCCCATGTCGCCCGTGACAACGCCCTTGACCGCGCCGTTTTCGTCATAGAGCACGTCTGCGCCCGCAAAACCCGGATAGACTTCTACGCCCAGCGCCTCGGCCTGTTCGCCCATCCATTTGACGATTTCGCCCATGCGGACGATGTAATTTCCGTGATTGTCGAAACAGTCCGGCATGAGCGCGAGCGGAAAAGCATAAGATTTTGTTTCGGTGAGGTACAGGACGCGATCTTCCACTGCATGGGTTTTGATCGGTGCGCCGCGTTCCTTCCAGTCCGGGAAAAGTTCCTCAAGGGATTTGATATCAAGAACCGTGCCGGACAAAGTATGTGCGCCAATTTCAGCGCCTTTTTCGATAAGGCACACCGAAACGTCGTGATTGCGTTCGGCGGCAAGCTGCTTGATCCTGATGGCTGCTGCCAGGCCTGACGGGCCACCACCGACGATCAAGACATCGAACTCCATCGATTCGCGTTCCATCCTCTCCTCCTTCCGGGCTCCGTGCTGTTTTTTGCACGAAGCGGCGTTACATGATGGGGCGAGCCGTTCAGGTTTTGCGCGACTCGCGTTGTCCTGCTAAGGTACGGGCATAGTTTAATACGATAGCACCCGGTGGCTCTTCCTGCCTGACCAAAACAAAAAACAAAGATAAAAAGGTTTCCTTTTCGTCATGTTCCTTCCAATTCTCCAGTTTCGCGGCGCACCCGCATTTTCCCGCCCCCGTCTTGAACGGATAGTCCGTAATCTTGCCCCGGGTGTACGGGGGCTTGCCGGCCTGACGGCGGAAGCCTGGTATTTCACCGAAATCAACGACATGCTTTCCGGCGAAGAACAGGCGCGGCTTTGTGAACTGCTGGATGCCCGTGTGCCGGACGGCGAGCTTCCTCCTGGTGTTTTGCGCTTGGTGACGCCCCGGCTCGGCACGATTTCGCCGTGGTCGTCGAAAGCCACGGACATCGCGCGCCAGTGCGGTTTTGACAAGGTGACGCGCATCGAGCGCGGCATCGCGTATTTCATCGACTCCGCCAACCCGCCCGTGGTCGCGCCCGCCGCGCTGCACGACCGCATGACCGAGTCGGTGCTGGCGGCATTCGATGAGGCGGCGGCGCTGTTCCATCACTACGCGCCCAAGTCGCTTGCCACGGTAAATATCATCCATGGCGGGCGAGTTGCGCTGGAAGCGGCCAACGCGGAACTGGGGCTGGCGCTCTCCGGCGACGAGGTGGATTATCTCCTCGAAAACTTCATCCGCATGGGGCGTAATCCTACGGACGTGGAATTGACGATGTTCGCGCAGGCCAATTCCGAACATTGCCGCCACAAGATTTTCAATGCCGACTGGGTGATCGACGCGCGTCCGATGGAGAAGTCGCTCTTCGCCATGATCCGTGACACCCACAAGGCGCATCCCGGCGGCACGGTGGTGGCTTACACGGACAATGCCTCGGTGATCGAAGGCGGTGAGGCCGGGCGGCTTTACCCGGATTCCGACGGCGTTTTCCGTTTTCATGCCGAAACGGCGCACATTCTCGCCAAGGTGGAGACACACAACCACCCGACCGCGATTTCGCCGTTCCCGGGCGCGTCGACCGGCGCGGGCGGGGAAATCCGCGACGAGGGCGCAACCGGGCGCGGTGCGCGGCCCAAGGCGGGGCTGGCCGGGTTTTCGGTTTCCAATCTCGCCATTCCCGGGTTCAATCAGCCGTGGGAAGAACCCTACGGCAAACCGGACCGCATCGCCTCGGCGCTCGACATCATGATCGATGGCCCGCTGGGCGCGGCGGCCTTCAACAATGAATTCGGAAGGCCGAATCTGGCCGGTTATTTCCGCGCTTTCGAGCAAATCGTTGCAGGCGAGGTGCGCGGCTATCACAAACCAATCATGATCGCGGGCGGTATCGGCAACATCCAGGCGCAACAGGCGGAAAAACCCATGTTCCCGTCGGGGACGCTGCTGATCCAGTTGGGCGGGCCGGGAATGCTGATCGGCCTGGGCGGCGGCGCGGCGTCGAGCATGGCCGCCGGAGCCAACACGGCCGACCTCGATTTTGCCTCCGTGCAGCGCGGCAACCCCGAAATCCAGCGCCGCTGCCAGGAAGTGATCGACGCCTGCTGGCAGCGGGGGGATGCCAATCCCATTATTGCCATTCACGACGTCGGCGCGGGTGGGCTTTCCAACGCCATGCCTGAACTCGCCGACCATGCCGGGCTGGGCGCGCGTTTTGAGCTGCGCGAAGTGAAAATCGAAGAACCCGGAATGAGTCCGCGCGAAATCTGGAGCAACGAGGCGCAGGAACGTTACGTGCTGGCGATTTCCCCGAAAAATCTCAATGTGTTCTCCTCGATCTGCGAGCGCGAGCGTTGCCCGTTTGCCGTGCTCGGCGCGGCCAGCCGCGACGGGCGTCTGATGGTGAATGACCGTCATTTCGGCAACACGCCGGTCGATATGGAAATGAAAGTCCTGCTCGGCAAGCCCCCGAAAATGACCCGCAATGTCTCGCGCCGCGCGGTGCATCTGCCGCCCTTCGAAGTTACCGGGCTTGATCTGAATGAGGCGGCGCTGCGTGTGCTGCGCAATCCGGCGGTTGCCAGCAAACGCTTTCTCATCACGATCGGCGACCGCTCGGTCGGCGGGCTGACCGCGCGGGATCAGATGGTCGGGCCGTGGCAAGTGCCGGTGGCCGATGTCGCGGTCACCGCGATGGCGTTTTCCGGCATCCCGGGCGAAGCCTTCGCTATGGGCGAGCGCACGCCCTTGGCTTGCGTGAATGCGCCCGCTTCCGGGCGCATGGCGGTGGGAGAGGCCATCACCAACATCGCGGCTGCCGACATCGACTCGCTCACCAGGGTCAAACTCTCGGCCAACTGGATGGCGGCAGCCGGGCATCGAGGCGAAGACGCCAAACTCTTCGACACCGTGCAGGCCGTGTCCGAATTCTGCATCGCTGCCGGGCTGTCGATTCCAGTCGGCAAGGATTCGCTCTCGATGCGCACGGCCTGGAAAGAGGGCGAAGAAGACAAACAGGTCATCGCCCCGCTCTCGCTCATCGTCACGGCCTTTGCGCCCGTGGCGGACATCCGCCGTACCCTGACCCCGCAACTTCAGTTCCCGGAAAATGAGGAAACCGAACTCATCCTCATCGACCTGGGCCGGGGCGCACATCGCTTGGGCGGCTCCGTGCTCACGCAGGTCTTTAATTCCGTCGGCGAACATGCGCCGGATATTGCCCCGCAGGATCTCGCCGCCTTCTTCGGCGCAATTCGCCGACTTTGCCGTGACGACCTGATTCTCGCTTACCACGACCGCAGCGACGGGGGACTGTTCGCCACCGTCTGCGAAATGGCTTTTGCCAGCCGCTGCGGCCTGTCACTGGTGCTTGACACCGTCTGCTACGACAATGCGATGAACGACGCCGATGGCCTCGACAAGAACCCGGAACTGCTCAAGGGCCGCTTCGACGACCGCCTGTTCGGAGCGCTCTTTGCCGAAGAACTCGGAGCCGTCGTGCAGATCCGCCGCCGTGACCGCTCGGCGGTCGGTGCCATCCTGAACGGCGCGGGGCTGGATTACCACTTCATCGGAGAGCCGAACGACAAGGACGAAATCCGTTTCCGCCGCAACGCCCGCCTGGTGCTTTCCGCGCCGCGTGTGGATTGGTTGCGCGTTTGGTCGGAAGTTGGCTATCAGATCGCCCGCCTGCGCGACGATACCGGATGCGTGCAGGAGGAATTCGACTCGCTCGCCGATACCGACGACCCGGGACTCTCCGTAAGCCTCGCCTTCGATATCTATGAAGACGTTGCTGCTCCCTTCATCGCAATTGGCGCCCGCCCGAAGGTCGCCATCCTGCGTGAGCAGGGCGTCAACTCACAGTTTGAAATGGCGGCAGCGTTCACCCGCGCGGGCTTCGATGCCGTCGATGTGCACATGTCCGATTTGCAATCGGGCCGTCATGATCTCGCGCAATTCAGGGGGCTTGCCGCCTGCGGCGGTTTCTCCTACGGCGACGTGCTCGGCGCGGGGCAGGGCTGGGCGAAATCCATCCTCTTCAACCCGGCGCTGCGCGAACAATTTGAAGCCTTTTTTACCCGATCTGATACTTTTGCGCTGGGGGTCTGCAACGGATGCCAGATGATGGCGCACCTTGCTCCCATCATCCCCGGCGCAGAGAATTGGCCGCGCTTTTACCGCAACCGCAGCGAACAGTTCGAGGCCCGTTTCTCGATGGTGGAAGTGCTTGAAAATCCCTCCATCTTCCTTTCCGGCATGGCGGGCAGCCGTATGCCCATCGTCGTGAGCCACGGCGAGGGAAGGGCTGCTTTTCAGAATGAGGCCGCGCAGGCCGCCTCGCTGGTTGCAGTGCGCTATATCGGCAATCGGGGCGAACCGGCAAGGCTCTACCCCGCCAACCCCAACGGCTCCCCCGAAGGCGTTACCGGCTTCACCACACCGGACGGGCGCTTCACCATCATGATGCCCCATCCCGAACGGTCCGCCCGCACGCTTCAAATGTCCTGGTCGCCTCGGTGGCTGCTTGAACAAAGCCCGGACGCTTCGCCGTGGTTGAGGATGTTCTGGAATGCGCGGAAGTGGGTGGGGTGATGGGGTAGGATAGAAGCCTCGTTACACAGGTAAAAGATATGTTGCTGGATCAGATCCTTGTACAAAAAAACCAGATCGCCGCGTTGGGCAACCAATATGGTGCGCGGCGAATTCGTGTATTCGGATCGGTGGCGCGGGGAGAAGAGCGTCCCGACAGCGACGTGGATTTTCTGGTCGATTTTGATCGTGGCTACGATCTTTTTCGCCAACGCTTGCCTCTGACGAGGCAGTTATCTGAATTACTTGGGCGGCGTGTCGATCTGATTCCTGAACATGAACTGAACGAACATTTGCGTGAAAACGTTTTGCGGGAATCTGTGGAGATATGAACAAGCCCTGGCAGCCTTATGCCAAACATATTCTGGACGCTATTGCCAGAATCAGGCGTATTCAAATGCGCGGCGATATCACGCAAGACGATATTCTCTATGATGCTGCGTTACGTAATCTGCAAACGCTGTCTGAAGCCACGCAACTCCTGCCCCCGGAGGAAAAAGAGCGTTATTCTGAAATTCCGTGGCGAGACATCAGCGGTTTTCGCAACATCCTCGTACACAACTATCTGGGAACCATCGATCCCATAGCCGTTGTCGGCGTGATCGAACAGCATCTTGATCCGTTGGAAGTGTGCGTCCAGGATATGCTTGCGGGTGTGCGCCTTGTCGCTTCACAGGCATACAAACGAGGATTACCATAAAATATCCGAATGGACTGATTCCAGGGGTCTGTCATGAACGTTTCGTATTACCAGTTGGCGGTGGAGGGGAACCTCCGTGTTTTGCACAATCTGTCGCACCTGCTCGACAAAGCGGCGGCGTTCTGCGTCGAACGCAAGATCGAGGAGCGTGCATTGCTTGATGCGCGGTTGTTCCCGGACATGTTTCCGCTGGTGCGCCAGGCACAGATCGTCAGCGACATGGCAAAAGGCTGCGCGGCGCGCCTGGCCGGACAGGAACCGCCGAGTTTCGAGAATAAGGAAACCAGTTTCGCTGAGTTGCAAAATCTTGTTGCCAGGACTGCCGCGTATTTGAAAACGGTCAAAGAAGCAGATTTTGTCGGCAGCGAGAATCGCGAGATTCTCCCGCCGCACCGGGATAAACCGATGCGCGGCGAAATCTTTCTGCTGTGCCACGCGTTACCGAATATTTATTTTCACATCACGACGGCCTACAACATTCTGCGCCATAACGGCGTGCCGGTCGGCAAGGCGGATTTTATCGGGCCGTTTCGGGATTGATGGATTGGTAAAGTCAACATTCGTCGTGTTTCAGGAGTTTGTCATGCGCAAATTTATCATTCTTGTTGCCCTGCTGCTGTCCGGGGCGGCTCATGCACTTTCTCTCGATCAGATCACCAGCAGTGACGCGACCGCCGGCCTCAAGGAGGCTCTTACCCAGGGGGCAGGCAAGGCCGTTGATCTGCTCGGCAGGGAAAATGGTTTTCTTGGCAATCCCAGGGTGCGGATTCCCTTACCCGATAAACTGGACAGGGCGGGAAAAATGATGCGCTCCGTTGGGTTGGGCAAGCAGGTCGATGAGCTGGAAACCACCCTCAACCGCGCAGCCGAGGCCGCCGTGCCCGAAGCGAAGAAGCTGCTGGTGGATTCGATCAAGAACATGTCCGTGCAGGATGCCAAAGGCATTCTTGCCGGTGGCAACACCTCCGGCACCGAATATTTCCGCCGAACCACGTCGGCTCCGCTCGGCGATAAATTTCGGCCCATCGTGCAGCAGGCGATCACCAAGGTGAAACTGGCCGAGCAGTACAACAAATTTGCGGGTAGCGCTGCCAGGTTCGGGCTTATCAGCAAAAATGACAGCAGCCTGGACAGCTATGTCACGAACAAGGCGCTCGATGGTCTCTTTATGATGATAGCGGAAGAGGAGAAGGCAATCCGCGAGAATCCGCTTGGCGCGGCCGGCAGTTTGGCGCAGAAAGTATTTGGTGTGCTCCGCAACTAGGGCGTTTTTTGTTTGATCCCGTACAGCATGAAATGGAGAGAATTTTTCTGGATTCCCGCTTCCCGCCCGGGAGCCTGTTGCTTTCGGCGCGGGAGGCGGGACAGGTGCCTGAGATCATTGCTCCGTCAATGGATGGCGCACGATCAACGGTAACGGCGGTACCGGCCATCATTCCTGTACATCCCGTGGTGCCGCACATCATGGCGTGGCGGCGCGTACCCATGACGCACAACAACATGACGAGGCGGCTCGACGTAATATGTCTCCTGATAAACGACAGGCCGTGGCACGGATGCCGCGATAATGGCCGCCGGCAGTACCAGGGGTGCCAGCAGAATGTCGCGGATAATGTGTCCGTCGCTACGAGCCGAAGCGGGGGCGCTGAAGCAGACACTGACAACGACCAGGGCGGCCAGTGCAACGCGCGAGGTTTTACGAAATTCCATGATGTTCTCCCTTGTTGTGCCGGTTGGATTGTTTCGTTAACCAAGCGGCGGTTTTGAACATGGACACGACGATACCCATTCGCGTCGGCATAATCTTGTCTGGGCGGTAACAGTTTGTAAGCATTTGTAGTGTGCAATGCCGCCTTGGGACTTGACCGGACAACCGGTCAGCGCGGCAGGCATGGATGCTGTTGCTGGTTTTTTTGCCGGAGGGGTGGTTCAAAGCAATAGAGCGATCAACAAGATTTCCTGTCGGTCTTCATGGAATAATTACACCTTCTGCGTTCTGCTGTTTCCTCTTCATGTTTATATCTCTGCCCGATTTTTCTTCGGCCCGCCTTGTCGTTGCGGGTGATGTCATGTTTGACCGCTACTGGCACGGCGCAACCACGCGCATTTCGCCTGAAGCGCCGGTGCCTGTCGTGAAGGTGGAGAATGATGAATACCGGGCGGGCGGCGCGGGCAACGTGGCGCTCAACGCGGCCGCGATGGGCGCGGCGGTTAACCTCATCGGGTTGGTCGGGCAGGACGAAGCGGCGCGGCTCCTGGCCGAGAAACTCTCTGCGGGCGGCGTGCAATGTTGCCTGGTCGATGTGCCGGAACATCCGACGATCACCAAGCTGCGGGTTATCAGCCGCCACCAGCAACTCATCCGGCTCGATTTTGAGAACGATTTTGCCAGCGCGAAAGTACCAGGCATCGAAAACCGCTTCATGGCTCTGCTCGATGATGCCGACGCAGTCGTATTTTCCGACTACGGCAAGGGGACGCTTGCCCAGGTGGCGGCGCTGATCGGTGCCGCGCGCGCGCGCGCGCTGCCGGTGGTGGTTGACCCCAAGGGTACAAATTTCTTTCGTTACCGCAATGCCTCGGTCATTACCCCGAACATGGGGGAGTTCGAAGCGATCGTCGGGTCATGCCCGGACGAGGCGACCGTGCGTGAGCGTGGCGAAGCCCTGCGCGAGCACCTCTCGCTGGAAGCATTGCTCATCACGCGCTCGGAGCGCGGTATGACCCTGTTGCAGAAAGGCCAGCCACCGCTCGACCTTCCCGCCCATGCCCGCGATGTGTTTGATGTGACAGGCGCGGGTGACACCGTGGCGGCCATGCTCGGTGTCTGCATGGCCGGGGGGCTGGACTTGCCTCACGCCACCTGGCTTGCCAATGCGGCCGCCGGAATCGTGGTCAGCAGGCTCGGAACCACTACCGTGAGCCGCGCTGAGCTGGCCGAAGCCTTGGCGCATTCTGATTACGGCTCAAAAACAGGAGATTTCCCATGATGATCGTCACCGGCGGGGCCGGCTTCATCGGCAGCAACCTTGTGCAGGGGTTGAACGCGAGAGGCATCAGCGACATCCTGGTTGTCGACGACCTCTCCGATGGCCGCAAGAGCCTGAATCTCTCCGACGCCAACATCCGCGACTATCTCGACAAGGATGATTTCCTTGTCCGCGTGGAGAAGGGCGAGGCTTTCGGCAGCATCGAGGCGGTGTTCCATGAGGGAGCCTGTTCCACCACGACCGAGTGGGATGGCCGCTACATGATGAAGGTGAATTTTGAATACACCAAGACAATGCTCTCCTGGTGCGTGGCACGCAAGATACCGTTCATCTACGCCTCTTCGGCAGCAGTCTACGGCATGGGGCCGACCTTCCGCGAAGAACGGGAGTTTGAGAACCCGCTCAACGTATACGCCTATTCCAAGTTCCTGTTCGATTGTCACCTGCGCGCGCGAATGCGGGGCATCTTCAGTCAGGTGGCCGGGTTGCGCTATTTCAACGTTTACGGCCCACGGGAGCAACACAAGGGAGCAATGGCGAGCGTGGCCTTCCATATGGACACACAGTTGCAGAACAGCGGGAGGTTGCGCCTCTTCGAGGGGTCGGACGGTTACGGGCCGGGCGAGCAGCGGCGCGATTTCATCCATGTCGATGACGTGGTGGCCGTTAACCTGTGGTTGCTCGATAACCCGCAGGTCTCCGGCATTTTCAACATCGGTACGGGGCGGGCGCAGAGCTTCAACGATGTCGCGCGCGCTGCGATCGACTGGTATCGGCAGCAGCGCGAAGACCACAGTTTTGGCGGCATTGACTATATTCCTTTCCCGGATCATCTCAGGGGCCGCTACCAGAGCTTCACCGAGGCCGATCTTTCCGCATTGCGCGCGGCGGGCTTTGATCGCCCCTTCATGAATGCCGCCACGGGTGTGGCACGTTACCTCGACTGGCTGCATCGTGGCTGAATGCCTGAAACAATGCGAAAAATCTTGATCGTGGGGCCGTCGTGGGTTGGCGACATGGTGATGGCGCAGAGTCTTTTCATGAGCCTGAAAGCCGATGGCGAATGCGAAATAGACGTGCTCGCCCCGGCCTGGTCGCTGCCGATCCTTGCACGAATGCCGGAAGTGCGGCGCGGCGTCGTGATGCCGCTGGGGCATGGCCAATTTGGCCTGGCCGCACGCTGGCGGCTGGGGAATGAACTCTCCCGCGAGGGGTACGACCAGTCCATCGTGCTGCCCAATTCATTCAAATCGGCCCTCGCGCCGTTTTTTGCCCGCATTCCACAACGCACCGGCTTTCGCGGAGAGATGCGCTGCGGCCTCATCAACGACATGCGCTTGCTCGACCGAGCCTTGCTGCCGATGACGGTACAGCGTTTCGTTGCCCTTGGCCAACGCGAGGCCATAGTCGCGCCCGTCTCTTTCCCCGTACCCAGACTCCATGCGAATCCCGCCAATCAGACGGCACTGCGGGAACGCTTCAAACTCGATCCCGTACGTCCGGCCATCGTCTTCATGCCGGGCGCGGAATATGGCCCGGCCAAACAATGGCCACCTGCGCATTTTGCCAAACTGGCGCATCTGCTTGCAGCCCGCGGATTTCAAATATGGGTGCTGGGTTCGGAAAAAGACATCGCTGTCGCCTGTCTGATTGCCAACGGCAACCCCTCTGTGCTTGACCTCGCCGGGCACACCAGCCTCGGCGATGTAGTCGATCTCGTTGCGCTTGCCCAGGTTGCCGTCTGCAATGATTCCGGCCTGATGCATGTTGCCGCCGCGCTCGATGTGCCGCTCATTGCCGTTTTCGGTTCCTCCAGCCCGGAACACACGCCGCCGCTTGCCCGACGGGCCGTCATCGAAACACTCCGGCTGGAGTGTGCGCCCTGCTTCGAGCGGCACTGCCCGCTTGGTCACACCCGCTGCCTGACCGGCATCGCCCCCGAAAAAGTGCTTGCGGCGCTGGAGCCCTTTATCGATGCGGCTTTGCTCTCCTGATTTTTATGACAATGCGGATACTGCTGGTTAAAACCTCTTCGCTCGGCGATGTCATCCACACCCTGCCCGCAGTCACCGACGCGGCGCGGGCGCTTCCCGGCATTCGTTTCGATTGGGTCGTGGAAGAAGCCTTTGCCGAGATTCCCGCTTGGCATCCGGCGGTGGAACGGGTGATTCCGGTGGCGTTGCGACGCTGGCGGAAACATCCTTTTGCCAGTGCCACACGGATGGAATGGAAAGCCTTTCGTGCCGCTCTCGGTACGACTTCTTACGATTTCGTGCTTGATGCGCAAGGCTTGATAAAAAGCGCCTGGCTTGCCGTCAAGGCGCATGCTCCCGTGCATGGACTTGGCTTCCGCTCGGCGCGTGAACCGCTGGCAAGCCTTGCCTATGCCCATCGCCATACCGTGCCTTGGGGGCGGCATGGCGTGCGCCGCGTGCGCGAACTTTTCGCTGCCTCGTTCGGCTACCCCCTGCCGGAAGACGCCGGAGGGGAAGACGACGGCGCAAGCCATGCCGATGCCTCCGCCTACGGGCTGGATCGCGCCCGTATTCCGGCGATTGCCGGGGTGGCGGATACGGCGGGCGATGCCCTGCGACTGGTTTTTCTGCACGGAACTACTTGGCCCGCCAAGCATTGGCCGGAAAATTACTGGCGCGAACTTGCCCGCCTTGCCGTCAGAGCCGGTTGGGATATCCGGCTGCCATGGGGTTCTGGCGAGGAACATGAACGCGCCCAGCGCATCGCAAAAGGTATTGACAGGGTGCGTGTGCTGCCCAGACTGCCGCTCGCAGGACTGGTTGCCGAGTTGATCGCCGCGACCGCCTGTGTGGCCGTCGACACCGGGCTCGGCCACCTTGCCGCGGCCCTGGACGTTCCCGCACTGTCGCTCTTCGGCCCGACAAACCCCGCTTTGACCGGCGCGTGGGGCCACCGTCAGCGCCGCTTTGCCACGGATTTCCCCTGTGCGCCCTGCCTGCGGAAAACCTGCCCGCTTCGTTCTTCCGCAGCCGCTACCTTGGGTGCGCCTGCGCCGCCATTCGCCCTCGATGCTCCATGTTTCACGCGCGTAACGCCAGCGAGGGTGTGGGAAATATTAGGCTCAATGCGGTGAGCGTGGGTAATGCAACTTGCCTTTTGCCTCTTCAAATACTTTCCCTATGGCGGCCTGCAACGGGATTTTCTGCGCATTGCGCTTGCCTGCCAGAAGCGTGGACACAGCATCCGCGTGTATACGCTCGAATGGCAAGGCGAGGTGCCGCCAGGGTTCGAGGTGCGGTTCGTACCCGTGCGCACGTGGCGAAACCACAACCGTTGCAGCAAGTTCGGCGCATGGGTCGAAGCTGATCTCGCCCGTTGTCCCGTCGACCGTGTCATCGGTTTCAACAAGATGCCCGGCCTCGACGTGTGTTTTGCCGCTGATCCCTGTTTTGAGGAAAAAGCCCGCACCCTGCGCAATCCGCTTTACCGTCTGGGTGCCCGTTATCGCTGCTTTGCGGCTCTGGAGCGCATAGTATTTACGCCGGAGGCCCACACGGAGATTCTGACGATTTCCCCCGCGCAGCAGCCGTCTTTCGAGCGCCATTACGGAACGCCGCCAGAACGCTTCCATCTGTTGCCTCCCGGCATTTCAGCCGAGTGCCGCGCATCTGCCGATGCTCCGGCTATCCGCGCGGCGTTTCGCGCCGAATTCGGCCTGGGTGGCGATGATCTCCTGTTGCTGCTTATCGGTTCCGGTTTTAAGACCAAGGGACTTGACCGCTGCCTGAAGGCGCTGGCGGCTTTGCCCGAGGCATTGCGCAGGCGCACGCGGTTCTTCGTTGTCGGCAAGGATAAGCCGCACCCCTTCCGGCGGCAGGCGCACTCGCTTGGCCTAGGCGAGCGGGTTGCCTTTCTGGGGGGGCGTGACGATGTTCCGCGCTTTCTGTTCGGAGCCGACCTGCTTATCCATCCCGCTTATAGCGAAAATACCGGAACCGTGCTGCTCGAAGCCCTTGTTGCCGGATTGCCGGTGTTGGTGACGGATGTCTGCGGCTATGCGCACTATATCGAGGAGGCCGGGGCAGGGCGCCTGATCGCCTCGCCTTTCGCGCAAGGTGCACTCGATGTCGCTCTTGCCGGGATGCTGGCCGATCCCGTGGCGCGGGCGCGCTGGTCAAGCAATGCGCTTGCCTTTTCCGAACATGCCGATTTGTACAGCCTGCACGAGAAAGCCGTCGATTTCATTCTGAACATGAATACACACATCACCACAACATGAGTCAAGTCGTTCTACGTCCCCCTTTCGATGAGTTGTGGGCCGGGCGTGACCCCTTCGCCGAAGCCGAAGCCCTGCAAGGGCAGGTGTTGCGTGAGTTGGAAGGGCGGCGGACCCTGCGCACCGAGATCGGCGGGCGCGGTTATTTCGCCAAGATTCACCGCGGTGTCGGCTGGCGCGAAATCTTCAAAAACCTCGTCTGCCTGCGCCTGCCCGTGCTTGGCGCACGCAACGAATGGCAGGCTGTCGAGTATCTGGAGCAACTCGGCGTGGACACCATGCGCATGGTTGCGTTCGGCGAACGCGGCAAAAATCCGGCATACAGACATTCCTTCATCATCACGGAAGAACTTGCCCCTACCATCAGCCTGGAAGATTACTGTCTCGACTGGCCTCGCACGCAGCCCGAACCTGCGCTCAAACGCGCCCTCATTGCCCGTGTGGCGGAAATTGCGAGATTGATGCACGAAAACCGGATGAATCACCGGGATTTCTACCTGTGCCACTTCCTGCTGCACACTGACCCGCCGCCCACGCCTGAAACGCTGCGGCTGTCGGTCATCGACCTGCACCGCGCCCAAATCCATGACCGGATGCCCGCGCCCCGCTGGCGGCACAAAGATTTAGCCGGACTGTATTTCTCGGCGCTCGAAATCGGGTTGACCCGCAGCGACCTGCTGCGTTTTCTCCGCGTTTATTTCAACGCGCCGCTGCGCGGCGTCCTGCGGGATCAGGCAAAACTCCTTGTTTGGCTCCAGCGCAAAGCGATGCGCCTGGCCGAACGTGACCGGCGCAAATCTGGCTGTACTCTCACAAAGAATGCCGCGCGATGAAATTAATTGGTGGCGTCTGCCGATTCACGGCGCAGGTTGCAAAAGGCGTATGCCTGGAGCGGCCTGGGCATTGAGTTGAATGCCGAGAGAAGGCTGTTTCATCTCCGAATCGATCAACAGAGGATGTTCGACCGGATACGTGTAGCGGAGGACATCGTAAAAATTGCGAACATTCTCCGCCATGATGAGCGCCTCGCCGCCGCGTACCGGCCCTGTCTTGAACTGAATAGCGTACTGAGGCTGCGCCAGCAGGGGCAGCACGGATTTCAGATCCACCCATGTAGTATCGTTCTTGCCGAGCAGGCGTGCCAGCGCCCGGGCGTTATTGAGACCTCCCGGGCCGATGTTGTAAGCGGCGGTGGTCATCCACATGCGATCGGGGGAAAGAACCTCGTTCGGAAGCTTTGCCTGCAACATGGAGAGATAACGCGCACCCCCGAGGATGGACTGTCTCGGGTCGAGACGATCTTCGACGCCGAGCCGGTTGGCGGTATCGACGGTCAACATCATCATGCCGCGCACGCCTGTATAAGACGTTGCTTCAGGGTCCCAGTGTGATTCCTGGTAAGAAACCGCCGCCAGATAACGCCAGTCGATGCCGGTTTTCTTCTCAGCCTCGTGGAAATGGGAAATGTAGCGTGGCAGGCGATTCTGGATGCGCTTGAGAAAAACCGTGATGTCGTAATGGTCGAGGCGGCGAATATGGCCGAAATAATGATCCGCCGTGCTGGCGAGCAAGCCGTTTCCGGCTGACTCATTGAGAAAGTCAGAAATTTTGCCTGTCAGCTCACCGTTGGCCTGTAGCGGTATCGCCCAAGATACCGTGCTCTTGAGCGGCAGATCGTAGGCGACGGCGAGCGTGGGTGCCAAACGCTTGGCGAGCGCGTAATTCACCCTGTCGGTTGCCAGGAGGTCGATCCGGCCTGTCGCCGCCTGCATGAGTAAATTCTGGTCGTCACTATGCGGGGCAGGATGAACGACTTCCAGCCCGGGGATACGCTGCTTGAGCGCTTCCATTGCCACGGCGAGTTTTGTGCCCTGCCGGACCGTAACGACCCGCCCGGCCAGATCGCGTTCACGCAGGATGGAACGGCGGCCAGTGCGGCCAACCAGTACGAAATCAACCTCGCGCAACCCTGCTGTCCAGGCCAGAGGCAAGTGGCTGTCGGGAGTCAGCCCGGCCGCCGCCAGATGCGCCTGACCATTGATGACAGCTTCAAGTGCGTGTGCCGTATCAGGATAAGGCACAAAACGCACCGGCACCCCCAGGCGCTGCCCGAGCGCGACCAGCAAGTCGTGCTCAAATCCCGCGTAAGTTCCCCGCTCATCCTCGCGGTAAGAGAGCGCATCGATACGTGTCGCCACCCGCAGCTCGCCCAGCTCGCGGAAATCTGCGATACGCGAGCGGGAAGGGCTGATGACGGCCATGACGATGGCCGCGATCAGGAACGCGGCGAAGCTGGTGTAGACAGTGTGGGAAAGACGCAATCGAGTATCCGAATGAGGAGGTTAAGGCGATTATGCCTGCCTTGGCGTTGGTGCGCGTACTGCATGGTGGCAAAACACACACATAAGGTGGCTGGAAAGATACAGTCATCCGCTGCGGGATATTCCCCTGTAGAGACTCCATGCGCTACCGGAAAATCGCACACCGTCTACCTTTTTTCGTGAGGTTGCCTATAATTTCGCGCTTCGAGCGGAGAGGTGGCAGAGTGGTCGAATGTACCTGACTCGAAATCAGGCGTACTCATACGGGTACCGTGGGTTCGAATCCCACCCTCTCCGCCAACCTTACAATAAAATCAATAGCTTATGTGATTTCATGTAAGCTATACCACTAAAAATTTTGTTGTGAAATCCCAACCCTCAGGGCGCTTTCCGGCGACTTTGGCCTTGGCCTCAACTACCGGGCCACGGAGAATCTCTTCCTCTCCACCGGCTACACCATGACCGTGCAGGACAAGTACCAAGGGTACTTGGTCAATGCGATGCTGGAATGGAGGTTTTAGGGGAATTCAGGGAAGGCGTGAGCGGCAGCCAGCTTCTTTGCACGGGCAGCGTATCGTCTGTGTTTTTCTTTGGAGAGCGGGTATGTTATGTAGGTAATTCCGTATTTTGCCAGCCGACCTCAATTGTCACTTCGACAGGGTAATGGCAGTATGTCGAATTAGTTGGCGACATTGTTTTGGAATATTGAAACGACACGCGCTTGATGGAGAACAGGATATGGTGGATTTCGGTAGCTTGGTGGGTACCAAAAAAGACGTCGTGATTTATGACCTGGAGGGCTTGTATGGTTCCCTGGACGTCAAAAGCACGCATACCGAACCACGGCCCGCCCAAAAAGAGGCCATGATCGAGTTGACCAGGCGCCAGGCTGAAAAGGACGTGGTATTGAAAATCAGCACCGGCGCTGGCAAGACCACGGTGGGCCTGCTCTACTTGCTCGGCCATATGAAGTTGTCCCGCGCTCAGGCCGTCTATCTCTGTCCAACGCTTCAGCTTGTCGAACAGGTGCTGGAGGAAGCCAGTCGGCTGGGTATTGCGGCCAACGGCTATCCCGGTGGAGAAACTTATCCCGCGCCGGCCTGCATGCGCGGGGACGCCATCCTGGTCTGCACTTACGAAAAACTGTTCAACGCGAAAAGTACCTTCTTGCGTAATGACGTCAATCTGGTGCCGTGCGCAATCGTCCTGGACGATGCCCATGCAGGCGCCGAAATCGTCCGCAAGCAATTCACGCTCCATATCCGTGACGCTGCCTGCACGGCGCTTCTCGAGATATTGGGTCCTGCCTGCCAAGCCTATAGCAAGCCAAAGTGGCTGGATATCGAGTCCGGCGACCCGATGGCTTCAATGGAGGTGCCGCATTGGATCTGGACCGACCATGTGGCAAAGATTCAGGAAGCCTTGCACGGTTTCGCGGACTCGAACGATTTTTGTTTTGTCTGGCCGTACCTCGCCGAGATTCTGCCTGTTTGCCGTTGTGTGCTGGGCGGTGGTGGCGCCGAAATTGCCCCGGAGGTGCTCCCCACCCATTCCGTCCGGCCCTTTGCGCAGGCCAGCCACCGGCTTTTCATGTCGGCCACACTTGCCGATGACTCGCTGCTTACCCGTGAATTCGGAACGTCGCCGGATGCCGCCGCCCAGCCGATCCTTCCGCCCTCGGATCGTGGCCTCGGTGAACGGATGATTCTGGCACCCTCGCTGGTTGAACCTGAACTCGACCGCAGTTATGCCATTGGGCTTTGCGCCGAACTTGCCAAAGCCCACAACGTCGTGGTGCTGACCTCCAGCGGATTACTGGCGAAGGACTGGGTTGCGGCGGGGGCGCAGTATTTCGCCGGCGATTCTTTTGCCGAAGGCGTGCGGTGCCTTCGTAACCCGTCGTCAGGCCTCCGGTTTGCGGTGTTTGCGCAACGCTACGACGGTGTCGACCTGCCGGACGATGCGTGCCGGGTGTTGGTGATTGATGGCATCCCATACGGCGAGAGCCTGATCGATAGGCAGGACCAGCAGATGACCTTGATTCCGGGGGGTGTCCGTAACCGGACTATCTTCCGTATCGAGCAAGGAATGGGGCGGGCAGTCCGGTCGCACGCGGATTTTGCGGTGGTGTTGCTCGTCGGCCAGGATTTGACGACTTACGTTGGCCGCCACGACGTGCTGCAGGCTATGACCAGCGATACCCGAAACCAGATCCATCTCTCCGTCACGCTTGCTGAATTGGTTCGCAAATCTCAGCCGGAACATCCTCAACAGGCGATACGGCAAGTGATCGGCCAATGCTTGGGCCGGGATGCAGGATGGAAGGATTTCTACAATCAGCGGGTTCGTGAGGTTGCCAAGAATGCGCCGACCATCAGTGAACCCCGCATCAGGTTGGCCTCAGAAGAGCGTGAGTCGTACCTCCTTGCGATGAACAATGGGGCAGCGGATGCCAAAGATCGTTTCCAGCGGGCGATTCGCTCAAGCGATTTGGCTGGCGAGGAATTGGGCATTTACCTGCAGCGTCTGGCACGGATTGCCTATCTCGCCGATCCGGCAGAAGGACTCGGGATTCAGCAAGGTGCCCGTAAGCACTCCTTGGCTGTCGCTATTGCGCCGGCAGTCCCTCGGAAGCCATCGACCCCCGGCGCCAAGACGGTTGCCGAGCGGTTCTGCGCCTGGTTTGGGAAATTTACGGCCGGCAACGCTGCGGTCATCGAGGCAAAAAGGATTGCCGACAGTCTGACACTCGCCGCCAAGCCCAAAGCCGTCGAAGCGGCGATTCAGGCCCTGGGTGAAGCGCTCGGGGCCGACTCGGGGCGGCCGGAGCGAGATTACGGCGTCGGACCTGACAATCTCTGGTTTTGGGGCAAGACAGCCTATGTCATCGAAGTGAAGAACGAGAATCAGGACTCACTTCATAAGTGCGATTCCGGGCAGATGCACGACAGCCTCCAGTGGGCGCGTGAGAATTTCCCGGAGTACGCAGATCACCTGCAGCCCCTTGTCGTGGCGAAGGTCCACACCGTCGACAGGGTCGCGCATTATCCGCCGGGAACCCGTGTGTTGATGCAAGAGGGCTGCGACACAATCGGACTGGCGTTACATCAGGTCTGCCAAAAATTTGCCAAGCTCGGACCGGTTTTTTTGACGCCGGAACTGGTACTGGAGGAGATGGGCAAATTCGGATTGCTGCCTGAGCAATTCATCGGGCGCCATACCAGGGGGATTGCTTGATGCGTGACCCATCGCCGGCTACGGGGGGTGACTTGCGCCGGAACCGCACCCTGCGGACCATAGTCGAATACCGAAGATGACACATGGGCGTATCCGCATCGTGTCTTATGTCAGGTCTGCGTGAAGAAGAAAGGCTATTAACCCGGCAACATAATACCGTACAATCCGTGATGTAATTTACATTGCCGGGTTAATTAATCCAGTCCTTCAATCGAAGGCGTGAGCACGATCCGGGTGTCTTTTTCGATGAACCCCAGGAAAAACACCATTGCCGCTTCCGATACGGAGACACAGCCCGCCGTGGGGCTGTTGGTGGCGACATGCAGGAAAATCGCGGAACCCTTGCCGGGGACAATGGGCGCGGTGTTGTAATTGATTGCTGCCGCGTATTTGTATTGTTTTCCGTAATCTGCAAGCCGTTCGGCAGATGACCAATCGGCATCCGGCGCGTCCGCGTGTGCCCATTGGTTGTAGGACTTCGAGGCCGGGTCATCTACCCAGACATCGGTTGGGGAAATCTTCGTGTACGGCAGCAATGCGCCGGGATCGGCAGCAACGCCGAAGGTACGCCCAAATGTGAACACTCCCGTTGGGGTTGCGCCGTCTCCTTCGCGCTTGTCTTTCCTGAAACCATTTTTCCCAAGCCAGCCGTCCGTGCTGAACCGCAGACTCCAAACGCCATCGGCCTTGGTGTAGGCACGCAGCAACGCCCGGTTTTTCTTTTCCTCCGTCCCGTCGGCTTCGGTCACGACGATCATCCGCGCTGCGCCGCTTGCGTGTTTCTCCAGGGTTTGCCGCATGGGGTCCCCGGCCGGGGCAGGGGTGCGCACCGGAAAATCGAAAAAAGTCGCCGGATGCGGTTCATTCTTCAGGTGGTAATGCCACCATTCTTCCCTTAGCCGCCTGAATCCATGCGCTTCCATCGCCTCGCGCAGAATGGCGCGATTCCCGGCCTGCGCCGGAGTAATCCCCAATGCGTCGTGATGCGAGATTTTTCCGAAGAGATCGAAGGGGGAACCCATATCGACCTCCTGCCCGCTTTTCAGGTCGATCAGGGTCAAATCCAGCACGCTGGCGCGCGAATGCCCGGATCGTCCGGCAATGTATCCATCCTTGAATAACATCGCTTTGTCCACATCAGGATAGAACCGCGCTTTCATTTGTATGTCGTTTATGTCTTCCGCCCACCGGACGAAGTGCCGCACGGCCCGTTCCGGCCGGTAAGCATCGAAAATCTTCAATCCGAAACTCTTTTTCCGCAAATCGCCGCTCACCGCCTTGAGCGCCGCAGCGGCCTCCACGCTCAAAATGGCCTGTGGCGCTTCGTACCCATCGGCCTGCGTCCCCATGAAATTATTCGTGCCGAAGTAACGGATGTCGAGCGCCGCCTCCGGTATCACGTCCCGCACGAACACGAAGCCCTTTGGCGGATAAGCCGCATCATCCGCCCGTGCGCCCCCTCCATAGAGGCAAAGCGACAAAAGAAACGTTGAAATGAGGGGATTTATGGGATTCATTTATAATATTATTTCGCCCCTCGACTTTTTATAAGCATACTGCAGCCCGAAACCAGTATAGCCAATCTCTCCGACGTTGATGAAATCCGTGCTGTTTATTGCTGACCGAAAGCCGAGAGCGTTCTCAAATCTGTCTTTTTCATGCGGAAAGTATAATATATGTTGTCTGTTTTTAGGCTTGGTTAATAAAACCGGGCAGTACGGGATGAACAAGACGCTGAAGAAGGTAGAAATGAAACTCTGGTAGTTTCGCAGGTTAAAGTGTAGGACAGAGTCCACGCCGCCACTTCGTGGATTCGCGGGCACTTGCCTGTACGAAGCACGGCGTCAACGGTAGCAAAGGTATATGCAGATCACGCCTAACATTCAACCCGGACGCGCTAAAGCGCGCCGGTTAATTTAGCCGTTAAACCTGACAAGGAGTCATCAATGCCAACCATGGTTCTGAGAAATACGGAAAATGCTGACACGGGCTTCCTCTTAATCGCCGGAAATGAGGCATTGTCGGAAGGCGAACAGCAACGAGACGTTGTCTTTATGAGGTTGCCCCTTCCCTTCACTTCTCCTTTGGCTGATTTTGTCGGCGAACATAAGCATGCCGAGTTTTCTGCGCTGCTCAGAAGCTCGCCGGAGGGCACTTCGCCATGATCCCGCTGACTTCCAGTCGTCTCATAACGGTCGCCCTCCTGGTTTTCAGCCTGTTTGCCCTGTCAACATGTGAGGAAAAACAGACGAAAGACCCGGCGCCACAGCAATCAGTCACAACGGTTCCCGCACAAGAGGAGACGGTTCCCGCACAAGAGGAGACGGTTCCCACAGAAGAGGAGACGGTTCTTGCGCAAGAGGAGACGGTTCCTGCGCAAGAAACAGTTCTGCAGGAAGGAACAGTTTACGCGCAGCAGCTCCCGCACGAGGCCCAACAAACACTGGTACTGATTTATCAAAACGGCCCTTTCCCCTATGATCGTGACGGCATCATATTCGGCAATCGCGAAAAACTGCTGCCGATGGAACGGAACGGCTATTACCGTGAATATACCGTGCCAACGCCTGGCGCCAAGGATCGCGGTGCCCGCCGTATCGTGTGTGGCGGCGAGAAACCATCGGATCCCGACCGTTGCTACTACACCGCTGACCATTACCTAAGCTTCCAATTCATCCTCGATGAAACCACTAAGCCTTGACGATCTCGACCGAGCCGGCATCCATCCTCTCAAGGAGCCCGAAGCTCTCGCCGACTTGATCCAGGCTTGTGAAACTTCATCGCTGCATTACTTTGCCATCGATATTGCCGATGTCCTCAACAAAGCTCAACTGCTCGAACGGTTTGCCGAAACGCTGAAGTTTCCCGATTATTTTGGGCGCAACTGGGATGCGCTCTACGACGTGCTATGCGACCGGGAGTGGTTCGGCAACAGCGGTATCGTGCTTCACTTGAAACACACAGGTTCTTTTGAAAAACTCGCTGCCGACGATTGGCTTGCCCTGTGCGCGACTCTCGAAGAGGCTATCGACTACTGGCGCTGCTTGAACCTGCCGTTCTGGGTATTCGTCGATCACATACGCTGCCAATTCGATTAAGGAGGCGCTGATTTACAAGTTTTTTGCTGAATCGACGATGGTGGCAGTTGTTTTTTCGGAATGAGCCCGAGCAAGGGCCGAAGCGTTGCCGTCAGGGGTGAATCGGGTTTTTCCCGTGCAAGCAAAGCAGAAATGGGGGCGAAAGCCCCCGTTTTCGTTTGTCATTCAAACAGGATGGCCTCGATTCTGGCCAAGGCTTCATCAACGATGTACTGCGGCACAGCTTCCTTGAGGCGCACATTCCGCGCCCGCCAATCCAGCGACTTCAACTGATGGCAATGCACAGCGCCTTGGGTGTCGGTGCCAGCTCCCATTAGCGTGACTACAGTCCCGTAGGTGCGGACCGCAGCGGCAGCCCCTTGCGAAATTGGGCAAATCATTGCCAGCCCTTGCTGGTTGAAGACCTTGCCGCTCAGGACGAGGCCGAAGTGCGGGCCTTTCATCTCCCGACCGGAGGACGGGTCGAAATCGAGATGCACGATGTCTCCACGGTTCGGCAGGTACGCCATCAGCCGTTCTCCAGCCCAACCGAAGGCATTTCGTCCCAGCCTTCAACACGCGGTAGCCCTTGCGGCATTTCTGCCATCAAGTCGGCCAGCTTATAGCGCGGGCGAGTCGGCGCCTCCACGGTCATCTTTTTGCCTATGAGATGAAGCTCTACCTGGGAGCCTTCGGTCAGGCTATTCTGGTCAGTAAACACTTTGGGCACCGTCATTACGAGCGAGCCACCGGCTTTGCGCAGGGTTTGAAGCATATTGAGCCTCCTATCAGCGATTAGTCCTATTCTAGTATAACTCGTTGTTTTATTCAAGTAGGACATTTACTGTGCTAGACTTGCTGCCTTCACTGTTCTCACAACAGGCGCTCCCATGTCCGGCAATACTTTTGGTACGTTATTTTGCGTGACTTCCTTTGGTGAATCTCATGGCCCGGCCATTGGCTGCGTGGTCGACGGTTGCCCGCCGGGATTACCGCTCACAGCGACGGACATCCAGGCCGACCTCGACCGCCGCAAGCCTGGAACCTCGCGCCATGTCACCCAACGCCGTGAGCCGGACGAGGTGGAAATTCTCTCCGGGGTTTTTGAGGGGCTGACGACGGGCACGCCTGTTGCCATGCTGATTCGCAATCAGGATCAGCGGTCAAAAGATTACAGTGACATTGCCGGCCTGTTTCGCCCAGGACACGCCGATTACGCTCACTGGCAGAAGTACGGTGTGCGCGATTACCGTGGCGGTGGGCGAAGTTCGGCACGCGAGACGGCGGTGCGGGTGGCGGCGGGCGCTATTGCGCGCAAATGGCTGGCCGAAAAATTTGGTATTCAGATCCGTGGCTATCTGGCCCAGCTTGGAGAGATTCCCATTCCCTTCGAGTCTTGGGATGCCATCGCGGGCAGCCCTTTCTTTGCGCCCAACGTCTCGCTTCAGCCCAAACTCGAAGCGACCATGGACGACCTGCGCCGCGCGGGGGATTCCATCGGTGCGCGCATCAACGTGGTGGCCGGCGGCGTGCCGGTGGGATGGGGGGAACCGGTGTTCGACCGGCTGGACGCCGACATCGCTTACGCGATGATGGGCATCAACGCGGTGAAGGGAGTCGAGATCGGCGCGGGTTTTGCGTCGGTGAGCCAGCGCGGTTCGGAACACGGTGATGAGATTACGCACGAGGGTTTTTTGTCGAACAACGCGGGTGGCGTGCTTGGCGGCGTGTCGTCGGGGCAGGACATCGTGGTGAGCATGGCGGTGAAACCGGCTTCCAGCATCCGCCGCGAAAAGCGCACGATCAACCTTGCCGGTGAAGCGGTGACGGTGAGTACCGAAGGCCGTCATGACCCCTGTGTGGGCATCCGCGCCATTCCCGTGGCCGAAGCCATGCTGGCCCTGGTGCTGATCGATCACGCTTTGCGCCATCGCGCCCAGTGCGGCGACGTGCGCACGTCCACGCCAAAAGTCGCGGCGCTGGCTCCGCAAGGACGTGCGCAACCACCTTCGCCCAGGAAGGGCTGAACGCGGAAAATGAGCATGAAAGTGAGAGGAATAGCCGCATTACTATCGGTTTTCTTTCTGTTGTCCGTTTGTTCGGATAGCGATGGCCAGCCTTTGCCGGAAAATGCCAAAACTGCCGATTCGAATGCGAAAAGCATGACAGAAAAGTCGAAAGGAGTGCTGCCGGATACTTCAGGCGACTATGTTCAGTTTACAGTTACCGGATACAGCGGGGGTACATATCGGCTTGAGGGCAATAAAGCCAACAAATGCGCAGGCATAGTAACGCTCAAAGGTTCTGCCAGGATGTTGTCCTTGAACCTTTACGATGAGGCATCCCGCACGGAGGTCGGTCTTGTCGGACTCCTTGACCTGGCGGTTTTATCGGAACAGGTCGTTCCGGTGACTCCGTTGACAATGAATGCTGTCAAATTCAATACGCCCCCCAAAAAGATGACAATTGTGGATGATTGGCAAGATCATTTTATGAGCATGTCACATCCGCTTTTTTACGGCAATCCGGATACCATGGAGTCTGCCGCCAGCCGTTGGTTCATCAGTAGCGAAAAACTTCCCAAAAGGCGTCTGCGCATCCGGGGCAATGTGACGTTCCAGGCTGCCAACAATCCCTTGGTCCAATCGGGAAATCATGACGCCACGCTTGTCCGGTCTGTTCTGGAGGAGGCGGGCAAACACCCGGGCCGAAGACCGCCATACAACGCACAACTGGCCGGCACCAGTGAGATAACCGTTCGCGGGGATTTTGATATTACTGTCGTCGACACGAGCGAAGCGTTGGAATATCTGGAAAACCGGCTGAAAAAGCAGTAACGGGAATTTCGCCGGGTTATCTCGATACCGATGCCGCTTCGCTCCACACGGCGCTTTTCGGCTACCCATGCGGATGGCCGTGTGAAATAATTGACACCTCGTTTTGAGTCATTCCGGCCTGAAGGCCGGGGATTGCGCTCGATGCGTTTCCAAAAGATTGTTGGAACACTTGATGAACGCCAGGACACTGTACGAAAAACTGTGGTCGGAGCACCTTGTCCGCGAAGAGCCGGACGGCACGGCGCTGATTTACATCGACCGCCATCTGATCCATGAGGTCACCAGCCCGCAAGCCTTTGAGGGACTA
The DNA here is from genome assembly GCA_031274995.1 of Azoarcus sp. Taxonomy (GTDB): domain Bacteria; phylum Pseudomonadota; class Gammaproteobacteria; order Burkholderiales; family Rhodocyclaceae; genus WRNU01. Next base: position 44,760 of record JAISPJ010000013.1, read on the forward strand.
AAACTCGCAGGCCGCAAGCCTTGGCGCGTATCAAGCATCGTGGCGACGGCCGATCACAATACGCCGACCGACCATTGGGAAGAAGGTATCCGTGATCCGGTTTCCCGCCTGCAGGTGGAAACGCTGGACGCCAATATCCTTGAGACCGGCGCGTTGGCCTATTTTCCGTTCAAGGATGCGCGTCAGGGCATCGTGCATGTGATCGGTCCGGAGAACGGCGCGGTGCTGCCGGGCATGACGGTTGTCTGCGGCGATTCGCACACGTCCACGCACGGCGCATTCGCGGCAATGGCGCACGGCATCGGTACTTCCGAAGTCGAGCACGTGCTGGCGACGCAATGCCTGGTGCAGAAAAAATCGAAAACCATGCTGATCCGGGTCGAAGGCCGTCTGGGCAAGGGCGTGACCGCCAAGGATGTGGCGCTTGCCATTATCGGCAGAATCGGCACGGCTGGCGGTACGGGTTACGCGATGGAATTCGGCGGCTCCGCCATTCGCTCTCTTTCGATGGAAGGGCGGATGACCCTTTGCAACATGGCCATCGAAGCCGGGGCGCGGTTGGGGTTGGTGGCTGTCGACGGTGTGACGATCAACTACCTGAAGGATCGCCTCTTTTCGCCACGCGGCGAGGATTGGGACAAGGCGGTGACAGTCTGGCGCACCCTGCATTCGGATGAAGGCGCCGCATTCGACTGTACCGTGGAGCTGGACGCGGAAAAAATCCTGCCCCAGGTGACATGGGGCACGTCACCGGAAATGGTCGTGTCCGTGACCGCTACGGTTCCCGATCCCCGAAAAGAACCGGACGCGGTAAAACGCGAAGGCATGGAGCGCGCGTTGCAGTACATGGGCCTGCAAGCGGGCATGCCTGTCCGGTCGATCAAAATCGACAAGGTTTTCATCGGTTCCTGCACCAATTCCCGCATCGAAGATTTGCGTCAGGCGGCAGCGGTGCTGAAAGGCCGACGGAAAGCGGAGAACGTCAAACTTGCGCTGGTCGTGCCGGGGTCGGGGCCGGTCAAGTGTCAGGCGGAGGCGGAAGGGCTGGATAAAATCTTCATCGCTGCCGGTTTCGAGTGGCGCGAACCGGGATGTTCGATGTGCCTTGCCATGAATGCCGACCGCCTGGAGCCGGGCGAACGCTGCGCTTCCACGTCGAACCGCAATTTCGAGGGGCGGCAGGGGCCGGGGGGCCGTACTCATCTGGTGAGCCCGGCAATGGCGGCAGCGGCGGCCATAGCCGGGTATTTCGCCGATGTGCGGGACATTCTTTGAACACAGGGAACCAGAATGAAAAAGGGAATACTGTTTTGCGTCGTTTTTCTGACGGCTTTTGTTATCGTTTCCGGCTTGTCGGCCTGCAATACCGTGCAAGGTGTCGGCAAGGACATCCAGGCAGGCGGCAAAGCGATCGAGAAGTCAGCGAAATGAGGCAATGACCTTGGAAAAACAAGCATAAGCGCGTATGGATAAGTTCGCTACCTTTACGGGCCTCGTTGCCCCGCTGGATCGCAACAATGTCGATACGGACGCGATCATTCCCAAGCAATTCCTGAAATCCATCAAACGATCCGGGTTCGGCCCGAACGCGTTTGATGAATGGCGCTACCTGGATCAGGGCGAGCCGGGCATGGACAACAGCCGTCGCCCTTTGAATCCCGGTTTCGTGCTCAACCAGGAGCGTTACCGGGGGGCGTCTGTTTTGCTCTCCCGCGCCAATTTCGGCTGCGGCTCCAGCCGCGAGCACGCGCCTTGGGCGCTGGCGGACTTTGGTTTCAAGGCGATTCTGGCCGAGTCGTTCGCCGATATATTTTTCAATAACTGCTTCAAGAACGGATTATTGCCTCTGACATTGCCCAAGGCAGAAATCGACGCGCTTTTCGGCCTTACCGAGTATATGCCGGGTTTCTCGCTGACCGTAAATCTGGCGATGCAGACGATTACCCGGCCCGATGGTATTGTGATTCCATTTCAGGTGGATGCGTTTCGCAAGGAGTGCCTGCTCAACGGTTGGGACGACATCGGCCTGACGCTGCGTCATGCCGATGAAATCCGCGCGTTCGAGGAACGCCGCAGGCGGGAATTGCCGTGGCTGTTTTCGGCCTGACACAAGGATATGCCATGACAAGAAAAATCTGCGTTCTCCCCGGCGATGGCATTGGCCCCGAAATTGCGGAGCAAGCCGTGCGTGTGCTGGAAGCCCTGAATCTCGGCTTTGAGATGGAAACTGCGCTCTTGGGCGGCGCGGCCGTCGACGCGACCGGCGACCCGTACCCGGAAGCCACCCAAAAACTCGCGGTCGAGGCCGATGCCGTTCTGCTCGGCGCGGTGGGCGGCCCGAAATGGGACACATTGCCCCGCGAGCAGCGCCCGGAACGTGGCCTTCTCGGCATCCGCAAGCATTTGAATCTGTTTGCCAACCTGCGGCCAGCCGTGCTTTACCCGGAACTGGCGAATGCGTCCACCCTGAAACCGGAAGTTGTTTCCGGTTTGGATATTCTGATCGTGCGTGAACTGACAGGGGATATTTATTTCGGGCAGCCGCGCGGTATCGAAAATCGTAATGGTGAGCGTTTTGGTTTCAATACCATGCATTATTCAGAATCCGAAATTCGCCGTATTGGCCGTGTCGCATTCGGGGCGGCCCGCAAGCGCGATAAAAAAGTGTGTTCCGTCGACAAGATGAATGTGCTGGAAACGACGCAGCTCTGGCGCGATGTCATGAATGAACTCGCGCCGGAGTATCCTGATGTGACGCTGTCCCATATGCTGGTGGACAACGCGGCCATGCAACTCGTGCGTGCGCCACGGCAATTTGACGTTATTGTGACCGGCAACATGTTCGGCGATATCCTCTCCGATGAAGCCTCCATGCTGACAGGTTCTATCGGCATGCTGCCTTCGGCGTCACTGGACGAAAACAACAAAGGGCTTTACGAACCGTCGCACGGCTCAGCTCCAGATATAGCCGGGCAGGGCGTAGCCAATCCCTTGGCGACCATTCTTTCCGCTGCCATGATGCTGCGCTATTCTTTTAATCTGGCGGATCAGGCGGAAATGGTAGAAAATGCGGTCAAAAAAGTGCTGGCCCAAGGATTGCGCACAAGCGATATTTACGAGCCGGGAATGATCCGTGCCGGTACAAAGCAAATGGGCGATGCGGTGTTGGCCGAACTCGAAAAACGGGAAAGATGATATGCCTAAAAATGTACACTATTTGCCAAAAGATAAAGATTTTTTGGCGTGAATCACACCACATTGTTTTGTGTGATTTTTATGTAATATTTCGTCCCGCAAGGGTGTAGATATTTGGAAATCGTTTGAGGGATGGTTATGAAAAGAGTGGGTCTGGTTGGTTGGCGCGGAATGGTGGGTTCCGTACTCATGCAGCGGATGGGGGAAGAAAATGATTTCGCCCTGTTTGAACCCGTTTATTTTTCGACCTCCAATGCGGGCGGGCAAGCGCCTGTTTTCGGTGGCAGGGAGGCCGTTCAGCCTCTACAGGACGCGGCCAATATCGACACGCTCAAGGCATGCGACATCGTTGTGACCTGCCAGGGCGGCGATTACACGAAGGAAGTGTTTCCGAAGTTGCGCAGCGCAGGCTGGCAAGGGCACTGGATCGATGCTGCCTCGTCGCTCAGGATGAATGACGACGCAGTCATCGTCCTCGACCCGGTTAATCTGGATGCCATCAAAGATGCGCTCGTGAAAGGCGGCAAGAACTGGATTGGCGGAAATTGCACGGTATCACTGATGTTGATGGGACTGGGTGGGCTATTCCGGCACGATCTCGTCGAATGGGTCTCGTCGATGACCTACCAGGCCGCTTCCGGCGCGGGGGCGCAAAACATGCGCGAACTCCTCTCGCAGATGGGCGCGCTTCACGCATCGGTGGCCGACCTGCTGGCCGATCCGGTTTCGGCCATTCTCGACATCGACCGCAAGGTGGCCGAAACCATGCGCTCCCCGGCATTTCCGGCCAAAAACTTTCGCGGTGTGCCGCTGGCGGGCAGCCTCATTCCGTGGATCGACGTGTTGGCCGAGCACGGACAGTCGAAGGAAGAATGGAAAGGTGGCGTGGAGTGCAACAAGATACTCGGCAGGCCGCCATTCCGCTCGGCGGGCAGTATCCCGGTCGATGGGCTGTGTGTGCGCATCGGATCCATGCGCTGCCATTCGCAGGGGTTGACCATCAAACTGAAAAGGGATGTGCCGCTCGACGAGATCTCCGGGATCATCGCGTCAAGCAACGAATGGGTGAAGGTTGTTCCCAATGAACGAGAGGTTTCCGAGCGTGAACTTACTCCCGCCGCAGTAACGGGAACGCTTTCCATCCCTGTCGGTCGATTTCACAAGCTGGCGATGGGGCCGGAATATCTAGGGGCGTTTACCGTTGGCGACCAGTTGTTGTGGGGCGCAGCCGAGCCGTTGCGGCGCATGTTGCGTATTTTGCTTGAGCAATGAATGCGGATGATTCAGCGGATGATTCAGTCTTTTGAGCGACTCGAATGGTTGCTGCAAATATCTCGAATCAATGGTAAATTTGTAACCCCGGTTTGTAACTCCAGTTCCATGATATATCATCCTTTGGTTGTTTGAGTTTGATGAAGGGAAGCAGGATTTGAGGATGGCGATGAAACAGATTATTAGGGCGTCCCTGATCGCAGCAGCGGTCTCTTTTTTACCGTTTGGCACGCAGGCCGCCGGGCTGGGCCAGCTTACCGTCCAAAGCAAGCTGGGTGAGCCGCTGAGTGCCGAAATCCAGATCAATGCGACCCAGCAGGAGCTACAGTCATTGTCGGCCCGCATTGCGCCATCCGATGTGTTCCTGCAGGCGAATATCCCTTACGCCAGTTTCGTGCCCAACGTTAGGGTCGCGGTTGAAAACAGGGGCGACCGTTCCGTGCTGAAACTCAGCAGCAACGTCCCGGTCAACGAAGCTGTTGCCAGTCTGGTCGTCCAATTGAACTGGGACGATGGTCGCGTGTCCCGAACCTATAACATCTTGCTCGATCCGGCCGATCTGGTCATTCGTCCGCCTGCTCCTGTCGAGCCGACGGTAGTTGTCCAGCCCGCGCCGCCCCCGCCTGTGGTCGAGAGTCAGCCGTCTCCTCAGCCGCCTCCGCCTCCGGCTGAGATTTCACCCTCCCTGGCACAGGATTCGACATCGGCTCCGGCATTGGACCAAGGGGATGAACCGGTACTTTTATCCCCCCAGGATCGTTCTGAACGGGAACCCGCTGTCGTGGAAGACGTGGTTGCCACGCCGCCCGAAAGCGAAAGGCCGTCTGTCGCGCCTGAAAGGGTCACGCCAATACCGGCGCCGGTGCCGGTTCCCGCGCCAACTTATTCGGCAACACCGAGAGACGATTACGCCGTCAAGAAAGACGATTACGCCGTCAAGTACGGTGATACCCTGGGAGCCATTGCCAGCCGCCACATGCCTGTGGATGCGACGCTCGACCAGATGATGATGGCCTTGTACCGCGCCAATCCGGCGGCATTTATCAACAACAACATCAACCGGCTCAGATCCGGGGTCATTCTCAAGATACCGTCTGCAGATGAGGTACAGAGTAGTGGCCATGCCGAGGCGCGCAGGGAAGTGCGTGTCCACGCGCGCGAATTCAACGCCTGGCGCGAACAACTGGCTCAAGATGTTGTTGCCCGTCCCGCAAGGCCGGTGGAAGAAAGCACTGGAAGCACACGCACCATCGATACAGTTCCGCCGCCTGCCGAACAGGATCGTGACAAGGTGGTGATTGGTTCGCGTGCCTCCGGTCAGGCGGGCGACGCCACCCGTATGCGGGAACTGCAAGAAAATCTTGCTGCGACACAGAGTTCGCTGAAAGAGAGCGAAGAAAAAGTCCGGGAGCTCATGGAAATCACCAAGAGCCAGGAAAAACTTCTCGACGCGAGAAGTCAGCAAATTGCCGGGTTGCAGCAAAAACCGCAGCAAACATCTGTTCCCGCGCCATCCGAGCAGCCTCCTGCGGTGCCTGTTGTGGCCGAAGCTCCTGAGCAGTCCCCCGCTCCTCCTCCTGTAGCCGAAGAAGAGCCAGTAGCTCCCGAACAAGTCGCGCCGGATACTGCTGTGGCAGGGGCCGAGAGCGCACAGGGGGCCGCATCCCAGGAGTCGTCCACCGGAATACCGGTGGATTACGATCTTCAGGATGATAAAGATCCGCTGATAGAGTTGGTGACCAATTTGCGGTTTTTGGGAGCCATCGCGCTGGTCATCGCGGCTCTGGCCATTTTCTTCGGCATCCGTTCCTGGCGGAACAGGCGTTCCGATATCGGGTTGGACACCCTCTCCCAGGATGCGACGAGCATGTTCCCGAATGAGGCCACTTCGATCTTTGGAGACAATGGTGGCCAAAGTGTGGATACTTCCGCCAGTAGCGTCATCCATACCGATTTCAGCCAGACCGGCTTGTCGATCGATACAAACGAAGGGGTCGATCCGGTGGCCGAGGCCGACGTTTACATGGCGTATGGTCGTGACAGCCAGGCCGAAGAAATCCTTAACGACGCGCTCAAGGCTGATCCGAAGCGTGGGGCGATCTACGTCAAGCTGCTCGAAATCTATGCCCAAAGACAGGATCTGATGCAGTTTGAAGCCACGGCTTCCGAGTTGTTTTCCCGCACGCAGGGGCAAGGCAGAGATTGGGAAAAGGCGGCACAGATGGGCCGTCGGCTCGATCCCTCCAATCCGCTCTACTCCGGCGGTTCGTCCGGGCAAGAAAGCAGCAGGGCCTCGATATTGCCGGAGTTGGAGCAACCCTCCATGCCGATGATGGATACGCACTCAGGTCCGGCCTCTGTCGGTTCCGTCCCGTCTCTGTCCAGTCTGGATTTTGGAACTTCGACGCCAACGAACGGACTTGCAGCGAAGGCCGGACAACTGAAAGATACCGTGGCAACGCAGGGTCGGATGGACGATATGCTGTCGTCGCGGATAGTTGCCGACGCGACTCCGGGCGTGCAGCCTCAACCTCCTGCCCAGTCTGGAAAACGTCCCGGATCCATAGCAGTTGACACCACGAAGGTCGATTTCCAGTTTGAGCCGCCTGAAACCACGCCGAAGGCTGCGGGCAGCGTCGATTTCGATCTTGGCAAATCCCGGTCGGCTTCCGAGACGGGTAAGCAGCCCATTTCCGTTACCGTGTCCAGGAAATCGTCTCCCGCTCAGGGTACTACTTCCAGGAAAGCCGGTAGCAGTACGGCTTTGCCCAGGGCCGCAAGCGAGCTGGCCGAACCATTGAATTTCGATTTGCCCGCGCAAGGGCAGAAAGCTTCTGGCGATATGACCAAGACCGTTGTGTTGCCATCCGTGCAGGGTGGCAATGCGCATGACGATGGTGTAACACTGGATCTCGAAAAAACCGGTTTTGATCCGGGTGCGCTCGATTTCGATCTCGATCTCGATCTCGATCTCAAGCCGGACGCTGCTGACGGCACGGTTTCCAAATCTCCCAAGGCCAAAGGCAGGCAGTCGTCCGTGCCTGCCGACAATCAAATCGATGTGGTTGACGAAGGAGAAATCGATACCAGGCTTGAATTGGCGATGGCCTACAGGGATATGGGCGATAACGAAGGGGCACTGGAACTGCTTCGCCAGGTCGTCGCTGAAGGCAATGCCGCACAAAGGGCAGAGGCCAAGGCTTTGATCGCCAATCTGAGTTGAACCGGCTTTTCTTGCCTGCCGCCGCCGGACTTGTCCTGCGGTGGCATTTCTTTATGCATGCAGGATCGATTCTTTTCCTGTGGGTGGCTGCGGTTCTCCTCGTGCAGCAGGCTGAAAGCTGGAGCCTTGCCGTGTTATCCGCCGCGAGCCTGACCGTGGCGCTTGGTTGCGCGCGCATTCAGTGTATGCGGCTGCTTGCCAGGATTCGCGTTCTCCTGCTGGCAATCTTGGTATTGTTCGCTTGGTTTACGCCGGGAGAGGCGGTTCTTGTGGATTGGCCGCGTGCGGGTCCCAGCCGTGAAGGCTTGTTTCTTGCGCTCACGCATGGCGGACGTCTGGTGGCGCTGGTGTGCTGGGTGGCGATCCTGCTCGGGCGCATGTCGGCGGATCGTCTCGTGAGCGGCCTTTATGCGCTGGTTCGCCCGTGCAGGGTATTCGGGCTGCCAACGGAGCGTATCGCCTTGCGCCTGCTTCTCGTACTGCGCCACGCCAGCGCTGCGTGTCATGGCGAACAGCCCCGGCGGGATTGGAAAACGTGGCTAAATCTGCCTGCCGCTACCGCCCTTGATGCCGTGCAATTGAAACGTGAGCGCCTGGGCGTCAGGGACATTGTCCTGCCGCTCGGGGTATACCTCCTCATGGTATTTTGGTGGTTGCGGTGAGAATTGCGCTTGGCATCGAATACGCAGGCAACGCCTTCGAGGGTTGGCAGAGCCAGCCTCATGGCCGCACGGTACAGGATGCCGTTGAGCGTGCGCTCGGAATCATCGCCGGTGAATCCGTCAGGCTGCACGCCGCCGGGCGTACCGATACCGGTGTGCATGCCACAGCCCAGGTCGCGCATTTCGATACCGGCGCGCGTCGCCCCGCGACAGCCTGGGTTCGGGGAACCAATAACGGGTTGCCAGCAGGCGTGGCGGTACGCTGGGCAGTGGAAGTCGACGAGGGTTTTCACGCGCGCTATCTTGCCTGTGAGCGTAGTTACCGCTACCTGCTCCATGACGCGCCGGTGAGGCCGGCAGTATTGGCCGGGCGGGTGGGTTGGTTTCATCTGCCGCTCGACGTGGAAAGAATGGCTATTGCTGCCGCGCAACTGGTTGGCGAGCATGATTTTTCCTCCTTCCGTGCTGCGCCCTGTCAGGCCAAAACACCTGTGCGGATCATGCACGAGGCACGAGTGGCGCGCGAAGGCGGCATTGTCGCGTTCGACTTCAGGGCCAATGGCTTTTTGCATCACATGGTGCGTAATCTCGTCGGTGCGCTGGTGAGCGTCGGCAAAGGCGAACGGTTGCCGCAATGGATCGGTGAACTGCTGGTGTGCCGCGAGCGGGCGCGGGGCGCACCGACTTTCGCACCGGACGGGCTTTACTTTTGCGGGGTGTCATACCCTCCGCGCTGGTCGTTGCCGGAAGGTGGGCGTATCATGACAAGACCTTATTTTGTCATGGCTTGAACGTTGCGTACCCGGATCAAAATTTGTGGTCTTACCCGGCCACAGGATGTCATCGCGGCAGCCGAGGCCGGGGCCGACGCGGTTGGCTTCGTGTTTTATCCGGCCAGCCCGCGCAATGTCACGTTCGGCCTGGCTGCTGAATTGGCGGCGCTGCTACCGCCTTTTGTTACGGCAGTGGGGCTGTTCGTCAATCCGCAGGCTGAATTTGTGGCCGAGGCGTTGCGCAGCGTCTCCCTGCAATGGCTTCAGTTCCACGGCGACGAGAGCGATGCCCAATGCGCGGCTTTATCCGTCATCCCCGGCACGGGTAAAAGTTTGCCCTGGATCAAAGCGGTTCGGATGCGTCCTGGAGTTGATCTGTTAGAATCCTCCGCCTCTCATCCCGGCGCACGCGGTTTGCTGCTTGATGCCTTCGCCGAGGGGTATGGAGGCAGCGGCAGGATGTTCGACTGGTCATTGATCCCCCCGGGGGCAGGGCGTCTGCTGGTACTTTCGGGAGGACTCGACCCTGGTAACGTGGGCGAAGCCATCCGAAGGCTGCGTCCTTGGGCGGTTGATGTGTCGAGTGGGGTGGAAGTGGCAAAGGGAATCAAGGACGCGGCGAAAATCGCCGCGTTCGTCGCAGGAGTTCGCAACGCCGATGGCTAATGTGCAGCAACAATATTCGTATCCTGACGCGCGGGGGTATTTCGGCCCATATGGCGGCGTTTTTGTTGCCGAGACGCTGATTCCCGCGCTGGAAGAATTGCGCGGGGCCTTCGAGACATACCGCAATGATGCGGCCTTCCTGGCCGAGTTTGAAAATGAACTCAAGCATTATGCCGGGCGGCCAAGCCCGATCTGCCATGCCCGTCGGCTTTCCGAGAAACTGGGTGGGGCGCAGATTCTCCTGAAGCGCGAAGACCTCAATCACACGGGTGCGCACAAGGTCAACAACTGTATCGGGCAGGCGCTCTTGGCCAGGCGCATGGGCAAGCCCCGAGTTATTGCCGAAACCGGCGCGGGGCAGCATGGCGTCGCGACGGCCACCGTGGCGGCCCGCCACGGCTTCGAATGTGTTGTCTACATGGGCACCGAAGACATGGCGCGGCAGGCTGCCAATGTCTATCGCATGAAACTCCTGGGGGCGACCGTGGTTCCGGTGGCATCCGGCTCCAGGACGCTCAAGGATGCGCTCAACGAAGCCATGCGTGATTGGGTGACGAACGTTTCCAATACTTTCTACATCCTCGGCACAGTGGCCGGACCGCATCCTTATCCGATGATGGTGCGCGATTTTCAGACGGTGATCGGCAAGGAGTGCCTGACACAGATGCCGGAAGCCTTCGGGCGCCAGCCGGACATGGTCATTGCCTGCGTAGGGGGCGGTTCCAATGCGATAGGAATTTTTTATCCCTACATTCCCTGCGAGAACGTGCGTCTGGTCGGGGTCGAGGCAGCCGGTGAGGGGATCGGGACGGGACGTCACTCCGCGCCGCTCACGGCCAATGCGAAGGCCGGAGTTTTGCATGGCAACCGCACTTGTCTGATGCAGGACGAGAACGGGCAAGTCATCGAAACCCATTCTATTTCTGCCGGACTCGATTATCCGGGCGTGGGGCCGGAGCATGCGTGGCTGAAGGATAGCGGCCGCGCCGAATACGTCGCCGTGACCGATACCGAAGCGCTCGATGCGTTCCACGCGCTTTGCCATTTCGAGGGGATCATTCCCGCACTGGAATCTTCGCACGCCTTGGCGCAGGCCATGAAGGTTGCGCCTACGTTGCCCCGTGACAGGCTCCTGCTGGTTTGCCTTTCCGGGCGCGGCGACAAAGACATGCATACTGTGGCCGAGCGTTCAGGCATCCAGTTTTGAATTTCTCGCGCACATCAGGGTTTTATGTCCAGGATACAAACCACTTTTCAGCGATTGCAGATTGAAGGCCGCAAGGCGCTGATTCCTTTTATTGTCGCGGGCGACCCCGACGGCGAGCTGACCGTGCCGTTGATGCGCTCGCTCGTCGCGGGCGGGGCCGACATCATCGAGCTGGGTGTACCGTTTTCCGACCCGATGGCCGATGGCCCGGTCATCCAGCGTGCCTCGGAACGGGCATTGACCAAGGGCATGAGCCTTGCCCGCGTGCTCGACATCGTCCGCGCTTTCCGCACGGAAGATGTGGTAACGCCGGTTGTGCTGATGGGGTACGCCAATCCCGTCGAGGCGATGGGTGTTGCCATTTTTCCCGACGCAGCCAGGAAGGCGGGCGTCGATGGCGTGCTGGTGGTTGATTATCCTCCCGAGGAATGCGTGGCGTTTACCGCGAGCATACGTGCCGCCGGGCTTGACCAGATTTTTCTGCTTGCGCCGAATTCTTCCGGGCAACGTTTCCATGATATTGCCCAGGCGAGCAGCGGCTTTCTCTATTACGTCTCTTTCAAGGGCGTGACCGGCGCCTCACATCTCGATTTCGACGAAATCGCCCGCCGCATTCCACTCATCCGCACTGCGGCGGGGATGCCGGTGGGAGTTGGATTCGGTATCCGTGACGCTGAAATTGCGAAAAAAATTGGCGCGGTAGCCGATGCAGTGGTGATTGGCAGCCGCATCGTCGAAGAAATCGAAACAAGCCCGCGTGAACAGGCTTGTGCCAAGGTTGAAACATTCGTGCGCGAAATTCGCGTAAAGCTCGATGAACTCGCTGGAGCACGCTCATGAGCTGGCTACAAAAAATACTCCCTCCCCGGATCAAGCGCGACGAAAGCGCCGTGCGTAACAAGTCGATCCCGGAAGGGCTGTGGAACAAATGCCCGGCCTGTGAGGCGGTGCTTTATTACTCCGACCTTGAAAGCAACCTGCACGTTTGCCCCAAATGCGGGTATCACCTGCGTATCGGTGCGCGCGCGTGGCTCGATTTGCTGCTTGACCCCGAAGAGCGCCTTGAAGTTGCCGGTGAAGTGGCTTCCGTCGATTCGCTCAAGTTCAAGGATTCTCGCAAATACACAGAACGCTTGTCGGCAGCCGCGAAAGAGACGAACGAAACTGACGCGCTGCTGGTTATGCAGGGTACGGTGCTCGGCGTGCCGTTGGTCGTGTCCTGTTTTGAGTTTAATTTCCTCGGGGGCTCGATGGGATCAGTGGTGGGCGAGCGTTTCGTGCGGGGTGTCCGTGTTGCGCTCGATCAATGCCTGCCTTTCATCTGCATCACGGCTTCCGGTGGGGCGAGGATGCAGGAAGGTTTGTTCTCGCTGATGCAGATGGCCAAGACCACGGCGGCAATCACCCAACTCAGCCGACGCGGGCTGCCGTTCATCACCGTGCTCACGGATCCGACGATGGGTGGAGTGTCGGCGAGTTTTGCCTTCATGGGCGATGTGGTGATTGCCGAACCCGGTGCGCTGATCGGTTTCGCCGGCCCACGGGTGATCGAGCAGACCGTGCGCGAAAAGCTGCCGGAAGGTTTCCAGCGTTCTGAGTTTCTGCTTGAAAAAGGCGCAATCGACATGATCGTCGACCGTCGGCAGTTGCGCGAATGCCTGGCTGAACTCCTTAATCTTCTCAACCGGCAACCCCCTGTTTATGCCTGATTCGTGTGGTCAGGGATTGCCGGTGACGCTGGCCGGTTGGCTCGAACTGCTCGAAGTGCGGCACGGCGCATCCATTTGCCTCGGTCTCGCACGAGTCTCAAAAGTGCGCGCCGCGCTTGTCTCCGATTCCAATGCGGTGGTCATTGCCGTAAGTGGCACAAACGGCAAAGGATCGACCTGCGCCATGCTCGAAGCCATCCTGCGTGCCGAAGGCTATCGCGTCGGTTGTTACACTTCGCCCCATCTGTTGCGCTACAACGAGCGTGTGCGTATCGACGGTGCCGAGGCCAGTGATGAGGTGCTGGCGGCTGCGTTTGCCGATGTTGAAGCAGTGCGCGGTGATGTGCCGCTGACTTATTTTGAGCATGGCACGCTGGCGGCCTGGAAGGTGTTCTGCGCGGCGCGGCTCGATACCATCATCCTTGAAGTCGGACTGGGCGGACGGCTTGATGCGGTCAACGCCATCGACGCCGATTGCGCCATCGTCTCCGGGGTCGCGATGGATCACATGAATTTTCTCGGCAATACGCGCGAGGCCATCGGTTTCGAGAAAGCGGGCATTTTCCGCGCCGGATGCCCGGCGATCTGTGGTGACCGGGACCCACCGAAAAGCCTTGTCGAACACGCGCAGGCGATTGGCGCAGAACTTTGGGTTTCAGGGCGCGATTTTGGTTTTGACGCCAAACGTTGCCAATGGAGTTATTGGCGCAACGAAACGCCATCGTCCATGCGCCGTGGAAATGTCGTGACGAGGCGCAGCGGACTGGCTTATCCATCCTTGCGTGGCTCAGTCCAGCTTTTCAATGCGGCCTCGGTGATAACTGCGCTTGATGTCTTGCAGGCACGCATCCCGGTATCCATGCTGGCGGTCCGGCAGGGTTTGATGCAGGTCGAACTGCCGGGACGCTTCCAGGTGTTGCCGGGGCGGCCACAGGTAGTGCTCGATGTGGCCCATAATCCACAAGCAGCGGACGTGTTGGCCGAAAATCTTGGTGCGCTCGGGTTTGTCCCCGAAACCTGGGCGGTATTCGGCATGCTTGCCGACAAGGACGTGGAAGGCGTGGTGGCGCGCATGAACACGCGCGTCGACCATTGGTTGCCCTGTACCTTGTCCGGTTTTAGGGGGCTCGATGTCGGGGCGCTGATCGAGCGCCTGTGTGCGGCAGGGGTGGAAAAGAGCAAAATCGCAGAAGGCTTTGCAACGCCTGCCGCCGCGTTTGCGCGAGCGCGGGAATGTGCGGCGGTCGATGATAGAATCGTAGTGTTTGGTTCTTTCCTGACTGTGACTGATGTATTGGCGGCAATTCAAGGCCACCGCCGCTGATGCGTGAGGCACTAATGGGGGTTTCAATGTGAGCGATCCGATCGATTTCATGGTAAGCGATACTGAACTGGAAATAAAAAAACGAGCGCGCCGTCGTCTTGTGGGGGCGGCAGTTTTGGCTTTGTTGGCGGTGATCGTGTTGCCGCTGGCGTTGAGGGACCGGGATGAGCCGCGTGTCGTGTCCGATATGCATGTTTTCATTCCCGAACACGGTGACGGCGGATTCAAATCGCATCGGGCCATGCCCGAAGACGATCCCGAGTCCGCCAGTGTCGTCATTGAGCCGGATGCAGCTTCGGGCGTACCCGGATTTCCTGTTGATAACGCGCCTTCCTTTTTGTCGGAGCCATCTTCTTCTCCACAGCGCGCCTTGATGCCACCGGAACAACACGCGCCGAATCCGCCTGCTGCACGGTTGCCGGAAGAATCCCGGCAAAAGGACAGTCCGCCCCGCCCGGGCGCTTCCGAAAAACAGGAGGCCACACGGGCGTTAGCCTTGCTCAATGGCAAATCTCCTGTAAAAGAAGCGGATGAAGGCAAAAAAACGGGTAAAGAAGCAATCAAGACGCAAGACCGGGTCTTCATTCAGGTCGGGGCCTTTGGTAACGCAGACAGAGCTGCCAGGCAGGCAAAAGAACTGAACGATCAGGGCTTTGCCGCCTACGCTGAAAAAGCAGGCAGGGTGACACGGGTTCGCATCGGTCCGTTGTCCCGGAGCGAGGGTGAGCAGGTTATGGCCCGCCTGAAGGCTCAGAGCCATAAAGCGGTGCTATCGTCGCATTGAGTAGAGTGTGTTGATCGTTGAACACGTGTCGAACGCAACCCTCGCCATTCATGGCGAGGTCAGGGGGGGGAACGTTTATGGAACCGAAGTCTCCCCCGGACCGTATCGGGGAATCCCCGGCCTTCAGGTCGGAGTGGCCCCATTCCAGCGATGACAGTTTTTGACTACGTGTTTCTGTCCGTTCTTGCGTTGTCGGCCACGCTGGGATTGTGGCGTGGGCTGGTGAGCGAGATTCTGGGGCTGCTGGCCTGGGTGCTGGCTCTGGTTGTGGCTGGGCGCTACGTTGATGTTGCGGCGCTCCAGTTTGAAAACATGTTTGGCGATTCGCGCCTGCGGGTGGTGGCAGCGTTCGCGTTGATTTTTTTTGCCGTATTGTTGTTGGCGTCGCTGGTAAAATTTTTGTTGCGAAAATTGCTGCGCGCAGCGGGATTAGGCGCGATAGACAGGTTTTTCGGAGCCGTGTTCGGGGCCGTCCGCGGTTTTGTGATTGCTTTGGTCGTGGTCTGGATCGGTGGTCTGGTCGGCATGTCGCGCGAGTCGTGGTGGGAACAGGCGCTATTCGCGCCGCCGTTGGAAAATGTGGTTAATGTGGCCAAGTCGTGGTTGCCGGGCGTTGATTCGGTGATTGATAGTATTCATTTGAGTTACCCCGGCAGCAAAACCGGGGATTCCTCGATATAGAACAAGGTGGTGTTGCATGTGCGGGATTCTCGGAGTCGTAGCGACTTCTCCGGTCAACCAGTTGCTCTATGACGGGTTGCTGGTGTTACAACATCGTGGGCAGGATGCGGCGGGCATCGCCACTGCGGAGAACGATCGCTTTTTCATGCACAAGGGGCCGGGGCTGGTGCGCGATGCCTTTCGCACCCGCAACATGCGTTACCTTGCCGGAAACTGGGGGATTGGGCACGTGCGTTATCCCACGGCAGGTTCGGCGCTCAACGTCGCCGAGGCTCAGCCCTTCTACGTCAATTCGCCTTTCGGGCTGCTCTTGGCGCATAACGGAAATCTGACCAATTCGGAAGCGCTCAAGCGCGAGATGTTTCTTTCCGACCGCCGCCACATCAACACCAATTCTGATTCCGAAGTGCTGCTCAATGTGTTGGCGCATGAACTGGAAGACGCGGCCAGCGGCCCCAGGCTCGACGAGGCGGCGATATTCCGTGCCGTGGCGGGCGTGCATCGGCGTTGCCGGGGCGCTTATGCGGCCGTGGCGATGATTGCGGGTTACGGGCTGCTTGCTTTCCGTGATCCATATGGCATTCGTCCTCTGGTGGTTGGCAAGAATGAATTGCCCAACGGCAAGACCGAATGGCTGGTGGCCTCCGAATCTGTCGCGCTCGACACCCTGGGATTCAAACTCTTGCGCGACCTCGCGCCGGGCGAGGCGGTGTTGATCGATACGGAAGGCAATTTCCACAGCCGCGAGTGCGCAACAAAAACCATGAATGCGCCATGCATATTCGAGTACGTCTATCTTGCGAGACCCGATTCCATCATGGATGGCGTGTCGGTATACGAAGCGCGCCTGAAGATGGGCGAATTTCTCGCGGAAAAAATGAAATGCACCATGCCGCATGTGGGAATCGATGTCGTCATCCCGATTCCTGATTCAAGCCGTCCTTCGGCACAGGAAATGGCTCTGCGGCTGGGGTTGCCGTACCGCGAGGGCTTTGTCAAGAACCGTTACATCGGGCGAACCTTCATCATGCCGGGGCAGTCCACGCGCAAGAAATCCGTGCGTCAGAAGCTCAACACGATTCCCCAGGAGTTCAAGGGCAAGAGTGTTCTGCTGGTCGACGATTCCATCGTGCGCGGCACGACCAGCAAGGAAATCATCAATATGGCGCGCGAAGCGGGCGCGGCCAGGGTATATATAGCTTCCGCCGCGCCGCCGGTGCGTCACCCGAATGTTTACGGCATCGACATGCCGACGCGCAGCGAACTCATTGCCAATGAACGCGACGAAACCGGGATTTGCCGGGAGATTGGCGCGGATGGCCTGCTCTACCAGAGCCTCGATGATCTCAAGGCATCTGTGAGCGGGATCAACCCCGCGATTCAGTCTTTCGAGACATCTTGTTTTGATGGCTGCTACATCACCGGCGACATTACTGCTGAATATCTTTCCGGGGTCGAGAACCAGTCTGGCGGCAATGATTTCAGCGTAGCGGCCGAGACGGGAGAAGGCGGAAGCCAGCTCGACCTCAACCTGATCGACCAGGAAGAACGCTGAAGTTTCGATCAGGCCATCTACGCGGGGTTTGTGGAACGACCGAAAACCGGAATACCTGCAAGGGTTGCTGCCTTCGCCAAATCGGCATCGAGCGTTGCCAGTGAATAGCTCGTGCGCAAGGCAAGTTCCAGATAGGCCGCATCGTACACAGACAGCTTGTACCGGCGAGCGAGGTTCAGGGTGTCGCCGAGCGCACGTCCAGCCGTAGTCGGATCGGTCACGATGTCAAGCCGCCCCAAAAGAACAACAAAGCGTTGTGAGTCTGCTTCAGTCACAATGTTCTTGGCTTCAAGTTTGGCAATGACGTTACCCACTTCCAGCGGCCAAAGCGAAGGCACCAGGGCTTGTGATTCTTTTAGTGCCTTTAAAACCGCGCTTGCATACTCCACGCCTGCCGGATTGGTGTCAGGCATCAACCAGAGCAATGCCACGGAGGCATCCAGGACGAAACTCACGACCGCCCTTCGTTGATGAGCGCCTTGATATTGACGCTGCTCACTGGTTTGCGGGTTTGCATGAAAGCCAGCATTTCGTCGACGGCTACCATAGCATCCGGGTGCCTGTTTTCTTCTGCTGGCACCAGGTTGGCCACGGCTTCGCCTCGCAGGGTGATGGTATAGCGGTTACCGGCACGAACGCCGCGCAGTAGCTCTGGTAGCTTCGTCTTGGCTTCATATGATCCAACTGCGATGTTCATGGGTTTCTCCTGCGGAGGATATAGACCAGTATATAGACCGGTCGTAATCTAATCAAGTAGAAGACACTCCAGCGAACGTACTTGTGCCGTAAACCGCGCTGATCGTCGATGGACTGAACGGGCCTTGGTCCATTCATGGCGCGTCGTGGCGCAAAAAGGAGGCGTTCGGCAGCACTGCCTGTTCTGGCGCATAATCGCCGCCAGTGCCCGGGTGCCGGATCAGGCGCGGGCGCAGGAAGATGACCAGTTCGCTGCGCCGGATGCTGTTTTCGCGCCTCGTGAATAATTCGCCGAGCAGTGGAATTGCGCCGAGCAACGGAATGCGGCTCGTGTCGGTATCGAGCTTGTCTTCCATGAGACCGCCGAGGACGGCGATTTCGCCGTCGGCAAGCCGGAGCACGGATTCCATTTCGCGAGTGCGGATTTGCGGCACGCGGTTCGGGATGCTGCCGAGCGATGGGTTGGGGTCGTCCTTGAAGCCCGAGATGCTGGAAATGGTGGGGCGGACGCCGAGGATGATCGCGCCGTCGCGCCCGATTTGCGGGGTGATTGCCATGACCAGCCCGACGGATACCGATTGTGGCTTGGTGGTGGCGGTGATTTTTTCGCGGTCGCTGTTGCCGTATTCGGTGACGGAGGCATCGACGAGAAAGTAGACGACCTCTTCGACCACTTTGAGTATTGCCGTCTGGTTGTTGAGCACGGAAAGCTTGGGGCTGGAGAGTACTTTGACCGTTCCGAAAGTTTCCAGCCAGTCCAGGCGCACGTCGAGTTGGTTCGAGAGGTAGGAAACGGAGGGTTGCATGCTACCGCTTGCGCCTTGTGAATTTACTCTGATGAACGGTATGCCGGGCCGGTTCCAGTCGATGCCCTGGCGATAGCCGTCAGCGAGCGTGACCTCGGCAATCGTGGCTTCGATCATGACTTGCCGCTGTGCCGCGCCTTGTACGAGTTCGATGAACTCCGCCACTTTTTGATGCTGGCTGGCGTTGGCGAGTACCATCAAAGTACCGGTTTCGCGGTTGCTGATAACGGCGGCGGATTCTTCGGATCCCGTGCCGCTTTCACAGGAAACCTCGACGCCCGATCCGTTGGGTTTGAGGCGGCGTGCAGTTTCGCAACGCGGTTTTTGGATACTGCGCCCGTGTTCCTTGAGCAATGCGCGGAGATTGTTTTCGAGCGTCTCCCAGAAGTGATTCGTTGCCTTGGCGCTGATCTGGGTGAGCGAGGCATTTCCGGCGCTGCCGCTGCTGCTGCCCTTGGCGTCCACGGCGCTGCTGCTGGTGGCGATTTGCGTGCTGGTGGCGATTGTGCCGTTCATGTCGCGCGCGAGGTTGACGTAGTCGATGCGATAAGCGCGCAGAAATGGCGTGTCAGGCATGACTGTCAGGTGTTTGCCATCGAATTCGCAGCGCAGGTCGGCCTGGTCGCAAAGGCGCTCGATCAATTCAGGCAGCGGGCGATTGAAAACGCTCAGGCTGACAAGCCTCTCTGCGCCGGGGCGCAGTTCAAGTCCGATCCGCTGGTCACGCGCAAGGGCCGTGAGCACTTGATCGACCGGGGCCAGATGGACATCGATCGAGTATGTCGGCACAGGAGCCGGGATGCGGATGGAGGCCGGATCGGATACGAAGGAGCTTGCCTGTTCTTCGGATGAGTTTGCAGGAACCCGTTCGCGTTTTTCTTCCGCCAGCAAATGACCGGAACTTGGCCTGTTTCCGATGTTTCGTGGCTGCGGCATTTGAGCGCATCCCATGAACACGGCGGCAAAAAAGGCAAAAGCGACGGAAATGGCTGAACGCATATTCCAGGATGTTTTGTG
>JAISPJ010000043.1 GCA_031274995.1 Azoarcus sp.
TCGAAGTCGATGGAAGTGCTCTTCCGCGCCGTGCCGCCGAGCCTTGCCCTGGCGCTTGCCATGACCGAGCCCGAGGAAAAGGCCGAGCGGGCCAGGATCATGCGTGGGCACAGGTGCACAGAACTGGAAGCGGCTTGCCGGATGGCTCAGGCGATTGACCGGGCGCGAGGGATTGAGCCCGTTTTTTGAAAACCTGTATGGCATGACTGAACCGTATCTGGCATCTGCGTGCCTGGTGCGAGCGGCCCGGCGAGCCGCTTGTCGGTAACGGCATCGAAAATTTCGATCCAGAAAGTCTGATGGCAACGCTCGAAAGCATCCACCACGTCGTTCCAGAACCCAACCATCGTCCCGCATTGCCGAAAACGCGTAGCTCCCACTTGCCCCTTCGGGCAAGTGGGATAAAACTCGACACGGTACAGCCTTACCTTTCTTTTCATGCAATCAGTATAACTGCATGGAAAGAAAAATGTCGAGGGGATTTTATTTTTCTGGCACGATCTTGTCCATTGCAGTCTGAACCGGCAAAGCCTTGTCGCTTCAGGCCGCTTCATCAAGCTGCGGGGCAGGCTTCTCCGCGTCTACTGCTGAGGGCTTTGGAAGGGCGGGACGGACCAGGTGGGTGCGAAGTCATGTTAGAACGTGCACCGCCAAATACATAGCGGTATAGCGTAAGCTTGTTCAATTTGTGGAGACGGAGAAATGAAACGACTTCCATATGATACCGCTGTGTTTTTGCGTGACCGCGTGTGTTCTGATTGCTGCTGCAACGGAGACATGAAGTCGTATACAGGTGGGGAAGTTGACTATTTTTATTATTGCTCAAACAAGAAATGCAAGAACCATGAAGGAGAAGGGGTGTTTCAAGATGATCCTGACTGGCTCGCAGACATCGAAGAGACGCATAACAACCCAGATGGCCCGTAAAGCTACGCTCCAATCATGCTCTTCTGCGTGCCACCATTGGTAAAGCAAAGAGGCGCGAGCTTTGGACGCACCTTACTCACCAACTTTGTGCAAACTGGCAAGGTCAAGTTTCAAGGAAATCGGCTTGCTCAGGAACTCGATCAATACAAGCGCGCGTTGCTCGCCATCCGACATCTGGTACACCGCATCGAGTCCCGCGAACGGCCCTTCTGCAATCTGGACAGTGTCGCCTGGATTGAATAGGCGCTCCGGTACGAAAATGAAGGACGCTTCACGGGCTCTGAGCATCTCGACAAGGTCCTCGTCTATTTGGGCGAGGCGTTCGCCGAAACGTACCAACTGGCTGACGCCGACCGTGGAACGGACGGGCCCCCAGCTTTTATCCCTCTTGTCCTGCCCCAGGCGGATGAACAGGTAACGTGAGAACAGCGGCACGTCGACGGCAGCAAGCTTGCGCCTCACCAACCTCTCGGTACGGAACAGGGGCAGATAGCACACGTAGCCTTGCCGCTCCAGATGCTTTAGCGTAGTTTTTTCCTGCCGGAGTTCAGTATGCAGAAGATACCAGCGCATATTTCCCTCCTGCTCCGTTTCGTGTGCGTCGCCGCCCGATTCAGCTTATCTTGACTTTCAGATCGTCCTTGACGATTGCTACGGCGATCTTCCTGACGGGCTTGCTCCCCGGCGCTCGCGCAAGCAGCGCAAGGGAGGTTTTCGCCAGCACCGTGCGGGTGATGAGCGTTTCCGCGTCACGCGCGCCGCTGTCGACGTCGCTGCAACGGTTGGCGAGGAATTCGACGAGCTTTTCCGGAAAATCGACGGTGCAGTCGTGGTTGACGGCAATCCGTTTCTTCGTCCTGTCGAGTTTCAGGGCGATGATCTTACGCAATACCTCATCGCTGATCGGGAAGAACGGCACGATGTCGAGCCGCCCCAGAAAAGCGGGCTTGAACGTCTTTTGCAGGGTGGGGCGCAAAATCTCCACGAGGTCTTCCGGTGTGGGATCGCGGGTTACAACGGGTTTTTCTTCGGCGGGTTTGCCTTCTTCGCCTTGCGCTTCGGCCTGTACTTCGTCTTCTTCCGGCGTCACGGTCACGCCGTACTCAATGGCGCTCGTAATGAGGTCGGCCCCGACGTTTGAAGTGAGGATGATGACCGTGTTCTTGAAGTCGATCTCCCGCCCCTCGGCATCTTCCAGTCGGCCCTTGTCAAAAACCTGGAAGAAGAGTTCGAGCACGTCCGCATGGGCCTTTTCCACCTCGTCCAGCAAGACGACCGAGTAAGGCTTCCTCCGCACGGCTTCCGTCAGCACACCACCCTCGCCATAACCGACATAGCCGGGGGGCGAACCCTTGAGGCCGGAGACGGTATGCGCTTCCTGGTACTCGCTCATATTAATGGTGATGAGGTTTCTCTCTCCGCCGTAGAGCGCCTCCGCAAGTGCGATGGCAGTTTCGGTCTTGCCTACGCCCGAAGGCCCCGTGAGCAGGAACACGCCCTTGGGCTTGCCGGGATCTTCGAGGTTGGCCTTGGCAATCTGAATGCGCTCGGCGATTTGTTCCAGCGCATGATCCTGGCCGATGATCCGCTCTGCCAGCAATTTGGCGAGGTCGCGCACCTGCTGGAGTTCGTTGCTCACCATGCGCCCGAGCGGGATGCCTGTCCATCCACTGATGACATCAGCAATAACGCTGCCGTCGACGCACTCATATACCAACGGCAATGTTTTTTGCATCGCGCGCAGCTCATTGCGCTTGGCTTGCAGCGGGCTGACGGCTGGTTTTCCTTTGGAGGCTTTCCCCTTGCCCCTGGCTTGAGCGGGCTGATCCTTGTTTTCGATGTGCGCGGCGCGCAGGGCGTCGATCTCGGCGATGAGTTTTAACTGCTCATCCCACGCGGCACGCAACCGGGCAAGGTCGGTTTCCAGTTCTTCTCGCCTCGCCTTCAACCCGGCAATACGCTCCTCATGGCCCTCCTCGCGGGTGAGTGCATTGAGTTCTCGGTCGATGTTGCCGATGAGCACTTCCACATCTTCCACTGGCCCTGGGCGGCCTGCGCGGGAGAGCGCGATGCGGGCGCAGGCGGTATCCAGCACGCTGATGGCCTTGTCCGGTAGTTGGCGGCCCGAGATGTAGCGGCTGGACAGATACACGGCATCGCGTACCGCCTCCTCAAGGATGTCAACCTTGTGGTGCTCGGACAGCGCAAGGGCCACGCCGCGCACCATCTGTTCAGCGGCTTCGGGCGACGGCTCTTCGACCTTGACCACTTGAAAGCGCCGGGCGAGTGCCGCATCCTTCTCGAAATACTTTTTGTACTCCGCCCAGGTCGTTGCGCCAACGGTGCGTACTTCCCCGCGTGCAAGCGCCGGTTTGAGCAGGTTGGCCGCATCAGACTGCCCGGCGGAGCCACCCGCGCCGATCATCGTATGGGCTTCGTCGATGAACAGGATGATCGGTGTGGGGCTGCCTTTAACCTCGTCGATGACCTGGCGCAGGCGGTTTTCAAACTCGCCCTTCACGCTGGCTCCGGCTTGCAACAGCCCCAGATCCAGCGTAAGCAGGGAAACGCCGGTAAGGGCTGGTGGCACTTCGCCAGCCACGATCTTGATCGCCAATCCTTCGGCCACCGCCGTTTTGCCCACGCCCGGCTCGCCGGTGAGGATGGGGTTGTTCTGGCGGCGGCGCAGCAGGATGTCCGTCATCTGGCGGATCTCGGTTTCCCGCCCGAGCACGGGGTCGATCTTGCCTTCGCGGGCCAGCGCGGTCAGGTCTCTCGTGTATTTGTCCAGCCCCGGCGTACCGCTCTTGCCCGTGACAGGAGCCGCAGGGTCGCCGGGGGCACTACTCGCGGCACTCGCCGAGGTTCCGGCAGTACTGACTTCCCCGCCGTGCTGGCGGAACCTGACATAAGCCTCTTCAAGCTCAACATGCTGCGAGGTTTTGAGTTCATACAAGGCGCGCGCAGATGACCGTATCGCGTCGCGCAGAGCTTCATCCTTCAACAAGGCCAGCAGCAAATCCAGGCTGGAGATAGTCGTCTCGCCATGCTCTACACCGGCAATCAACCAGGCTTGCGACAGCCAGTTTGGAAACGTAGCTGAGAACATCATGTCTGCGCGCGTGCTGCCAGTGCGAAAACCATCCAAAACCTTTTCGATGTTTCGCTCCAGGCTGTCAGTGTTGACACCCTGCGAGCGCAAGGCCACAGAAAACGCGCTGTCGGTCTGATCGAGCAAAGACAACAGGACGTGTTCGATTTCAAGCACATGATGGGTGCGGGCGTGTGCACGATTGGTGGCTTCGTCAAATGCACGGCGGGCAACGGGAGTCAGGCGCTTGGCCAGGACTAGCAGGCGTTTGTTGGACATGGGATAGGCTTTTAAGTGAGTGAGTGTTGAATGGAGCTTATGAAAGGAGCCTGAAACGCATCTCGTCCGGATCGCGCTCCAGGAGATGGTTTTTGATGAGCCAGAAATTTCTGCCGGGCATCAATCGTTGGCCGGGGTCAAGGCGCGGCACGGGAACATCGCGCTTGTCGAGGATGAGTTTTACGTCGCACGCCAGGCCATGCCCGACCATGAACCGCACCAGGGTTTCCAGCGCCTTTGCCCCCGGCTCTCCGGGCATCAGCCGATCAAATTGCGCACGGCGCATCGGCCCCATGCGCACCTGGATCTTCGTCTGGCGATCCCAGATACGTTTGCCTGCGAACAGCGTTTGGCCCGGTACGCACGAATCCCCGCCTATCCGGGACTGTTCTTCCGGCGGCACCTCGATCCATTGCCCAACGAACTGTTCGATCTCGGCGGGTACGCCAAAATAGCCCTGTATCACTGTGCTCATCGCACTGGCCGAAATCGGTTTTTGGGCCAGCAATCCAGCGTAAAAGGCAAAGAGGTTTTCTGCCAGATGGGTGCTTCCCCCCAAGCCCAGTTTTTCGCGCAGGCTCTTGAAACCGACGCCTGCAAAATCGAGCAGGTCGCGGGTCAAGCCGTCACGCTCGCCATCTTCGGCATCCAGCCAGTAGCGGTACTTGCGCCAGGCGTCATAAAACAGCGCAATGGCGCGATGGTTGAACATATCCAGAAACGCATGCAGCCCCGTGTCGCGGTAAGCCTTGCGGCGGCTGATCACCAGTTCCGTGTAAGACAACGGCAACGTCCCGCTGGGGCCGATCAGCCCCATGAAGGCCACAGTCATTTCATCATTTTTATGTTCCGCGTCAGGCGTTTCCGGGTCGATAGGCTGGTAACGCTTCAGTTCGCTGGCCGGAAAAGCAAACGAAGCCTCGGTGCGAAAGCGCAGATTGGAGGGAAGCCGCGAATGGCGTTTTCCACCGGATTGCTTGGCAGCCAACGCCAGCAGGCGCACGGCCTGGAAAAAACCAAAGCGCGGTGCATCCTGCTCCAGTTCCCGGGTCAGGTCACGGGGTTCTCGTTTGAATGGTGACACCATTTCGGCCACTTCACCCGCCATGCGTCGCAAGGGATTGCCCCGAGGAGACTAGTTTCGACCCATCAGAAACCCCGTCACCCTCGCGCGCTATCTTCCTTCCGGCCAACTCCACATCCGGGCCGCTTGCGGCCTCTATGATGGTGTGCGTCCCCTTGCATCGCGGGCATGTCACCTTGTCCCCGATGCAGGCCACGGGCCTGCCGTCGATGGTCATGGGTACGGGGCCGTCTTTGCCCCAGGCCGAAATCACCTTGCCGCCGTGCGTGGTCGTGTCGCCCAGGACAATAAATTTTCTCATCGACATGATTACAAAACTCTCACTGAATAGATGGATGGGTTCGGTTCAAATCACGATGGCGTCGCCCAAGCGCGCGGGCCACGCGGCCACTTCTACGTTTTGTCGCTGAACGGTGAACACGCGCAACCGGGTAAAGCTGTTGGGCGCGCAGTAGAGCGCGAACAGCCGCTCAAGGATGCTGGTAAACAGATAGACGCTGCCCCCGACGTAATGGTCTTCGTTCAATTTCAGCGTGATTTCCGTCCCCCGCACAAAGCCGGGGAAATCGGGGCCGGAGACGCGCGTCACGGCAGGCTTGCTGGCAATGGACACGATGCCCTGTATCTGCCGCTTGACCACGGGCGAATTGCTGAAATCGTAGAGCGAGAGCATTTCCTTCAACGCTTCCTCTCCCCCTTCGACGAGCGACAGGTAGTTGAGCGACAGGTGGGAGATGAGCCGCCACTGCAAACCGCGCCGCCGGGGTGGCCGCAGGCTGGGCGTGGGCTTTCGCAGGAGCCGCACACGCTTGACCACCGAATGGCCCGCAACCGTGAAATCGGAATGCGATCCCTTTTCCCCGCCCCCAAACGGAATCTGTTCCGGCACATCGCGGTTGCTGCACAGCAGCTCCAGGCTCAACACTTCCGCAGGCGGGCGGATCGGCTCGAAATCGAGGTCGACGAGGTGCAGTTCCACATCGGTGCCCTTGTCGTCCGGTCGCGGCGACCCGTCACGGCTGGCATGCCAGTAGAAGCGCGAACCTGAATCCTCATCGCCATGACGGATCGAATAAAACGGGGAAACCTCGCTGTACCGCTCGTCGTTGCCGGTTTTTTCGACCCGGGTGACGCGCTTGATCCTCACCACCTCATAGCCGTTCGGCTTGTTATGTTTCACCCACACCGGATACGAGGCGCGTTGATGGGTGATGAGGATCGGCTCGCCTGTCCGTGTGAACAGGTTGACGACGGGGGTACAGCCCAGTTTGAAGTGTTGGGCCGACACGCTACGAAATAGCCGTTGATGGCGCTCCGAGTCGGGGTAGCTCCCGATCATGCACTGGATTACCAGTTTGTTGCCGGTCAGTCTTGGCGCGATTTCATCGAGGCGCAGCAAGTCGACGAACAGGAATTTTTCGGGGAAGCTGAGATATTCGCTCAGCAGCCGGTAGCCGAGAAAAGAACGGTCGTCGTATTCCAGCATCCCCTCGTCGCGCCCAAAGCCGACCGGGGCAAGGCTTGATTTCGGAAGTTTCTGTGTGCGCGCCGGGTCGTCGCTGCCATCGCCTACGCGCACCCAGAGCGTTTTTGAGAGCAGCAACTCGTGCAGCAGGTGCATCAATGCCGGATCGCCATCGAGAAAGAAACGTAAGCTCTCAAGGCCGATCTTGTTGAGGACAAACCCGGCAGGCGCATGCAATTCCAGCGTCAGCACTGCCGCCGCATCCGGCGCAATCCTTCTTAGCCACTCCGAGCCGCTGGTCATTTCCAGCCGCGCCTGTTTGAGCGCCAACGGGTAAAGGTCAACCGGATAGCAGGTACGGAATTGGCAGGCGACGCCACCGATTGGGGGCGTTTTCACCGGCTGATGGCGCGCGATGGTGTAGCGCGAACCGATTCCCGGAGCAGCCGCCCCCAACTCGAACTGCACGATGCTCGCCGACGGAAACGGGCACAGGTAATGCGGATACAGCACTTCCAGGAGGCTTTCGACGATCTCCGGGTATTCGTCGTCCAGCTTGCGGTGGATGCGGGCGGCTAGGAACGCGAAAGACTCGATCATCCGCGCGGCATGCGGGTCTTCACAATGATCGCCCTCCAGTTGCAGCCGTCCGGCAATCTTGGGGTAGCGCCGTGCAAATTCTCCAGAGAGCCTGCGCAGTTCGCCCAATTCCCGCTCGTAATACGGCAGCAGGGATTCGAGGAGGTCCGGCATTATGGCATCGTCCCGAAAGGTCCCGCGCTCGGCAGGTCGGGCGCTTTGATTTCCGGCGCATTCGTCGGCGGTTCCGCCGCCTTTTTCACGGCTTCCGCCCTGGATGCGGCATCTTTCTCCGCTTGCTTTTTCATGGTTTTCACGTTGTCGAGCCAGTCCGAATCGGGGGAGACAGCCAGCCGGAACCCGGTACTGGCGCTCCGGTAGTCCGGCGGGTAAGCATTTCGGTGGGCTGAACGTAAGTACCGCAGGTCATTGCCCCAACTTCCGCCCCGCAGAACTCGGGCTGCGCCCTCGGCAGCCCCCTTCGGGTCGCTGATGACCACTCTGGGTCCGCTCAGGATTTCTTTCGGCTGGACGATGATGCCTGGCGAACTGGTCATGCTCGATGCGTAATAACCTTCCCCGTACCAGTCCTGCACCCATTCCCAGACGTTCCCGTGCATGTCGTGCAGCCCCCACGGGTTCGGCTGCTTTTCACCGACCGGATGCGTTTGCCTGTTCGCGTTGTTCCAGTACCAGGCATGGTTGCCCGCACGGGCTGCATCGAACGGGAATTTTGTCGCCACCCCCGCGCGTGCCGCATACTCCCATTCCGCCTCGGTGGGGAGCCGGTATTTATTCGTGCCTTCCAGGGCATTCATCCTGCGGATGAATTCGTGCGCGTCATTCCAGGAGACGTTCTCGACCGGCCGGTTATCGCCCTTGAACCGGCTCGGGTTGTTCCCCATGAGGGCCGTCCATTGTGTCTGCGTCACTTCAAATTTGCCCAGGTAAAACGCCTGACTGATCTTGACCGGGTGTTGTGGCCTCCCGTCGGCCAGACAGTCGGTGTCGCCCTCGCTGCACCCCATCATGAAGATTCCGGGCTGGACGAGCACGAATTCCATATTGAATGTGTTTGTTACGTTCTCGGGCGACGTCACGCATCCGCTGGCGCACACGAGCAGCGCCGCCACAGCAATAGTGCGGATTGCGGCGGTTCTCAAAGGTGGTTTTACGGGGTAGTTTCCGGTCAATCCTGATGTCATTGTCTGCCTTCCTTCCTGGTTGAACTGATCCACCCTTCAATCGGGGCGAAAACCCAGCATTTCGTCTAGACGCTTCATGGTCGAATCTTCCTTGATGACCTCCTTCAGCCATTTCTCAAGCGGCATCTCCGCCCATTTGGCCGCACGCTCGGTCAGCAGGGGCACAGGGTTGTGCGGCTCATGTTCACGGAAATACTTCGAGATTTCGCGCAGCAGTCGGATCGCATCACCACGGCTGTTCACGGGGCCGATGGCTGATTTGGGTGGCCGGGGCAAGGCATTGGCGCTCGCCTGGGCCTCGGCGGAAGAATCCGAAAGGGGCTCAACGGTTTTCGCAACTTCATCAAGGATGCCGCCATTCAGTCCATACAGTCGCCGGACTACATTTTTGCAAGCATTGAGTGCCTCACGTACCTCGCTAAAACCCGGAGCGTCTTCCTCGAAGATTTCCCCTATGAGGCGGACGAGTTCCTTCTGTGCCACGTCGGCTTCGGCGAGCCCATCGAGCAGTTTCCGATAAAATTCGGCCCCGGACTCGCGGGCGCTCTTCTCGAAAGTACTGGGGGCAAGCTTGCCTTCCTTGATTGCATTGTCGTAATCATTCC
>JAISPJ010000058.1 GCA_031274995.1 Azoarcus sp.
GATTGGAAAGTAATGCACCGAGTCACGGGCTTGAACGGCGAAAGCGGATAATGAAAGGGAAACGGACAGCGCAGCAAAACCAGCCGCTTTCATTGGTACTTTCATGAACCTCTCCTGTAACAGTCAGGAATGGGACATCAATCCCATCGCTTGAAAATCAGCGACGTGTTGATGCCGCCGAACGCAAAGTTGTTGCTCATCGTGTATTCGCAATCGAGCGCACGACCCTCGCCGCGCACATAATCGAGCGGTGCGCAACGCGGGTCAATATGGTCCAGATTCAGCGTCGGCGCAAACCAGCCGGTTCGCATCATCTCGATCGTCATCCATGCTTCGAGAGCCCCGGCAGCGCCCAGCGTATGCCCGATGTAGCTCTTCAACGAAGAAATAGGCATATTTTCGCCGAAAACGGCATGGGTGGCGATGCTCTCCGCAACATCCCCCAAATCGGTGGCCGTGCCGTGGCCGTTGACGTAGCCGATCGCCGTGGGCGGAAGACCGGCGTCTTCCAGCGCCAACCGGATGGCAACCGCCATGGTCCCGGCCTGCGGCTGAGTGACGTGGGTGCCGTCGCAGTTGGTACCGAAACCGGTAATTTCGGCGTATATCCGGGCGCCTCGGGCGCGGGCATGTTCAAGTTCTTCGAGAATCAGCGTACCGGCGCCTTCGCCGATCACCAGCCCGTCACGATCACGGTCGTAAGGGCGCGGCGTCGTTGCGGGCGCGTTGTTGCGGGTGCTGGTGGCAAACAGGGCGTCAAAAACGGCCGCTTCCGACGCGCACAGTTCTTCAGCGCCGCCCGCGATCATCACGTCAGCGTGATGGTTGCGGATGGCTTCGTAAGCGTAACCGATGCCCTGGCTGCCGGAAGTACAGGCGCTCGATGTGGTGATGACCCGCCCGGTCAGACCGAAAAAGACGGCGATATTGACCGGCGCGGTGTGCGCCATCATCCGCAGATAGCTGTTGGCGTTGAGACCTTCAAGCGTGCGGTCTTTGATAAGCCGCGCGAAGTCGGCAAACGCGGCGGGCTCGCCGGCCGAGGAGCCGTAAGAGACGCCGGTACGCCCCGACGTCAGCACCGGATGGCCGAGCAGGCTGGCGTCAGCAAGCGCCCACTCGCTGGCGAGGCACGCCATCAGTGCGACACGCCCCATGCTGCGGGTGCGCTTGCGGGAGTAGCGCTCCAACGGCAACTCGAACGGCGCCGCCGGCACGCCGAGACAGGTGTTGAGACCGGCAATGTCGGCCCACCCGTCCATGTAGCGGACGGCATTCTGCCGGGCGCGCAGGGCGCGTTCGACATCCGGCCAGTTGTTGCCGACCGGGCTGATACCGGCCATGCCGGTGACGACGACGCGGCGGCGGCTCACAGCATTCCCCCGTCAACGGCGATGACCTGCCGGGTAACATA
The DNA here is from genome assembly GCA_031274995.1 of Azoarcus sp. Taxonomy (GTDB): domain Bacteria; phylum Pseudomonadota; class Gammaproteobacteria; order Burkholderiales; family Rhodocyclaceae; genus WRNU01. The sequence goes on from JAISPJ010000058.1 coordinate 1,415, forward strand.
GGCGGCATCGTCGCGCATCAGAAAGGCGACGGCAGCGGCAACCTCCTCCGGTCTTCCGATGCGCCGCACGGGAATCAGCGGCAGCGCGTGTTCGACCGCTTCCGGCGGCACCATTTCGGTCTCGATCAGGCCGGGCGCGACGCAATTGACGGTGATCTGCCGCTTCGCCAGTTCCAGCGCCAGCGCCTTGGTCGCGCCGATGATCCCGGCCTTGGCGGCGCTGTAATTGACCTGCCCCCGGTTGCCTGCAATGCCCGAAACCGACGACAGCGTGACGATGCGACCGGGACGACGCGCCTGCACCATCGGCATGATTAGCGGATGAAGCACGTTGTAGAAACTGTCGAGGTTGGTTTCCAGCACCCGATCCCAGTCGGCGGCGGGCATCGCCGGAAAGGCGTTGTCGGCGGTGATTCCGGCATTGCATACCACGCCGTAATAAACACCGTGGGCGGCGATATCGGTTTCCAGCGCCTGTTTTGTCGCTTCACGGTCGGCAATATCGAACATCAGCAGCCGGGCCTGCTGCCCTTGCGCCGCGATGGATTCGATAACGGCTTCGGCCTGGGCGCGCTGGCTCCGGCAGTGGACAACGATGCCGAAGCCATCCTGCGCCAGACGCAAGGCAACGGCACGGCCAATGCCCCGGCTGGCACCGGTGATGAGTATGGTCCGGGAAGAAGATAAGGGCATATCAATACTTGACAGTGGGCGGCGTCATTGTGATGCCGAAGGTTCCGTGCGGGCAGCGGCTTCCTGTTGCAGGTACGCCTCCACATCGGAAGGTTGGAACAACAGCAACAAGGCGTCGGCAAGCAACGCACCGGCAGCATCGTGTATCGCGCAACGCATCGCCACCAAGCCCTCGTCGGGCATCAGTTCCGCGTCGGCGGTCACCCGCAACACTTCGCTGACACGAAACTGCGGCACATGGCTCCGATAATGGCGCGTCCCGACCAGAAAGCCGAGCCTGATTGGCAACTGCCTCGCCAGCGCCCGCCAGCCGGCCAAAACGCCGACCGCCTGCGCCATATATTCGACGCCAACCCAGCCGGGAACGGCAGCGCCGTCGCAGAATGGACTGTCCACCTGAAGGGTGGCTTCACACACGATATGCGATTCAGCGGCTTCGATAACGCGGTCGAGCAGCAGCATTGGCGGACGGTGCGGCAGATAATCGGCAATCGGAAGGTAGCTCATACACGAAACCTTACGCTATTTTGAGCAGCAGCGCCGCATTACTGCCGCCAAAAGCGAACGAGAGGGACAACGCCGCCCGCACAGGCGTTGCGGCACGCGACTCCGGCGCGACCAGCAATAGAGGTGGATTATCCGTATCCTGGATGCCGTCCCACAGGTGCGGCGGCAGGCGATGAGCGCTGTCGGTCAGCGTCAGCCACGTCAACGCCGCTTCCAGCGCCCCGGCGGCGCCTAACGTGTGACCGGTCAGCGGCTTGGTGCTGCTGGCCGGGCAATGGGGAAAGAGCCGTGAAACGACGCGGCTTTCCATCACGTCGTTGTGATGCGTGGCCGTGCCGTGCAGATTGACGTAGCCGATCTCGTCGGCCAGGCAACCGGCGCGTGCCAAGGCTTCGAGAATGGCATCGGTCGCGCCCGCGCCGTCGGGATCAGGCGCCGAGATGTGATAACCGTCGGACGTTTCGCCCCAACCGGCCAGTGTCACCACATGCTCATCCTCACTGGTTTGCCGCCGCATCAAAAACAGCGCCGCCGCTTCACCGATGTTGATGCCGCAACGGTTGGCCGAGAACGGCAGGCACGGCGCTTCGCTGACCGCTTCGAGCGAAGCAAAACCCGCGACGGTAAAACGGGTGAGTGTATCGACGCCGCCGGCAACCACCAGATCGGCCAGCCCGGCGCGCAGCAGCCGCGCACCGCTGATTAGCGCCTTGGCGCTTGAGGTGCAGGCAGTCGAAACGCAGTAAACAGGGCCGGTGCAACCAAGGCGTTCGGCCAGCATCCGGGCCGGCGAGCCGAGTTCCTGTTGGCTGTAGTGATAACCGTCAGGAAGCTGCTGCGTCTGGTGGTGGAACCGGACAGCGGTTTCGCTTTCGCCGATGCCCGACGTGCTGGTACCGAGGATTACGGCAGTGCGGTGCGCCGGAATGTCGCGCGCCAATTCCCGGAATGAGGGTTCGATCTGCGCAAACGCCGCCAGCAGCAGAGCGTTATTGCGCGATCTCTGGGCAAGCGGCAAACCGTCGGGCGGGGGCAACGGCACATTGGCATGGCCAAGCGTCAGCGCCCGCCCCGGACTGTACGTGTCGCTATAGCGCATGCCCGGGCTGCGCCCCGAGAATAATGCTTCACGAACGCTCTCCAGCCCATTACCCAACGCGCAGGTGATTGCCGGCGGCAGCAGCACGATCGGGCTAGGGTTCATCGGCAGTCACCTCGCGGCTGTCGAGCGTCAGTTGGTAGCCAAGCGCATGGTTGTCGAGCACGACGCGGCCCTGCCAGGGCGAGCCTTCAGGATAGTGAATGGAAACAGCAAGCCGCTCGTCCTGAAACACTTGTCGCATCTGCTGTTTTTCGCAAACCGTCCAGCCGGTTGGCAACGCGTCGGCAAGCGCGTCGAGCGGCGCATACACCATCAACATATCGTTGACGATACGCGTGGCAGACAATCTTCCGCGCAATGGCTGTGTCAGGATAATTTTTTCGCCGTCGTAATCAAAGCTGAACAGGCGCACGCCGAACGCCAGCCCGATCACCGTCAGCGAATCAGGATGAATGTCCAGCACGGCCTCCAGCGTTTTCTGCCCGCCGGGCCAGGCGATGGCCACCCGCTGCTCGACGGTTCGCGTCTCGAACGCATCCGGCGCTATTTTCAACAACGACAAACCGTCGGAGAGCCAAAAAGAAGCACAGGCGGTCAGACTCAGCGACAGCAACAAAACGAAAACCAAACGGGCATTACATCGGCGCACGGGCGACCTCCGATGGCGACATCCATGGGGTAGCACGAAAAATGATGATATCATATATCCCATACCTCGTCGTGGATTCGGGTGATGCATTTTAGCAACGGTTCAAGCGCTGCTGGACGAAATGGCCCTCTCCGGCGCGGACAGCCGGAACAGCGGCGTCGTCAGCCACGCCAGACTGATGCCGAGCACCGTGGTCAGTCCGATCGTCCGTAACGCAGGGGTACTGCTCAAGGCCAGCAGGCCGAACGACAGCAGCGTCAGCGCCGCCGCGACGCAAATGGCAAGAAAAGCGCGGACGTCGCCGCGCTGCGCGGTCAGGAACAGGCCATAGTCGATCCCCATACCGAACACCAGCAAGAGCGTCAGCACGTTGAGCAGTTGCAGCGGCAACCCGGCGTAGCCCATGATCGCCAGCGTCCCCAGCAGCGACGGCATGACAACTCGCCAGGTTTGGCGGCGGAAGAACGCCAGCAACACCAGCGGCACCAGCACGTAGGCGGCGATCAGCACGGACGACAGCAGTACCCGGTAGCGCCCCATCAGCAACGAGACTTCGGCGGTTTTATCGACCCATTGAATGTGCGCGTCATTGAACGCCGCCAGTCGGTGCGCGGTGTCGGCATCGCGCAACCCTTTCAGCAGGACGATGCTCGAAAAGCGCCCGTCTTGCGCACTGCGCCCCAGCCACAGATAACGCAGCGACTCGGTTGCCGGTTGCGCCAGCCATTCGTCCGCCGTCAGCGGCGCGGACTGCGGGGTGGCGGCCCAGTCACCGGAAAGGTCCATCTCTTTCGCCAGCGCGGCGCGAGCGGCGGCCAGCGTTTGCTGCGCCTGTTGCGCGGCTTGTTGCCGTTGCTGCGATGGCAGCCAGCGGCTGATGGCATCAAAGCCGGTCAGATGACCTGAGGCGAAAAGGGGTTCCAGTTTCAACAACAACGCTTCTTCGTGTTGCAGCGCCTCCTCGGGCGTATCGCCGGTAATCAAAAAAAGCTGTGCCGGGCTGGGCAATTCGAGCGTCTTGGCAACTTCGAGGTGCTCACGCAACAAACCGGGATCGCTGTTGACCAAGCTGCGGATGTCGTCGCCGGTTTTGAGTTGCGCAATGCCAAGCCCGAGGACGGTGGCGACCGCCACGGCGACAAACCATTGCCTGCGGGTCGCGCGCCAGCGCGGCCAGTGCCGCAACGCCTGCATCAAGCATCGGGCGAGCGGCGTGCCCGGCATATGCGCGGGTACCAGATAGGGATACCACAGCATGATCGTCAGCCACGCCCCGGCGATGCCGCTGACGGTAAAGCAGGCCATTTGCCGTAGCCCCGGGAACGGCATCAGCAGCAGGCTGAGATACGCCAGCATCGGCGCGATCAGCACCAGTGCGAGCGGCGGCAACAAATGGCGGAAACGGGTCCAGCGTTCCGGTGCGCCTCCAGGTGTTTTCTCCCCGTTCAAATGCTGTGCCAGCACCAGGACGCCATAATCGACGGCAACCCCGATCAGGCTGGCGCCGAACACCAGCGTCAACGCGTGAAGGCGGTCGAACATCAGCCAGGTCAGCGACAACGCCGTCAGCGCACCGGCGGCCAGCGACAGCAGGATCAGCCGCAATGCCTTGAAGCTGCGGAAAACGTACCAAGTCAACAGTACGCAAAACAGCAACGACCCGCTGCCGATCAGCGACATTTCAAAACGCGCCTGCTGCGCCGCCGCCGCCGCGTGCAGGACGACGCCCGCCCGCAACAGTTGCACATCGGGAAAATGCTGCGCCAAATCGTTCCGGGTAGCGGCAAGATCGGCGTCGAGCCGCGTCTGAAGGTCGGACGAAAACGCGCTTTGCGTCAGTTGGTAGAGCAGTACCGCGTAGTGACGGTCAGCCGTTTGCACCATCAGCGTGTCGCCGTAGGGACGCGCCGGACTGGCTTTCCCCAATTGCAGCAACCAATTGCCGAAAAAACCGAAGGGATCGTCGCGCCAATTGACCGCGCTGCCCGCGAATGGCTGATAAGCAAGCGACAACGCCCGCTGTATCTGCGTTGTTTGATCTGTATCGGCAAGCCAGCGCCTGTCCTGATCGGTGACGAAACCGGCACGATAGGGAAAGTACAACTTGAGCAGCGTTTCGACATCCGCCGGCGCCGGTTGCGCCGACAGCGGCGCCTCGCGCAACGTTTCTCGAACTTGCCGGGCGGCGCGTTGCGCGGTGGCGGTATCCGGCGCGGCCAGCAGCAGCACCAATGACCGCTCGCCCTGTTGCGCCAAAGTTTTCAGCGCGGCTTCGGCGTGCGGGTTGCGTTCGTCGACGGGAAGCAACGCCAGCAAGTCGGTGTCAATCTGCCCGCGCCAAGGCAACACATGGGCGAGAAGCGCCGCTGTCAGTAGCGCCAGAACGCCCAGCCAGCCCCAGGCCAGCGCACGGTGGCGGCGGGCATAGCCGTCAGGCGGCAGATCATTCATCAAACTGGGCGCGTTCATCGGCGCTCAACACGGCAGCGGTGACGACGTGGTTGAAGGTGATTCGGGAAATGTCGCCGGCGGCGCTGGTCAGCGTGACCTGCCGGACGACGCTGTCGCCTTCCAGCGACAGCGCGGCGATGACCGTCCGCAGCCCGGCGTCGCGCGGCGTGAAAGAGAGCTGCCAGCCGGTGTCGCCTTTGAGTTGCCCCTGATAATCGAAATACTCGGCCAGCGCCGACAGGTCGCCGGCAAACATCGAAAACAGGACACGGCTGATGGCGTTGACCGTCGGCTCCTGATCGGCGCGCAAGGTCATCAGCACGCGGCTACCGTCCTTTTGCAGGATCTCGCCCTGGGTGACCCGCATCGTCTGCGGAAAAGGCTTTAGCGTGCGCCACAATACGCCCCGCGTTTTCTCGACAACAAACGAGCCGTCCGCCACCAGCGGTTTCTTGACGCCCGCCAGTTGGCGGGTCTGAGTGAAATCGCCGCGGATTACCGTGTCGATGGCGAGCCGTAATTGAACCGAGCGCAGCAATGCCGGGTCGGCGGCGGTTTGTGCCGTGGCGGCAAGACCCGGTCCGCACAGGATCAGCCCCGCGAGCAGCAGGAACATTTGTTTCGCGGTGTTTTTCATAGATATGCCTTCAATTTTTCACGCAGGATGTCAGGACTGACGAAGCACATTTCGCGAGTCTGTATACCAACGGCAACCTGCACGGTATGACCGCGCGTCAGCCGTCTGCGGGTTGCCGCGTCACAGATTTCGTAAGTGATTTTCAACCGGTTTTCCCACTCAACGAGGCGGGCGTCGAGGTGGAGGCGTTGCTGATACACGAGTGGCCGCGCATAGCGGACGAACAATTCGATCACGGGCCAAGCGTAACCGGAAGCGCGCATCTGCGGATAATCATAATCGATGCGCTGCAACAAAGCGGTGCGCGCCAATTCAAAGTAGCGGACATAGTGCCCGTGCCAGCACACTTCCATCGGATCGAGGTCGTGAAAGGGCACGGTCAAATCGATGCGGGCGGTCAGCGGCATCAGTGGCTCTCCTCGGCGGACGCCGACGGCGCCCAGAACGGATAAAAATTGGACCACTGAAACGGCGTTTTCACGCATTCCTCTTCCAGCAGCCTGGAAAAAGCAGTTGCGTAAGGGATGATCGCCGCCTCTCTCCCGCGCCTCGGCAGCACAATGGATTCAGCGAGCAACCGCAGGTCAATGACAAATTCTTCGTGGCGACGGGTGCCGAAAACAGCGAACAGCGGGCATTGCAAGGTTGCGGCAAGGATATAGGGACTGACCGGAAAACCGGCATCGCGCCCCAGGAACGGAATGCGCACTGTCGCAGCGCCTTTCATCGGCACGCGATCACCGGCAATGACGACAAAGCCTCCGGCGGCGATTCGCTGCGCCAGCGCAATCGCAGTGCCAACACCCATATCGTCGACCTGGATCAGGTCAGCATCGTAATTGGGACCAAGCTCTTTCAGCAATTGGTTGAAACGGGCGGTACTCTTGCCGTGCGCAAGAACGGTCAGGCGCGTGCCGGTGTACCGGCCCGATAACTTGCGGCACAGTTCAATATTGCCGAAGTGGGCGGTGACGAAAACAGCGCCGCGTTTTTGTTCAGGCAGCGACCGGACGCACTCGGCACCGTCTATGCGGCAAGAGATCGCCGGATCGGAAGCGCCGACTGCCAGCAGCTTATCGAGCAGAATTTCGGAATAAGCCAGAAAGTGCCGGAAGAGGTTGCGCCGCGTCGGGAGCGGCGTCGCTCCGCCGCTGAAACCATGCAGTCGTTGCAGATAATCGCGCGACGCTTCGCGGGCAACACGCCGCCGCGCGTAAAACCACAGCAGGACGAAAAACAGCAAAAAGCGGAACGGCCAACGCCCGAAGACGCGGTAAACAAACAGCAGGATACGCATACCTGTCAAGCCGCCCGCTTCCTGCATTTTCGCCCAATGCATCAGTGCGGCTCCTCGGCAGGGAAGTGGCGGCCGATCAGCTTCGGCAAGCGCCGCAACATGCCGAAAAACAGGCGGGCATGCATCCAACTGATGCGCACATTGTCGCGCCAGGGCTGGAAATGCGACACGCCGTCCGGCGGATAATGAACGGCGACCGGCAGGTTGCGGATCGGCACATCGGCCCAGTCCAGCCGCACCAGAATTTCGGTGTCGAACTCCATCCGGCTCCACGGCGGCATCGCGTCGAGAACCGGCAGCGTGGCCGCGAGCGGATAAATCCGCAGCCCGCACATCGAATCGCGGATGCGGCGCGACAAGGTGTTGATCCAGACCCAGAGATGCGTCGCGTAGCGGCCCAGCCAACGACTCTTCGGGACGCTGGCGTCGTAGCGCGGAAAGCCGACGATCACCGCCTGCGGCGCTTCAACCATCGCGGCGAGAAACGCCGCCAGCGCGGCGGCGTCGTGCTGCCCGTCGGCGTCGATCTGCAAGACGTGGCTGAACCCGTGCGCGTGCGCTTCGCGCAAACCGGCCATCACCGCGCCACCCTTGCCGCCGTTTACCGGCAGCCGCAACAAGATGGTGGCGGACAACCCGGCCAACGCATCGAGCACCGCCGCGCATTCCGCACTGGAACCATCGTCGATCAAAAGCACCGGCAACGCCAGATCGTGCAGCGCCCGCACCACCGCGCCGACGGTCGCGGCATGGTTGTATACCGGCACGAGCGCAACGGGTTTCATGTCACGATGTCCGGCGCGGCGGCCGGATGGGCGAATACGGCGCGTCCCTGCGAACACACGCTGTACTCCGAGGCGTAGACGAAACCCACTTCCTTTTCTTCGGGGAAAAAGCGCAATGTCAATGAGATGTTGTCATCGGGGTACAGGATGCGCTGAAACTTGATCTGCCGGATGCCGGAGAAACGCCCGTCAATAGGAAAGTGCCGCTGCGCCAGCCGCAATGCCCAGTCGATCTGGGTGACGCCCGGCAGAATCGCCATCTGCGGAAAATGACCGTCGAACGCCTGCATGCAGTCGCTCAGTGCCAGCATCAACACGATTTCGCGCGCTGCCCGCGTGGTGACGGTAAATGGCGGCAACGCCTGCCGCTCGAACAAACGCACGATGTCGGCGGCCGTGACTTTGCCCATTGCGGTATAAGGCAGTGCCGACAGGTAGCGCCAGCGGCGCGGCAAGGCGGCGCGATCAAGCAACGACGACAGCCGTTGCCGCAGCAGGCGGTCGAACTTTGTCTTGCCGAGCGTGCGCAACTGGGCGCAGCCGCTATCGCTCAATACCACGGCGGCGACGATCTCGTCGCGCTCCCGGTAAAGCGGCGCGGTGCGTGCCTCAGCCACCTCAGGCAACGCCAGCAAGGCCGTTTCAAGCGCGTCGAGCGCGACGCGGCGCCCCTCGATTTTGGCGACACGATCGGCGCGGCCCGTCAGCCGCCAGCCGTTGTCGTCGAGCACGGCGGTATCCTGGGTCTGAAACCAATCATCGTCCGGCAAAAGCGGGGAGCGCAGTCTGAGACAGCCGCGTTCGTCAAGCGCCAGCGTAACGCCCGGCTGTTCACGCCAGGCGCCGCCGGGGGCAATACGGTGAACGACGCTGCCGGTTTCGGTGCTGCCGTAGATTTCGATCATCCGCGTTGCCAGCCGCGTCTCGCAAATGGCGGCAACACTGTCGTGCAGCGGGCTGCCCGCCGAAAACGTCGCGAGGATGGAGGCCGGTGATGAAAAATTTTCCAGTTGCGCCACCCGTTTCAGCGTAGGAGGACTGCTGATTAAAACATGCGGCCCCGCCTTGAGCCGTCCCAGTTCTTCAGGATAAAGAAACGGCTCGCAGATGATCGGATAACCGGCCCACAGCGGCCAGATCAGCCGGAACGGCAAACCAAACATGTGATGATGCGGCACGGTTCCGGCAAAACGGGTGCCAGCGGGCAATGTGCCGCCGAACACCTGTTGCAACAATGTCGCTTCACGGTACAGTTGTTCCGGTGTTTTAAAAACGCGATTGGGTGCGCCACTGGAACCGGAAGTGAAAAACACCATGCCAGGGCAGTCGAACCGTGGCGGCGGGCCGGTGAAGGCGACGTCGTCAGAAACATTGTCGCCGGACCAGTCCGGCAACGCGCTGTCGTTGCAGCGCCCCACCCAGGGAAGCGAAAGAAAAGCATGCGTTGCCGGTAAATCATTGGCCGCCAACAAGGCGGTCTGGCCGTTCTGCCAGCAAGCGATCAGCCAAACGAGAAACACATAAGCGTCGGCATCGTGCAACACGATTTCCGGCACATCAAGCCGCCGCAGCGCCCGGCGGGCGGCAAGAAGGTCGGCACGCAAAGCCGCATAGGCAACAGGCGCCATATTCCGGTAAAACGCGATGGCATCCGGCGATGCCGACACCAACGGCGGCGGTAATAGCGGCAGGTCATCCATGGGGCACCTGTGACGGAGAGCGGTTCATCACGCGCTGGCGAACCAGCCATTCGCCGGCGAACATCATGCCGATCGCCAAGTAGGCAATCAGGCCGTTATAAAGCGTCCACGCGGTCATGGATTGACCTGTCGTCCACCAGGCGATGCCTCCGTTGACGGCAAAGAACACGCACCAGGCAATCGTCACCTTGCGGGTATAGCAAACACCCTCCGGCGGCAGATCCGGGTCGAGGCGGCGCGCCAACCGCTCAACCAGCGTTTGCGGCTGGAAGAGGCTCGTTGCAAACGCCAGCAGAAAAATGGCGTTGACCAGCACCGGGTAATAGAGCAGCGTCGCTGAAGAACGCATCAGCAACGCCACTACGCCGAGCAGCGCCACGCACGGCCCCATCCAGCCGAGCAATCCGCCGATGCCGCGCCGCCGCCACGCCAGCGGCAACAACAGGAAGCCGCCCAGCCAGAACGGCCATTGCATCCAGTAACATGCCCAGAAAAACAGCGGCAAAATGATCCCGAGCAAAGGGACGACGAGCGTCGGCTTCAGCAAAACGGCACGGCGGCCAGGACTGCTCACGCGCGTATCATCAGATGTCTTGCAGATGGGCATGGACAGCATCCGCCACGTCGCCGACGGTACGTACCTGTTTGAAAACTTCGGGCGAGATCGGCTGCCCGGTCAACTGTTTCAGCCTTATCAACAAATCGACGGCATCGATGCTGTCGATATCAAGCTCCTGATACAGCAGGGCTTCCGGCGTGATGCTTTCGGCGGGAATTTCGAACTGCTCGTGCAGGACATTGCGTATCCAGCCGAAAATTTCTTCTTTGGACATTGTGGTTGTTGGCATTGCATTTCCCCGGAGATTCAGCAACTGCGGTTTGCCGCGACATAGTCGGCGACACGGCGAACCGACGCGAAGTGCTGCCGTGTTTCATCCAGATCCGGCGACATTGTCAGGCCGTAGCGTTTGTGCAGAGCAACGCCCAGTTCCAGCGCGTCAATTGAATCGAGTCCGAGACCATCGGCAAACAACGGCGCGTCGGAGTCGATGTCGGCAACGGTGACATCCTCCAGATTCAGCGTCTCGATGATAAGGGTTTTGATTTCATCAATCAGTACACACATTTTTTTTCAGCTCACGGTTAAAAAAATCGGAAAGATGCTCCGTTGCCCTGCGCGCAGCCAGCATCGGCGGGGTGTCGGCAGGGACGAGGTGTGCCGGGTCCAGATCGTCGAACACGGTCAGCACAAAGTGCGGGCGACGCAGCGGTGCCTGATACCACGGTTGTTGCCTGGTCAACATCGGTTCGGAAACGGTGATGACAACCGGCGTCAACGGCAAGCCACCGCGCAGCGCGATATTGGCAGGGCCGCGCTGCAACGGGTTAACCTGCCGGAGAAGCAGTGCCTCTATCCGGGTGCGGGTGCCTTCTGGAAAAATAATCAGATTGCTGCCGCCACGCACTGACGCAATGCAGTCGTCAACCAGTTGCGGGCCGTTCTGATTGCGGATGAACCCGCACAGCAATACCGGGCCAAGCATGAACGGGTTGCGCCAGGCAGCCGCCTTGACCACGCAATCGGGCTGGCGCAACAACGAAACCAACATGACCACATCGATCAGCGACGGATGGTTGGCGACGACCAGCAGGCCGCTGCGTTGCAGTTTTTCGAGTCCCCGCACTTCATAGCTGATGACGCCAACAACGGTCATCAGCGTGCAGAAAAACCCGAAGCTCGTACTCACAATATCGCGCGCCAATGCCTGACGAAATGATCGCCGCCAGACCAGCAACCGCAACAGCGGAAACAGCAGGCACAAAACGACCAATCCGCCAAACCCGAATACCGCAAAGCAGAAACCGGTCGCCGCGATACGCCAGCACCGCCCCAACGAAAACCGCCGCTTGCCATTGACGCTTGCCGGTGTATCCATCGACAGCAGGCGCTCAGGCACAGTCGGCCTCCGGCGCGAGACGCTGCAATTGCCAGTCCGCGGATTCCGTCAGCGACAGCGCGTTCCGTGTTTCATCGAGGACGAAACGCAGCAAAGACAACGAGGTCGTCCCTTTTTCGCGCTGCGTACCTGGCGGGAGGGGATCGCCGTGAACGAGGCGGTAGTCATTACCTGCCATCATTTCAAGCGCGAAGGCAAAACAGGCCGGTTCATTGTCGGTGAAGGGCTGAAACAACGCCGGCAACGGCGCGTCGCAAAACACCAGAATCACCGAGGGCGCTCCATCGGCAAGCCAGGACAGCGCCTCAAACATGCCGGACAGCGCCAACCGGTTTTCCGAGGCTACCGCAGTGACCCGCGCCCGGCTTTGCCGCGCGATCAGGAAGAGACCGGGAGTGGCATTGTGCACCGACATGCTGAATTCCTGCGGCGATACCTGGCCGACTTCCGCCAGCGCCTGCTGGATCGCCAGCGAACGGCCAACCTCGCCGTGGCGGCTGCAAAAAACGATGGGCTGATCGGCATAAGCCAGCATCGGCGTGGACAAAACTTCCAGCGCCGCGCGGCCAGGAAGACTCGCCCGGCGGCGCAACAGCGGTGGTATCGCTTTAGCCGGTGCCATTTCCTCACTGGCGTTGAGCGATGTTTCTTCGCGTACCCAAGCCTGCCATCCTTGGGCATCAAACATGGCGGGCGACCACGCGCCCCAGCGGCGAAAAGAAAACCCAGGTAACGAAACCATGACAGAGGTGTCCGCGCAAATTCAGACAGCCGGATAAGTGGATACCCCTGCCTGGCGAATGCCCGAAAAACCCGCCTGAACCAAAAATTATTTTGAGTGTCCAATTTTAGCTTAACTGATCCCCTTTTTGCGCGTCACACCCCCCATTGCGTCCGCCTCGTCACAGGACACATGGCGTCCATTCCTGCCGAAACGCCAAAAAAACAACAGTCATTTTTGCAAAAAACCACACACGCCGCGAAAACCGTGTATCTTGGCGAGGCAGTCGATTCAAGAGTTGTCCCTGTGGTACCCCGTGTTTGTGTATGTATGTATGCCCGGTTGGATTCCCCTCGATACGTTTCTTGATCGTTCTGGCTTCCCGGGCTTGGCCCGACATCACGTAATCTGGCTTTTTTACAGGAACACAACACAAATGAGCACTCAAACCGGTACCGTTAAATGGTTCAACGATGCCAAAGGCTTTGGCTTCATTACCCCTGAGCAGGGTGGCGATGACCTTTTTGCGCATTTCAGCGAAATCAAATCCAAGGGCTTCAGAACTCTCGCTGAAAACCAGCGCGTGGAGTTTGAAGTCAAAACAGGCCCCAAGGGCTTGCAGGCGGCCAATATCCGTCCGCTCTGAACAAGGCGTTTTTTTGTGAAAACACGACCTTCGGGTCGTGTTTCGCTTTTCTGCGCCAACAGAACGTTTTTGTATTCCGTCTTCATTTTCCTGTTTTCCTTACCTTTTCAACATATCTCAATTTCATATCATGACTGAAGCCTCACCCTCTCCTGTCACAACGGCCTCGTTCGGGCAACTCGGCCTTCCCGCCAACCTGCTCTCAACACTTGCCGAGGTCGGCTATGAAACCCCTTCCCCTATCCAGGCCGCGTGCATCCCGCATTTGTTGACGGGCCGTGACCTGCTCGGTGAAGCGCAGACAGGCACGGGCAAAACCGCCGCGTTCGCCTTGCCGATCCTGGCAAGGCTCGACCTTGCCAACGCGCGTCCCCAGGCGTTGGTCCTTACCCCGACGCGTGAACTCGCGCTCCAGGTCTCCGAAGCTTTCGCCAGGTACGCGCATCATTTGCAAAATTTCCATGTGCTGCCAATCTACGGCGGACAGAGCATGGTGGTTCAGTTGCGGCAACTCTCGCGCGGCGCGCAGGTCATCGTCGGCACGCCGGGCCGGATCATGGATCACCTCAAACGCGGTAGCCTCAAGCTTGACGCCCTCTCCACGCTGGTCCTCGACGAAGCCGATGAAATGCTGCGCATGGGGTTCATCGAAGATGTCGAATGGATTCTCGAACACACGCCTCCGAGCCGCCAGACCGCACTGTTCTCGGCCACCATGCCTCCCGCAATCCGCGAAGTCGCGCATCGCCACCTGCACGAACCGGAGGAAGTGCGTATCCGCACGGCAACAAAGACGGTGGAGAAAATCCGGCAGCGTTATTGGCTGGTGCGCGGTGTCGACAAGCTCGATGCCCTCACCCGCATCCTGGATGCAGAAGAAAAACTCGATGCCGCCATCGTCTTCGTGCGCACCAAGATCGGCACGGAAGAGCTGGCCGACAAACTCGCCGCGCGCGGTTATGACGCCGCCGCGCTCAACGGGGACATGACGCAGGGATTGCGCGAGCGTGTCATCGAGCAACTGAAGAATGGCTCGCTCGATATCGTCGTCGCCACGGACGTGGCCGCCAGAGGTATCGACGTATCGCGCATCAGCCACGTCATCAATTACGACATTCCTTACGACGCTGAAGCCTACGTCCACCGCATTGGCCGCACCGGGCGCGCGGGGCGCGAAGGCGTGGCCATCCTGTTCGTCGCGCCCCGCGAGCGGCGAATGCTGAAGACCATCGAACACGTCACCCGCCAACTGATCGAACCCATCGCCCTGCCCAGCCGCGAAGACGTCTCCAGCCTGCGCATCAGCCAGTTCAAACAGAAGGTGCTGGATACGCTGGCCGACCCGGATATAGAGTCGGGCTTTTTCATGAACGTGGTGGAAGAAATCGTCGAAGAGAACGATCTCTCTTCCCGTGAAGTCGCCGCCGCGCTCGCCTACCTCGTCCAGGCTGGCCGACCATTGCAGATCGAGGAGGAGGAAGGCCGGGGTTGGGAACAGGCCACCGCGCTGCATCCACAGGGCAAAACATTGCGCGAAGAAGCCTTCACCAGGGCACGCCCTGGCGCACGCGCCGCGCGGCAGGAAACGAAGGAAGCCATTCCCGCAAAAGTTTTTTCGGGTGGCAGAACACAACGTTACCGCATCGCGGCAGGCCGGGATCATGGCGTCACGCCGAGGGAGATCGTTGGCGCAATCGCCAATGAAGGTGGCATCGAAGGCCGTTTCATCGGGCAGATCGACCTTTTTGACGAATATTCCATCGTCGAACTACCCTCCCGGCTCCCCGCTGATCTGCTCGCCGCCCTGAAGCGCATCATGGTGTGCAACCGCCCGCTTGACGCACGCCCGGTCGGGGACAACGAAGCGTTACCCGTGCGCCGCGCCCGAAATGACGCCGAACCACGCCACGGCAACAAGCCTTACAAAACCTTCACGAAGGCCGGGGAACAACATGCGCGTGAGAGACAGCCCGGGCGTGATGAACAATGGACCGCTTATGGCGACAGGCCACGTTCGCCCCGCAAGAACAACACGCCGCAGACTGAACGTTCATTCACCGGAAAAAGGCGCACGACAGGCTGGAAAAAATGACAACCCGGCAGGGGCGGTGTTTTTGCTTTTTCATCTAAAATGATATGGCATATTTTTACCGCCGCATGAAAATGACAATCAATAGTGGATAAAGGGAGGCAGCATATGGAGAGCCGTATTGCGCCATCTCCCGCCGGAAGACCAGGACGACTCAAAACCGTAAAAAAGTCTCACTCCGAGTGCATTGCATGAAACAAGCACTTGCCCTGTCATTCGGACGAACGCATAATGCAAAAATCCGGCTCGGCAGACTCGTCCAGGGCCGCATTCCATGCGGCATAAACATAATATACCGCACGACTCCATGCACGACTCCACGCGACCATGAGGGATCGATATGACAGTAAAAACGGAACAATTCAACGAGGTACAGAAGAAGAGCCTCGAAGCAGCCGTGCAGTTGGCGCAGCTATCCATCGAGAATACGCAACGCGTCATTGAAGTCCAGGTTGCCGTTGCCAAGTCGCTGTTCGAAGACAGCGTCAACAATGCCAAGGCTCTCGCTGGAATAGCAAACCCCCAGGAAGCTGTCCAGCTCCGCACCCGTTTCGCGCAAAACTCCGCCGAAAAGGTTTTCGCCGGCGCACGTGAAATCGCCGAAATTGCTACCAAGGCCCAAGGTCAGATCAGCAAGCTCGTAGGCGAACAACTCACCAACAGCAGCGCGGAGGTTCTCGGAGCCATTCAGCAAATGTTTCAGGGACTGCCCATCGCCGATGTAAGCACGTTGAATGCCATCCAGAACACCTTGAACACTACCCGCACTGCCGTAGAACAGCTTACCCGTGCATCATCCGAAGCCTTCCAGGCTTTTTCGCAGACAAAGGTTTCCGCCACGACGGGAAAGAACCGTTCCGGTTCCAAGTAAACACTGGAAGAAACCCGCAATAAAAAACAACGGCGCTTAACGCGCCGTTGTTTTTTATTGCCCATACCTCTGATTTCAGCCAAGCCTCATATGCGCGAACGGTTTAGAACGTTTCTTGTTCGATCCCGTACCGCCCTGTGCAGCATGAAACGGGGAGAATTCGCGAGCGAAGCAATAACGGAAGGCCGCGTTGCAAGTCAAGTGCGCAAGTCCCGAAAATATTGTCTCTCCCCCCATGACGGCGTATCATTCGCACCTTTGTTGTATATCGTCCTCCAGCATATGCAACAAGGCTTTCCGTTTTCCCTTGGCCGCGCCTGCTGAACGTGTTACGGCACGGCGGTAGCCTGCCTGTCATGTGAACATAGGTCATCAAATATGAATGACACGCCCGATGAATGCGCGGCCTTGCCGCAAAGCACTGTTGTTGCCGTTGTGGGGCTTGGGTATGTCGGACTGCCGCTGGCCGTCGAATTCGGCAAGAAATTCAAAACCATCGGTTTCGATCTTTCCGAAAGGAAAGTCGCCCAGTATAAAAATTTCCTTGATCCTTCCGGTGAGGTTGCCAGCGACGACCTGAAAGCGGCCCATCTGTTGACGGTGAGCACCGATCCTTTCAGGCTGGCGGGCGCCGACATCATCGTAATTGCCGTCCCCACCCCGGTGGATGACGCGCACATCCCGGATTTCGCCCCTCTCATTGGCGCGAGCGAAGTAACCGGGCGGTACATGAAACCGGGTGTGACCGTCGTGTACGAATCTACGGTCTACCCTGGCGCGACCGAGGAAATTTGCGTCCCCGTCCTCGAGAAAGCCTCTGGCCTGACATGGCGCAAGGATTTCCACATCGGCTACAGTCCCGAGCGCGTCAATCCCGGCGACAAAGAACGCACCATTACCAAAATCGTCAAAGTCGTCTCCGGCGACGATTCCGCAACGCTCGAAACCATCCGCGCTCTCTACGCCTCTGTCATCACAGCGGGCGTTCATCCCGCCAGTTCCATCAAAGTGGCAGAAGCGTCCAAGGTCATCGAAAACACCCAGCGTGACCTCAACATCGCCCTGGTCAATGAGCTGTCGGTCATTTTCGAGAAAATCGGCATCGACACGCTGGAAGTCCTGGAAGCGGCCGGGACCAAATGGAACTTCCTGCCTTTTCGCCCCGGGCTCGTCGGCGGCCACTGCATCGGTGTCGACCCTTACTACCTGACCCACAAAGCCGAACAACTGGGCTACCACCCGCAAGTCATCCTGGCGGGCCGCCGCATCAACGACGGCATGGCTGCCTGGATCGCCCAGCAGACCGTCAAACAGATGATCCGCGCCGACATCTCCGTCAAGGGCGCGAAGGTCAACGTCCTTGGCCTGACCTTCAAGGAAAACTGCTCCGACCTGCGCAATTCCAAGGTGGCCGACCTCATCCGCGAACTCCGGGACTACGGATGCGAAGTGTTTGTTCACGACCCCATCGCGGAAGCTGCGGATGCCGGACACGAATATGGCCTTGCCCTGACGCCCTGGGATGCCCTGCCCGAGGCCGATGTCATCATTGCCGCCGTAGCGCACCGCCCCTATCTCTCCATGCCCCTGGAAACATTGTTGAACGGCCTGAAACCCGGAGGCGTGTTCATGGATGTCAAGTCGGCCTATCCGGCGAAAGCCATACAGTCGCGTGGAATAAACCTGTGGCGCCTGTAAAGCCGGATTCCTCTGTATTCCCACCCTCATTTCAGTGATTCCCATGCATTTGATACAACCCATAAACGGCCGCAAAATCCGTTTTGCCCTCGTTGGTTGCGGACGGATTTCAAAAAACCATTTCGCTTCCATCCGGCAGCATGAAGCGCGGTGTGAACTCGTGGATGTCTGCGACATCGAGCCGGACGCGCTCGCGCGCGCCGTAGAAGAAGAAACAGGAGCCGCCGGGCATCGCAGAATCGAAGACTTGCTGGAGAAAACCACGGCGGATTGCGTCATACTCACCACCCCCAGCGGTTTGCATTCCCCGCAAACCATTCTGGCGGCGGAGTCCGGACGCCACGTCATGACGGAGAAACCGATGGCAACCCGCTGGCAGGACGGACTCGATATGGTGGCTGCCTGCGACAGGGCGGGCGTGCGCCTGTTCGTCGTCAAGCAAAACCGGCGCAACGCGACCCTGCAACTGCTCAAACACGCCGTCAGGCAGAGACGCTTCGGACGCATCTACAGCGTCGCCGTCAACGTGTTCTGGACGCGACCGCAAGAATACTACGACAGCGCGCCATGGCGCGGGACCTGGGAATTCGATGGCGGCGCGTTCATGAACCAGGCCAGCCATTACATCGACCTCCTGGACTGGCTGATTGGCCCGGTAGACAGCGTCATGGCCTATACCGGCACGCTGGCGCGGAACATCGAAGTGGAAGATTCGGGTGTCGCCGCGCTGCGTTGGCGTAGCGGCGCCATGGGCACGGTCAACGTCACCATGCTGGCCTACCCGAAAAATCTGGAAGGCAGCATCACCATTCTGGGCGAAAAAGGCACGGTGAAAATTGGCGGCGTCGCCGTCAACGAAATCCAGCACTGGGAATTCGCCGAGAAACTGCCGGAAGACGAAAACATCGCCCAGGCAAACTACGCCACGGCCAGCGTCTACGGATTCGGGCACCCGCTTTATTATGATAATGTCATCAACGCCCTGCGGGGCGAAGCCATTCCCGAAACGGATGGCAGGGAAGGACTCAAAAGTCTTGAACTGCTGATTGCCATGTACCTGTCGGCCCGTGACGGCAAGCGCATTGCCTTGCCGCTGGCGTATTGAAATGGCTGCCATGATCCACCCCAGCGCCATCGTGGATGAGGGCGCGCAGATCGGGGAGGGAACCCGCGTCTGGCACTTCGTCCATGTCTGCGCGGGAGCGAAGATTGGCCGCAATGTTTCATTGGGCCAGAACGTGTTTGTGGGGAATAAAGTCCTGATTGGCGACCAATGCAAAATCCAGAACAACGTTTCGGTCTACGACAACGTCACATTGGAAGAAGGCGTTTTCTGCGGGCCAAGCATGGTATTCACCAACGTTTACAACCCCCGTGCGTTGATCGAACGCAAAAACGAATACCGGAGCACCCTGGTTCGCCGGGGTGCGACGCTTGGCGCCAACTGCACGATTGTCTGTGGCATTTCCATTGGTGAATTCGCCATGATTGGCGCAGGGGCCGTCGTCAACAAAGATGTTCCCGCCTATGCCCTCATGGTAGGCGCTCCAGCCCGGCAAATCGGCTGGATGAGCGAATATGGCGAGCAGATCCCTTTGCCGCTGGAAGGCGAAGGCGAATATGACTGCCCCCATACCGGGCAAAGTTACCGGCTGAATGGCAGAATCCTGGAGCGTACAGGCCCGTGAGCATTCCTTTCATCGATCTCAAAACGCAATACCGGGCTTTGCGGACTTTGATTCAGGCGCGTATCGACACCGTGCTCGAACATGGGCAATACATCCTCGGGCCGGAAGTACGGGAACTGGAGGAACGTCTTCAAGCTTACGCGGAAGCCAGGCACTGCATCACCGTTGCCAGTGGTACAGAAGCACTCCTCATCAGCCTGATGGCTTTAAATATTGGCCCTGGCGACGAAGTCATTACAACCCCCTTCACTTTCGTTGCCACAGCGGAAGTGATCGTACTGGTTGGCGCAACCCCCGTATTCGTCGACATTGAACCCGATACCTGCAACATTGACGCCAAATTGATTGAGGCAGCGATCACACCAAAAACAAAGGCCATTATTCCCGTCAGCCTTTACGGGCAACCGGCAGATATGGATGAAATCAACGCTATTGCCCAAAAGCATGGAAATATTCCGGTCATTGAAGATGCGGCGCAAAGTTTCGGCGCGGAATACAAAGGCAAAAAAAGCTGCAATCTATCCACTATCGGCTGTACCAGCTTTTTCCCGAGCAAACCCTTGGGCTGCTACGGCGATGGCGGCGCCATCTTCACCAGCGACGATGCCATTGCACAAGCCTGCCGCGAAATTCGCGTGCATGGTCAAAGCAAGCGTTATGTGCACACGCGCATCGGCGTCGGCGGCCGGATGGACACTATCCAATGCGCCATTGTATTGGCAAAGTTAGAACGATTTGATTGGGAAATCGAGCAGCGAATCGCCATTGGCCGCCGCTACAACGAACTCATGGACGAGCACGGCATTGCCCGTATCACGCAACGCCCCGACCGCACCAGCGTTTTCGCGCAATACACCGTCCTGCTCGATAACCGCGAAGCGATCCAGTCATCACTCAACGCCCAAAACATACCGACCGCCATCCATTACCCGGTTCCTCTTAATCAGCAACCGGCCTATGCCGATCGCTGCAAGGGCGCCCCGACACCCATTGCGGCCAATCTGGCAAAACGTGTCATGAGTTTGCCGATGGGAGCTGATTTGAGCCCCGCCGACCAATTGACGATTGGCACACAAGTCACCCAGTTTTGCGTGTGCGCAGCCAACTGATTACAGCGGTTCTTGAAACATGACCGCAGCAACTCTTAGAACGAGAACGAACATACAGGTGCTGCGTGCCGTTGCCGTTCTGGCAGTGATGGTCTTTCACTTCGACGCGTCCCTGTTACCTGGAGGTTTTGTTGGCGTCGATGAGTATGCGCAGCAATCTATCAATATCTTTGGGGAGATGACAAAAATTGATTAACCATGCTTGGAGGTTACACATGGCTTCAGAAGAATGAATCACCGGGATTAAATTCTGCCTCTTATTGTCCCTCCGGAATCTTGAATTCTGACTTTTCCAAATAGGCTCTGAGCTGGGCGGGATTGGCAAATGAGAGTATCTGCCCGACATTAACCGAAAAATCCGACTGATCCGGCATGTTCTGCTTATCCGTGTAAAGCCAAATGACAATACGCTTGACCTTGTTTGAAAGATTCTCAGAGCCAAGAAAGCCGAGCTTCGATAGCAGGATGAATGTATTGCCGCCTTTCTCTAGGGCAGGATAGTATCGAAAAACCTCAGACCTATGCTCATCGATTAACGTCACGCCGATCGGTGTTTTGCGTCCCGTGCTGAGTTCGATGCCAAACAATTCTTTGCTATTGATGTCGAATTCACCAGAAAGGGATATCTTGGCGGCATTTTTTTCTGATGCGGTTACTGAAACTGTAATGGGTCCCTGTCCGATTGCGGATCGTGCGTTCTTGCTCGCGCTGATTTGATATTGATAGCGTTTGGCAATTCCTGCGGCGATGTTGATTGGCGCATCTTGATACAGGGGCAAGTCTTTCCCATGGATGATCGCTGACAAGGAACAAAGTGTCGGCCATAAGCTCGGGCGGCCAGAAATGAAGAATCCTTGTTCGTTCCAAGAGTAGGATTTATCGCCAGACATGAGGCTCCATGCTGTTCCGTCCTTCAGTGAACAAGTCAACTTGCTGGGGTAGATATCAAACATGTAAGGATGCGGGGCACCGATCCGAGACAAAATAACCTCGCCCGAATCCGTTACAAATGCCGCGTACTGTTCTTGTAGAAGTGCCTGACGCCGTTTCATTTCCTTTTTAAAAAATTCAATACCGGTCATCCGCCATAGAGCCCGGAATTGGGACAGTTCGTAGATTACGTAGTGAGGTGGAGCTATTTCTGGTTTATGCAGCATATAGCGCGACCAACCGGGGATGGAAAAACGCTCGGCTCGTGATTCAGTCCCCTGAAGCGCACACTGAAAGACTTCTTCGTATTTTTTTTCTTTTACGGCGTTGGCAAAAATTTTTAGGGCCTGAAGCCCGAACAAATGGCCGTTCAGAACATAGAATTCTTCACTGTTATTGATTTCCGGCCACGAATATTCCGATATCCAGCAGCCCTCCGGGGAACGCCAAAGGGAGCCACCTTCGTTAGGAGGAAGAAGAGCGGAATCCATAGACCTGCGAGCCAGATCCAGCCAGTGCTTGTCCTGAAATATTTCGAATGCACCGAGAAACACCACCGGTATGAGAAAACTATCCATACCAGACCACCATCCCGGCGGATGCGTCTTGTAGGCATGATCTTCAAAGGAATGGTTGTAGTTCCAGCGCAGCAATTTTTCGCTGCGTGTGGTATCTGGCCAATGGTTGACGAGGATGTCCAGCCCAACTGCAATGTCTGCTTTTGTACCAAGATTATGTGTTTTCCGGTAGCTGGACATGAGTACAAAAAGGCGGGTAGAAACCTTCAATGGACTCCCCTCTTTAACAAGGGTTTGCCAATCGGTTTTAGCTTCCTCTCGTATGTAAAAAAAGTTAAACGGGAGAGTGATCTCTTCGCTGTAACCTAGTACCGTCAGCGTACCCTTTTGGGGTGAAGCAGAAGAACTAGCCATGGGATTGCCGTAAGCCAATGACATTGATATCAGCCAAGCAAGCGCCGAGATAAGTAATCGAAAATGATTCATGAATAGAATTTCCTGTGTTTTTGCATTGGTCAGAAAATAAATTTAATCGAGATTTTGGGTTGCCAAGAATCTCGTCAATCTGCCCTCTTCCACTGCGTAACCCAAGTTGCGTGATGCTGCCCGGGGCTGCATGGTCTAGACTGATAGCGCTTTTGATTATATACTGCTTCAATGCATTTGGCCTGATTTCTTCAACATATTCGTGCGCAAGAAGGCATTCCTTTTACCTATGCTAGACAGACATTGGCCGCAACCGTTCATGTATCTCATCTGACTCCAACCGTACCGACGCCATACCATGACAACGGGGGGTTTTTTCCGCTCAACCAGAACCGTGTTACTCGGCATGACGGTTGCTCAGGCGATTCCCCTGCTGGGCTCGCTGGCAATCGCCAGACTCTATGTCCCTGCTGAATTTGGCGCGGTTGCTACCTGGCAGGGCGTGGTGACGACAGCCGCCATCCTGGTAACAGGGCAACTGGAGCAAGCTTTGGTGATTGAGGCAGATGGCGAGCCTCGGAAATTCGCCATGGCAGCCATGCTGGCGACGATCTGTGGCGCGGCGGCGGGACTCCTCGTGATCGTGCTGGGGGCCTATCTTGTTGTGCCGGATGTACGCCATTTTTCGCCGGGCCTGGTACTGGCCTTCTTGCCTGCCACCATGTTGTTGGCGCTTTACCAGATCTGGCAGTCGTGGGCCGCGGCTGAAGGTCTTTATCGGGTGCTGTCCTGGATACGGATAGCGCAGGCGCTCGGCGTCACAGGCATTCAAGTGCTGGCGGGCTTGTTGATCCCAAGCGCCCTGGGACTGGCGATGGGATATGTTCTGGGGTTGTTGTTGGGTGTTGTGGTCGCTTCGTACATGATGCCCGTCTCCCCGCATTCCTTTTTGCCTTGGGCCGGATTCAAGGTGAAGCTGCGCGCCTTTTGGACGAAACACAGACGATTTCCTCTGTTTGCCTTGCCTGCAAATTTCATCAATACTGCTGCCGCGCAATTGCCTTTGCTCTTCATCAGCAGCAGATTCGGCTTGGAATTCAGCGGGTTTTATGCGCTGGTCGTGCGTATCCTGGGGGGGCCTATCAGCTTGTTGGGGACAGCCCTTCTGGATGTTTTCAAACGAAGCGCGGCAACGAGCTGGCGCGAATTCGGAAACTGCCGGGAGGTTTATCTGCGAACTTTCTGGATATTGGCGGGTCTGGGCATTGCGCTTGCCTTGGGAGTGATCCTGGTGGCTGAGTCGCTCTTTGGATGGGCATTTGGCGAAACATGGCGTCAAGCTGGCGTTATCGCGACGTGGTTGATGCCCATGTTTGCCATGCGGTTCGTTGCAAGCCCGTTAAGTTATGTCCTGTACATAGCCGGAGGGCAGCGGACTGATCTGATGTGGCAGTGTGGTTTGCTGGGCATGACCTTGCTTGTGTTCATGGCCGGGATGAGTTTCGAGGCGTCGATCAAGGCATATGCAGCCGGTTATGCTGGTATGTATATCATTTATCTGCTGTTGTCGTATCGCTATAGCAAGGGAAAGTACACATGATTAGTCAGACCTGCACGCGTTGCGTGATGGACACTTCCGATCCCCGGATTTCCTTCGCCAGTGACGGGGTATGTAACCATTGCCTCGAATTTGAAGAAAAAACCAGGAAAAACTGGTTCCCGAATGCAGAGGGAGAAGCCAGGCTAAGGCAAATGCTTGACCAGATCCGGGTGTGCGGTCGCGGAAAACAATATGACTGTATCATCGGTCTGAGTGGAGGAATCGACAGTTCCTACATGGCTCTGAAGGTCAGGGATTGGGGGTTACGCCCGCTGGTTGTGCATGTGGACGCAGGATGGAACAGTGAGTTGGCGGTTGGGAATATCGAAAAAATCGTCAAGCATTGCAATTATGATCTGCATACGCATACGGTGGATTGGGAAGACATGCGGGATCTTCAGCTTGCTTATCTTCGTGCCGGAATCTCAAATCAGGATGTTCCTCAGGATCACATCTTTTTCTCAAGCCTGTATCATTTTGCGATTGATAACAACATTCAGTTCATTCTCTCTGGCGGAAACATCGCGACCGAGGGAATCCTGGCGAAGAGCTGGCATGAAGGCAGCGCCATGGATGCCATCAATCTGAAGGCGATCCATCGGCGCTTTGGCGAGAGGGCGTTACACTCGTACAAGACCATCAGTTTTTTCGAGTATTACATTCAATATCCGCTTCTCAAAAAGATGCGAACCTTCCGCCCGTTGAACTTTATTCCATATAACAAGAAAATGGCTATGGATCAATTGCATGCCACTATTGATTGGCGTGATTACGGGCGCAAGCATGGTGAATCACTGTTTACCAAGGTATTCCAGAATGACTATCTTGTGCGTAAATATGGCTACGACAAGCGCAGGCCGCATCTTTCCAGTCTGATTGTATCGGGGCAAATGACTCGTGACGAGGCATTGGAAGAATTGGCTCGGCCTCTCTATGACCCAGAGGAGCGCGAGATTGATCTGGACTATTTCTGCAAGAAGCTCCGTATTACACGAACGGATTATGAGGCGTTTATCGATGGCTTCAAGAGCAGATATCATGATTATCCTAATTGGGAGGTAAAGTATCGGCTGCTCAAGAAGGTGCAGTCTGCGATTGAGTGCGTATGCGGGAAACGGGTGAATGTGTATTCGTGACCCAATAGAAAGAACTGTGTGAGATAAATTTCGAGATGCCTATCAAAAATTACCCTATGTATGCGCGTTGGTTTGACTCTGCGGGAAAAATTGCTTGGCCGTCTGTTGTCAAATTTCTTCTATTGGCTATCATGCTTTACGCGCTCTACTTTCTGAAAATGAATGGGAATTTCCCTGTGATATTGGATCAAGAATCTCTGAAGCGCCCTGCGGTCCCTGCGATGTATGCCTTTCAGAAATTTAGCATCGGCGTTTCATATCTTTTTCTGGCAACTGGATCTGTGCTGTTTGCATCTGTATTGATTCCTGTGCGCTACACGAAGCCATCAGACTTCTTTCTCCTTTTTTACGGCTTGCTCGTTCTTATTCCATTTGCAACGCTTTACCCAATAAGGGGGGCAATCAGCCCTGCGGATTTTGTTCTTTATTTTTCGGTACTCGGATTGCCTGCTTTGATGGTTTATGCAACGGCTTTTTTCTTTTATCCAATACATTTTCCCAAATGGATCGATCTTCGAACCTTGATACGGCTAATGGCTCTTTTTTGCCTCATCAGCATGGCGCTGGCGCTGAGACATGCACCTGTTTCCGCCAGTTTTGATTATTTCTCTGTCTATGTGCGGCGAATGGAAGGGCGAGCGATTTATCTTGAAGGGACGCTGCCTGCGTATTTGAATATGATGACCATAAATGGTTTTGCCCCATTTCTTGCCTTTATCGCTGCCTGGCAGTATAGAGTGCGCTGGTTTGTTTTTGCGCTTGCGTGCTCCGCAGTTTACTTCTATCTGATAGGCATAAAATCCTCGCTGTTTTATATTTTTCTGGCTGTGGCACTCGGTTATGCGGTGCGTGTGCGCAAAATATATATTTTAAGTCGAATACTCACCGCATTCCTGCTGATAGTTTTTGCGTTGGCGTTGGCGCAGTATTGGATTTTCAGAGATTTCTGGATCTCCGATTATTTCGTCGAACGCACATTTTTTGTACCACCATATATTATTTCCGGTTATTTCGACTTTATGAGATTACCCCCGGATCTGCTTCAGCCTGCGTGGACGCTGTTTGAAGGCATTGGAGAGGCCAGCAGCAATATTGCCTTTCTGGTCGGCAAGTGGTTATTTCCGATGGCGACAGCAAACAATGCCAACACCAATACGTTTATTTACAAACTTGCCGCTGGCGGCATCCCGCTGTATGCCGTAACGGTTCTTCTGGTGGCGGGCTTCTATGCATTGCTTAATAACGCCTATGCGGCGAGCCGCAGCCCACTGCTGATTTATGTCGGGGTGGAATATGGCATCCTGCTGACCGAGCAGTCGGCAACGACGGCTTTGCTTTCATCGGGGATGGGAGTGATTGCAATGCTCTGTGTTTTCACTCGTTTCGTGCCAGATTCCTCAAGTGAATACACCACTGGCAAAGGGGAAAACAATCCGCCGGGGCATTCATGCGGATAGCTCATTTAACTTCGGTACATTCGCGCGGCGATACGCGCATCTTTCTCAAGGAGTGCCGTTCCTTGGTAAACGCTGGCTATGAGACAGCGTTGGTTGTTGCCGATGGCAGGGGTGACGAGCATAGGGAGGGTGTCGCCATCCATGACGTAGGCTTGCCACGAGGGAGAATCGACAGGGTTCGCCGGATCACACGGCGCGTGTTCGACAAGGCGGTTGCCATCGATGCGGCGATCTACCATCTCCACGACCCCGAACTCATTCCCATTGGGTTGAGGCTCAGGCGCATGGGCAGACGTGTCGTTTTTGATTCACATGAAGATGTTTCCAAACAATTGCTTGGCAAGCCGTATCTCGGGCCTGTATCGCGCAGAGTGCTCTCCTTGGCATTTTCAGTATTCGAGCGGTTTACATGCGGAAAATTCGATGCAATTGTCGCCGCGACTCCGTTCATCCGGGATAAGTTTCTGAAGATCAACCCGCGCACGGTCGACATCAACAACTTCCCGATGCTGGGGGAGTTGTCAGCGCAGAACGATGAGGGCGCTGCGCGCACCAAGGTCTGTTATGTTGGTGGCGTCGAGGCCATTCGCGGCGCCAGGGAGGTCATTCGCGCCATGGAGGGCGTGCGATCCGGTGTGAGACTTGAGCTTGCCGGTGCTTTTTCTGATCCTATGTTGAGTGCCGAGGTACGGCAGTACGAAGGATGGCGCCAGGTTGACGAATTCGGTTTCGTCGACAGGGCAGGGGTGCGGGCGATTCTCGGGCGCTCATTTGCCGGGCTGGTGACGTTTCTTTCCGCTCCGAATCATGTT
Source organism: Azoarcus sp. (assembly GCA_031274995.1). Taxonomy (GTDB): domain Bacteria; phylum Pseudomonadota; class Gammaproteobacteria; order Burkholderiales; family Rhodocyclaceae; genus WRNU01. The sequence goes on from JAISPJ010000058.1 coordinate 28,895, forward strand.
GATGCGCAACCCAATAAGATGTTCGAGTACATGAGCGCTGGGGTGCCGGTCATTGCCTCGCATTTTCCTTTATGGCGCGAAATCGTCGAAGGGAATGCCTGCGGCGTGTGTGTCGATCCGTCGCAGCCGCATGAAATTGCCGCTGCCATTGATTTTTTTGCGGAAAATCCTGACCAGGTCGAAGTCATGGGGGCAAACGGACGGCGTGCGGTTCTGGATCGCTATAACTGGGCCATGGAGGAGGCAAAGCTGTTGAACCTCTACGAGAGCCTTTCATCATAGTTTCGTCAATAACATGAGCATCATTACCATCATTGGTGCAAGACCGCAGTTCATCAAAGCCGCCGTCGTTTCGCGTGCTCTTGCGGCCAGGGGCGTTGCAGAAAAGCTGCTCCATACCGGGCAGCATTTCGACGCGAACATGTCCGACGTGTTCTTTGAAGAGTTGGAAATTCCACGTCCGGCCTACCATCTCGGCATCGGCGGAGGCACGCATGGTCAGAACACCGGGCGCATGGTGGAAGCGATTGAAAAAGTATTGCTCGATCAGCGGCCCGACTGGGTGCTGGTTTATGGCGATACGGATTCGACGCTGGCGGGTGCCGTTTCGGCAGTCAAGTTGCATATTCCTGTGGCTCATGTCGAAGCCGGCTTGCGGTCATTCAATCGCCGCATGCCAGAGGAGATCAACCGTGTGCTCACCGACCACGCGGCGAGCCTGCTGTTCGCGCCCACCGATGTGGCGGTCGGCCATCTCGTGAACGAGGGTATTTCCGGGGCATCCGTGTGCCAGGTGGGTGATGTCATGTATGACGCTGCCTTGTTTTACGGAGAAAAGGCGGGGCATTCGAGTACG
>JAISPJ010000036.1 GCA_031274995.1 Azoarcus sp.
CCGCCCGGGAACCCCCCGCGCGGGCGTCTGGCTTTTTGCGCAGACGCCTCGCGCCGGCGCCAAGGAAAGAACCGCCGGGCGCGCGGCGAAGGCGAGGGCAAGGCGCTACCGGAGCCCTACCAGAGGAGCCCTACCAGAATTTCCACCACTTTTATAAGAGAAAAAGTGGCGGAAAGGAGCGGTCAAGCCAATTTCGGATTCAGGGTATAAGTCCCGTACAGGCTGGCTTGCGCCAAGATATGCCCTTGTATGGCGGCGAGAACGGCAGGGCCGTTGAAACGTCCTTCGAGTGGCAACCGCCCTATGTCCAGCGCGTAAAGCGTAAAGACGTAGCGATGCACGAGTTCATCGTTCCACGGTGGACACGGGCCATCGTAACCGAAATAGTCACCCCGCATGTCGTTGTCGTTATCAAACCAATGAGTGAAATCGTTGATGCCGCGCCGTGCCCCATGGGGAGCCGAGGGGCCGGCTTTGCCGCGCGGAGTAACTTCGCAGGAAAATTCACCGGCGACGATTTCACGCAGCCCGGCAGGCAGGTCTACCAGCACCCAGTGAAAGAAATCCACTCTGGGCAGACTGGCAGGCACATTGCGGCTTTCCTGGTTGACGTCGTCCCCTGCGCCGGGCGCGTCAGGATCAACGCAGATCAAGGCAAAGCTCCTAACCCCTTCTGGAACATCGCTCCAGGTAAAGTGAGGATTGAGGTTATTACCCAAGCTGACGTGATGGACTGCATCGATGATGGCAAAAGCGAATTCTTTCGGAATTTTTTGCCCATCGGCAAAACTGTTACTGCTAAATTTCATGTGTTTCTCCGCCTGCTAAAGGGAAGCTTGGGAGGCCAAAGCCGGATCAAGGGGGACAGCTAAAAGAGGAAAAGGCCCATTCTCATTCTACTACCACCGCACGCAAGAAACCCGTCGCGCACAAGAGAGGGGAGAGGGCTGTGGAACTATGTCATGTTGCTGCTGCCCGCGCCGGTGTGGCTGCACTTTTAGAAGTGGCTGCCGTGTATTGGGTAGCCAGTTGCGCTGAGAGAACCACCAGGGCTTTTAACGCTTCAGGATCGGACTGCGCGAGTTGTGCCAGACGCGCAATCCGGGACAGCAATTCCGGTGAAACTCCTGAGAACTGAGCTTCCTGGGCAGATGGCTGCGTAATGGGAACCACCTGGGCGAAAACCGGATGGGCGGACGCATGGGAAAGCTCTGGTTGTGTCTGGAGCGGTGCGGCGGGTACTTCCTTCTCCGCGTGAACTGCGTGGACATGCGGCTGCGATGGCTGCCCAACAGGTTGGGAAGATGCAGCAACAGGTACAGCAACAGGCGATTCGACGATCTGGACGGGTGTCAGCACGGGGACGGATAGTTCGCTGACCGTTGCCGAAGCGTCAATAGCGGGACCAACTTCTCCAGAAGATGGGGGAGAAGGCGGCGCAGGGGGCGTTTTGGCTTCGACTTTGGACTTGGTCCGTGCCTGTTTGGGAGGCTGCTGCGGTTGTTCCTGTTCTTTGGGGGGCTCTGCCTCTCCAGAATCAGATGCCGCTGTCGGCTGGGTATTTTGCACGGCAGCGCCGGGAGCGGATGGCCGCCGTGGAATTCGCTCGGAGTCGAGCAGACGGGCGAGGCGGGCGAACACTTCAAAACGGGAAAACGGCTTTTTCATGAAGTCGTCAGCGCCAATGTGTGCGCCGAAAAACTGTGCTTTGGCCTGTTCATTGCCGCTCATCATGATGATAGGAATCTCGCGGGTGCGGGAATTCTTGCGCAAGGCGCGCAGGGCCGCGAAACCGTTGATGCCGGGCATCACGATGTCGAGAAAGATCATATCCGGCTTTTGTGTGAGGGCGACTTCCATGCCCATCTTTGCATCCAGGGCGCCCAGGAAAATACAGTGCGCCGACTCGAGGAAGCGTTTCATCGCGGTAAGGATGGTGGGGGAATCGTCGATAACGAGAACCCGGGTTCCCTCCCTGGGGTTCACGCGGGGACGCAGACGACGTTCCTCCAACTGATCTTCAATGTGTTCGGGCAGGGATTTCCTGCGAAAAAAAGAGAAAAGGTGACCGAAAAAATTCACGTTCTATCACTCCACAAGCCAGAAATTCCGATGCCTTTACTGCCCACACCACTCAGCACTCATATCATACACCCGCGTGCGCATGTCTTGTTGCCGCATGCGGGTCATGCAGATGAAAGTCATGTTAATAAAATCATGTAACCATAAGAATTTTAAAATATATTATCCGCATCAAATTCGTATTAAAATTTTTATGACATAAATAGGCCATTATGGTTATAGCTGAAGGTTCCATGAACCACATTGAGGAATCCACAAGTTTTCGATCAGGTGATATTCCGGTGCATACCGCACAAAACGTACAAAACATACAAAATTCAAAAGAAAATAAAAAATACAAAATTTTGTAACACTTTGTATTGGGAATATCCGGGGGGTTGTGGGTGCGCGATGCCGAAAAAGCAGGTAATCAGGCTGGTTTTGTACGGTATACGGCCTGTCAACGGGAAAAAGGAAGGAAAAGTCCAAGGAGCACGAATTATTTAACATCCGGGAAGCCTGATGTTCTCTGCTGTACAGTAGGCAAAAACACACAGATGGCGTAATATCGGGTTGCCCATACACAACACAATCATTTCTAGGGAGTAATGATGAAAGCATTGATTGCATTTACGGTTGCTACTGGTCTTGTTTTCTCTGCATCGGCTTTTGCCGCTGGCGGGGAGGACTTGGCTAAAGCCAAGAATTGCATGACTTGCCACAAGGTCGAGGGCAAGTTGATCGGCCCGGCTTACAAAGAAGTCGCCGCCAAGTATGCCGGACAAAAAGATGTCGTTGCCGGCCTGTCCGAAAAGGTGCTGAAAGGCGGTACGGGAGTATGGGGGCAAGTGCCGATGACACCCAACCCGCAAGTCAGCCTTGACGAGGCGAAGACAATCGTTACCTGGATTATGACGCTGAAGTAAGCGCGTTTTCCACCAGTAGTCAAAAAAAGCCGACAAATCCGTCGGCTTTTTTTTTGGCGTTTTGCCGTGGATGATCTCAGACCTGCAATTTGTCGGCAAAATCAAGTGCCACGAGGTGCGCTTGATTGATCTGTCCCGATGTAAGCTGCAAATCATTTGCCGCCTGGATGAGCGCGTTCGGATAAAAACTCTCGCATGCGCGAGCCAGGCGCAGGAACTGCGCATAATCGCCCTGATCGTAGAGCAGTGCGTCAACAATCGGTTTTGGCAGCGGCATTTCATCGAGTACCGCCTGCATCGGGGTACCGAGCAAGCTGTTCAGCATCGAAAAAGCGCCCGTGATGAAAAGATTCCCACAACCCGCATTGTCAAGAAAAAACGCGCCGATCTGTTCCATGAACCTCCCGCGGGCAATGGCGGTCTGCATCATCGCTGAAGTGCCCGGATCACGGCTGGCCGTCACCAGGAGCAGGGACAGCCACTTGTTGAGCTTGTCGTAACCGAGAATGCTTACCGCGTGGCGGAAAGACTGGATTTCAACCTTCAGCCCGAACCCCGGTGAGTTGATGTAGCGCAACAGATTGTAAGCCAGGGCCACGTCTTGCTTGAGCACATTTTCGATTTCACGGATTTTTCCGTTGTTGCGCACCAGGTTGAGCAAACGAATGATCTGGGCGTGATTGGCAGTCAGCTCTTTCGCGGGGGAAGGGTCATTGAGGAAAAACCATCCCGATCCGCCATCATAACCGTTGGCAGTTGCCTGTTTGAAAGTAGCGGCATCGGGTAATCCCCAGACCAGACTCAATCCCGGCGCACCGTTGGGGGTCGGGTTCTTGCGCCCGTCAATGAGGGTGAAACGCCAGTTCGTGTCTGTCGGGAGTGCCATGCCTTGTCTGTACCACGTCAGGCAGACCTCAACTCCTGCATGCCGGAGCAACGACAGGAGAGCCTGCGTTTCCGGATGACCCAGCGTTTGCGCCGGGATTTCCACGAGCGCGTTGGGAGGGATCTGCCAGTCCATCAGGTCGGGCGTGGGAATCAGTTTGCCCAGACTGAGAAGCACCGGGTGCTGCTCAGGCCAGTGTTTGCTGGCAGCATTGAGCGTTTCGGTAACGGAGGGAACGTTCGGGCCGTGCGCGATCAGCCGGTTGGCGGTAATTGACCGTTTTTTGTTGACGACAGGTTCGCGGGTGAACAAAACAGTCTGGCTCATCAATGCTCAATCTTTTGCGACCGGTCTGGCGGCAAAGGTAAAGGTGTCGCAGTAAAACGCATCAGTGGGCAATCTTCGCGTGTGCATGAAACTGTGCCGGGCGGCATCGACCATCGGTGGCGCGCCACAAACGTAGACCTCGTGCTGCGATAAATCCGTGAAATCAGCCAGCACAGCCTCGTGCACCAAACCACGGCGCCCCGTCCAGCCGTCATCCGGGCTGATATCGGAAACAACCGGAATGTAACGGAACTTCGGCAGCATTGATTGCCAACTTTTTGCCATCTCATGCAGATAGAGACCTGCTGGCGTGCGGGTGCCCCAGTAAAGCGTGACAGGCCGCGCAAGGCCGAGATGGATTGCGTGCTCCAGCATCCCTTTGAGCGGCGCGAAGCCCGTGCCGCCCCCAAGCATCACAATGGGCTTGTCGTTTTTTTCGCGCAGCCAGAAAGAACCGTGCGGGCCTTCTATGTGCAGGATGTCGCGCGGTTTCATGCCTTCGAACACGTGGGAAGTAAAAAGGCCGCCAGGAATCCGGCGGATATGCAATTCAAGCCAACCTGTTTTTGCAGGGGCATTGGCAATCGAAAAACTGCGGCGCTGATCGTCGGCAAGGAGGATATCGATGTACTGTCCGGCGCGGAAAGCGAAATGTTCCGAGGCGGGCAATTGCAGTTCGACCAGCATTACGTCTTCGGCCAGACGTTCAAGCCGACTCACGCGGCAGTGAAGTTGCCTGGGCCGGTTTTCCACGCTTTGCTCCACGCCGTTGACTTCGAGCAGAAGATCGGAACGCGGGCGCGCGCAGCAAAGCAGGATATGACCGGCTTCGCGCTCGGCTGCGGGCAGGGCGTGTTCAGCGTAAGCGCCTGGGTCGGCTTGGCCGTGGAGTATCTTGCTCTTGCATACGCCACAAACGCCGGAGCGGCAACCATGGGGCAGAGTCAGGCCGACATCAAGGGCGGATTCGAGCACGGTGCGATTTCCATCGGCGGTGAAAGTATGGCCACTGGGTTGAAGTTGAATCTGACAGGACATAATGAAATTATTCCTCGTTGATTGGATATTGGTGCCTCTTCCGGGGTTCGTGCGGGGCGTCGCCCTACAACAGCACGATATCGAACTGTTCCTGCGTGTAACTTGCTTCGGCGTGCAGTGAAATCTTCTTGCCGATGAAATCCGAGAGCATTTCCAGTGATTGACTCTCTTCGTCGAGGAAAAGATTGATGACTTCGGGGGTAGCCAGGATGCGGAATTCACGGGTGTTGAATTGGCGCGCCTCGCGCAGCACTTCGCGGAGAATTTCGTAGGCAACCGTGCGCACGGTCTTGATCTCGCCCCGTCCGCTGCAAGTGGGGCAGGGTTCGCACAGCAGGTGGGCAAGCGACTCGCGCGTGCGCTTGCGGGTCATTTCTACCAGCCCCAGGGTACTGAAACCGTTGAGGCTCATCTTGGTGTGGTCGTGGCTGAGCGCTTTGCGGAATTCTTCGAGCACCATCTCCCGATGTTCGGCGCTGTCCATGTCGATGAAGTCAATGATGATGATGCCGCCCAGATTACGCAGGCGGAGTTGGCGGGCAATGGCCTGAGCCGCTTCGAGGTTGGTCTTGAAGATCGTGTCATCGAAATTGCGTGCGCCCACAAAACCGCCGGTGTTGACGTCGACGGTGGTCAGGGCTTCCGTCTGGTCGATGATGAGGTAGCCTCCTGATTTCAGATCGACGCGGCGGGCCAGCGCCTTCTGGACTTCCATCTCGATGTTGTACAGTTCAAAAAGCGGACGGTCACTGGAATAGAGCTCCAGGAGCGACAGTACCTTGGGGGTGTATTCGGCGGCAAAGTCCTGGAGCTTGGTGAAATTTTCCCGCGAGTCGATGCGTATGCGCGCCGTGTCATCATTGACCAGATCGCGCAGGATGCGTTGCGCGAGACTCAAGTCTTCATGCAGCACGCGTGGCACTTCGACTTCTCCGGCGGCAGCATGGAGAACTTCTCCCCAGAGCTTGTGCAGGTAGGCAATATCGGCGGTCAATTCCTCGTCGGTAGCATTTTCGGCCATCGTGCGGACGATGAAACCGCCTGGGTGTTCTTCCGAGACGAGCCGACTCAGGCGTTCGCGCAATTGTTCGCGCTCGGATTCATCGCCGATGCGCTGCGAGATGCCGATATGCCTGTCCTGCGGTAAATAGACCAATAGGCGGCCTGCCAGGCTGATTTGCGTGGACAGCCGCGCGCCCTTGGTGCCAATCGGGTCCCTGAGTACCTGTACCATCACAGATTGGCCTTCAGTGAGGATTTTCTCGATGGGGCGCGTCATATCGTTGTTCTGGCGCTCGCTCCAGATGTCTGCGACGTGGAGGAAGGCAGTACGTTCGAGACCGATGTCGACAAACGCGGACTGCATGCCCGGCAGAACACGAACGACCCGGCCAAGGTAAATGTTGCCGACGATGCCCCGGCTTGCGGGCCGTTCGATGTGCAATTCCTGCACCACGCCCTGCTCGACGATGGCCACCCGCACTTCCTGCGGGGTGAAATTCAGCAAAAAATCGGTGCTCATGGCAATTCCAATGGGAAATACGCAATACCGGATATCGAATCTGCCATTGCGTATGGCTCATTGAACAACAGATCCCCGGCCTCGGGGCCGGGGATTCTACGGCACACGTTTATGTTTCGGATTGATAACCGAAAACTTCCAGCAGGGAAGCTGTTTCGAACAACGGCAGCCCCATGATGCCGGAGTAGCTGCCGTGGATTTCCGTGACAAAGGCGGCAGCATAGCCTTGTATGCCATAGGCTCCGGCTTTGTCCATCGGCTCGCCGGTAGCAACGTAGCGGCGAATGTTGTCCTCGGTGAGCCGGGAGAATTTTACATCGCTCGCCGACAGGCGCGAAAGGGCGCGTTCACCGTCGCTAAGCGCGACCGCTGTCAGCACACGATGGCTGCGGCCGGAGAGTTGCCGGAGGATGCCACATGCGTCATCGGCACTGGCAGGTTTTCCAATGATGCGGCCATCGAGATCGATTGTAGTATCGGCTGCCAACACGAGTCGGCGCGGCAATTTACGGTTTGACAGGCATTGTGCGCCGGTACATGCCTTGGCGAACGCCACGCGATCGACGTAGTGCTCGGGATGTTCGCCCGGAAGCGGCATTTCGTCGACATCGGCATTGCGCCCATGTTCAACGGAACGAAAAACAAGCACGTCGAACTTCACGCCGATCTGGCGCAGCAAGTCACGGCGGCGTGGGCTGGAGGAGGCAAGATAGATGTGGGAAAAAGTCACCGGCATGGATTTTACCGCTCGCGCTTACTCACGATGATAGGGATGGTGGCGTGTGATGCTCCATGCCCGGTAGAGGGCTTCGGCGAGCAATGGCCGTACCAGCGCGTGTGGCAGGGTGAGGCTGGAGAGTCGGATGGATTCATGCGCACATGCCTTGAAAGCCGGAGCAAGTCCATCCGGGCCGCCGATGATGAACGCGATATCTTCGCCGCCGCTACGCCATTTTTCCAGGCGGCGCGCAAGCGCCGCACTGGTCAAATCGACACCATGTTCATCGAGAATCACCCTGCGGCAACGCGCCGGCAGGACCGCTTCGATGCGAGCCGCTTCGGCTTCCATCGCTGCTGGTAGATTTTTCCCAAAATTACGTGCTTCAGTCTTGACCTCGATCAATTCAAGTGACATTTCACGTGGCATACGGCGGGCAAAGTCGTCGAAACCGGCCTGTGTCCAGCCAGGCAGCCGATGGCCGACGGCGACGACAAGAAGCCTCACGATTTATGTTCCTGCTGTGTTTCCGGCTGTGACGGCGCGGCGGGGAAGGGTGGCCGTCCAGAGTTCTTCAAGCCGGTAATGGGCGCGGATGGCCGGCTGCATGACGTGAACCACGATTTCGCCCAGGTCTACCAGCACCCATTCACCGTTTTCTTCGCCTTCGATGCCGAGCGCCCTGATTCCTTCTGCGCGCGCGCGATCCAGGACATTGTGCGCAAGTGCCCGTGTCTGGCGGCCAGAATCACCGCTGGCAACGATGATGCGTTCAAACTGTGAAGTGAGGAGGGAAGTGTCGATGACTTCAATGTCACGCGCCTTGACATCTTCAAGGGCGCTGATGATGATCTGTTCCAGGTCGGATGTATTCATTCTTCCGTTACGTTGCAAGTGAAAAGGGTTGGGGTTGAGTTGCGTGACCGATATTTGTATATATTATAAAATTCCGCTGCTTTTGAAATCCAGATAGCGGTTGACCAGCGCGATCGGCAGCGCAGCCGGGGTAACATCAAGCATGTGTGCGCCGCTGCGTTTCAGGCGTTCGATTGTTGCTTTTCGGGTACTGATGTATTGCAGCGCGGCGGCGGCTTCGAGGGCCGTTTCAAATGTATTGCGCGGCTGTTCGATCAAGTATTGCACGGCCGTTTCGCGCAGACTGGCCAGCAATACCAGATGGCGGCGCCGCAGCACTTTGATGGCATCGCGCAGTTCTTCATCGTCTTCGTCGCGCAGATTGGTCAGAATCAGCACAAGCGAGCGTTTGTGCACGGTTTGTGCGATGCGCGTTGCCGCGCTGCGGTAGTCGGGTGAGTTGCTGCCCGGTTCCAGGTCGAAAAGCTGTTCCATCAGGTGGTTCAATGCGGTATGGCCTTTGCGCGCGGGGATCAGGCGGGTATCGTGGCCGAAACTCATGCAGCCGACGGCATCGCCCTGGCGCAAGGCGACGTGGGCGAGCAACAACAGCGCATTCAATGCTTCATCGAAATGCGAGAGAGAACCTTCTTCCCTGGCGCGCATGCGGTTGCCGCAATCGAGCAGGAACATGATCTGTTGGTCGCGTTCGTCCTGGTATTCGCGGGAAATCAGTTTATTGATGCGGGCGGTGGCTTTCCAGTCGATCTGGCGTGGCGTGTCGCCTTCGCGGTATTCGCGCAATTGGAGGAAAGACAGCCCTTCGCCACGTCGGCGGCGCAGGCGCACGCCGATCTGGCTCAGGCGGTTGTCGGTGGCGAGCAGGGCATATTTTGCCACGGCGGCAAAATTGGGATAGACGCGCGCCCGATGCGGCGCATCGACGAATGCGCGGCGGCGCAAAAGACCGAACGTGGAATCGACCAGTGCTTCGATACCGGCGAAAGAATGCTCGCCGCGTGCCGTGAAACGCAGGCGATAAGACATGCGGGCGCGGGTTTGCGGCGCGAGGGTAAAGGTGAGTGGCAAACCCTCCATATCGCAGGCCGACGGGTAATGGTCGAAAACACGGACGATACTCTTTTGCGGCAGCGGGTTGTCGATTTCGAGCGATATTTCGCGCCAGACACCGACTGGCAGGGAATGAGCCGCCACGCGGACAATGCGGGGCGGCGCTTGCCCCCACGCTTGCCAGCCGTCCATCGCCACGAAAAACAGGAGCGCAGCGCCTCCGGCTGCCCAAAACACGGTCAATGCTGGCCACAGAGAGGCAAACACGGCCCAGACCAGCCATCCGGCAAGAAACCAGAACAGGCGTGGAGTGGGTCTCATTGGCGCGGCACTTCGACGTGTTCGAGCAGGGCGCCGAGCAACTGGTCGGCTGTGCGGCCTTCCATTTCAAAATCCGGCGTCAGGATGACACGGTGGCGCAATGCGGGCAGTGTGACGGTTTTGATATCGTCCGGGGTGACAAAATCGCGTTCGGCCAGCACGGCAGCCGCCCGGGCGGCGCGGATCAGCGCAATCGAGCCACGCGGCCCCGCACCGATCGACAAGCCCGGCCAGTCGCGCGTGGCCCGCACAATACGCGCGGCATAGTCGATGATACGTGCATCAACGGTAATTTGTGCCGTGATCTGCTGGATCGATGCAATTATCTGTGGCGAGACAATGGGTTGCACGGCGGCGACATTGAGGGTATCGCCAACCTGGTTGCGGGTGACCGATTCGACCATGCGCCGCTCTTCGTCGAACGTCGGATAGTCGATGAGCACCTTGAACAGAAAGCGGTCGAGTTGTGCTTCCGGCAGCGGATAAGTGCCTTCTTGTTCGATCGGGTTCTGTGTCGCCATGACCATGAACGGGCGCGGCAGGGCGTGCGCTTCGCCTTCGATGGTGACTTGTTGTTCCTGCATGACTTCAAGCAGTGCGGCCTGGGTTTTGGCTGGCGCCCGGTTGATTTCATCGGCGAGCAACAGGTGAGCAAACACTGGCCCTCGGCGAATGCTGAATTCCTGCGCCTTGAGATCGTAAAGCGCATGGCCGGTGACATCCGATGGCATCAGGTCGGGCGTAAACTGGATACGCGAAAAGCTGCCGTTGAAAGTCTGCGCCGTCGCGCGAAAAAGCAAGGTTTTCCCCAGACCCGGAACCCCTTCAATCAGCACATGCCCGCCAGCAAACAGGGCAATCAGCGTATGGTGCAGCGCCCTCGTCTGTCCGATCAGGGCACGCCCGATCTCTTCCTTCATGCGTGAGGCGAAAAGAAAGGTTCTTTCCAGATCTTTTTGCGTGGTGGCCGTGGAAATGTTCGAAGATTCCGAGGCAGGCAGATCTTGGGCGGAGGTATCGTTCATAATTTGTTCCGAAGAATGTCCAAAAGATGCGAATTGGAGGCGAATTGTTTTTTGTCGCGGGAACGGCTGATGTCGAGCAGGTGTTCGACGGCCTGTCCGGTCAGGGCGGAAAGTTGCGGAATTCCGGTCTCATGCGCAAAAAGGACGATCTGCCGATTCAACTCCTGCGCCGATAAACGGCTCCACTGCGGATAGCGCAAGTAAGCCCGATTATAAAAATCGTCGCAAAGCGTCTGGTAAAGCGCCTGCCCCTGCTTGCCACGCCACAGGTAACGCGCGCTCGCAGCCACATGTTCGGCGATGCTGCGGCGATCTGCGGAGCGGGCCGGCAGCAAGGGGCCAAAACGCCGCGAAATCATCCACAGCCAGGTGACCAGCAGCAGGGCGGCGGCAAGGAGGACCCTCCAGGCATGATCTACGAACCAGCGCCAGAGCGCGGGCACGTCACTGCCGTAAACGAACCAGATGTCCTGGCCTTTCGCCAATGAAACCAGATAGACGAAAAGAGCGGCATGATCGTCCTTGCCGATGATGTTGTTGTTGATGAAATCAAGGTTGGCAAGAACCGTGATGCGCCCCCTGCCCAGCACATAGCTGAGGCCGAGGTCGCCTTTGTTCCCGTTGTTTTTGCTGTCTGCGGCCGGTTCCGAAATTCGCCAGTCGCTACCTTCTTCAAGGTCGTCAAGCCGCAGTCGCGGATTGAACCAAGCTTTCAAATGTGTGCCTTCGGGCAGTTCGATTGTTTGAGGTTCTGTCCATTTCGGCAGGCCAAATTTCCGCAGCAACTCCAGGAACGCCTCAGTTGAATCCTCTTTGTCGGAGGAATTCTCTTCAATTGCCTCGTCTGAATCATCTTCGTCGGAAACATCTTCGTTTTTTACCTTGCCCGGCTCCTCTTTGCCGGAAGATTTCCCGTTTTTTTGCTGTTGCTCTTTGTCATCTGCCGCAGGCGAAAACTTGACGGAGATATCCAATAAATCCAGCAATGGATCCCGGAAATCCTGGAAAGCGTTTTTTTCCCTGTTTTTTTTGCGCTCCCAGCGCATATTTTTGTCACGGTCTTGTGAATACTGCGGAGAAATGATCAAGTGCCCCCCCGTTGTTTTCACCCAATCCAGCAATGCGTCGTTTTGTTCCTTCGAGAGTAGGTGGCGCGGCGCGGTAAACACCAGCGTGGCGGCGGATCGGGGTGGTTTGCTGTAGGCGGGAACATAGTGCGCGACAGCGCCATGATGCTCAGCCAGCCGACCGGCGGCGAGCAGCGGATTACGTGCGGCGATTCCCTGAAAATCAGTGGTGATTTCCCGCTCGACGTATTCGACCCGGCTGTAAATCCACAAGCAAAATGCCAATAGAAGCAGTGAGCCGATGAGTTTCCAGATAGAAATTCTCATAAGACTACTTCCCCGGTCTGCTGAAGATGTCTGAATTCTGCCAGCAGGCCGATGATGTCAGCAGGCGGGCGGTGCGCATAGGCCAGACGGAGCCATGCGCACGCGATATTGCCGAAACTGTCTTTGAAAGAAGGCAAGACGTTGCTGACGAGCAGGCGTATCTCTTCTTCCGTGGCGCCTTGCGGCGGCTCGACACGATGGCGCTCCGCCAACAATTCAATCGTCCCGCGATAGAGCAGGCTCAGAGCCTCGTCTTTTTTACCTTCGTTCCAGCAGTGTTCGGCCGCCGTGGCGATGTCTTCCGGCAGCGCCACGGCAATTTCAAGGGCGTTGTCGCTCTGACGGGCCAGAGGAAGTAATGGGTTGGCACGCAAGCGCCGCCAACTGAAAAAAGGCAACCAATGTTTTGAATAAACCACCAACAGCGCGATCAACCCGAATACCAGCAACCACAAAACAATTTGTCCGGTCTGTGCGAAAAATTGACCCAAATCGGACGATTGGGAAGAAGCTTCCGAATTGCCGGAGAGGTATTTAGAGAGGCGTTTAAAAAACCATTCAAGAAAAGCGTCGTTTTTGAACTGTGGCACTTTGATGGTTCGAGTTCGGTCGAATTCGGGTTCAGCAAGAACAGCATCGATTGTTTTTCGTGCTTGGGCAACATAGGCCGGACTGGCTTGACCGGAAACCGATGCCGGATCATTGGGCGCGGGAGGCGCATCGACCGCTTGCGCGGATGCCGGTCCGGATAGAAACAGGCCAAACAGCAGGCAGAGCCATTGAAGGAGGAATGAGCTAAACGGCTTCATGATGAGATCTGCTGTGCTTCGAGGCGGGCGGCCAGTGTACGGAAACCCAGTTCGATATCCCAGCCTTCGAGTTCGGTGCGCCGGTTGAGGTATAACGTGAACCCGGCCGCGACGTAAAACGGCTCAACGATGCTGATAACGAACAGGTAAACGAGGCAATAGGCCGCATCAAGCCAGAGAGGCCTTTTATCGGCGGTAAAAAAGTCAAAAAACGTATCCGCGCGAGATGGGGCGAATTCAGGCGGCAGCATCATGAAAAACAAACCCAGCATGCCGAGAAACAGGACCATTTCAAGGATATCGCACACAAAAAACAGTCTGGTGGCACCATTACCGTATCTTTTCAGTACGCGTAAACGTCGGCGTCGTGCCTGTCCGGCCACGCCTTCGAGTTGCCATATCGGCAACTCGAAGCTGCGGCTTGGCATGAGGCGCCTCCATGTCAAGGCACGAAACAGGCCGGAATGCCTCACCAGGTGGGGCAGGGTACGCAGAACGTCGCGCCACGTGACCGTTTCGCCAAAAACGGCACGGCTCAGGACATGCAGGAGCGCTCGGTCGTAAACTGGTTTCAACCACCAGATCAGGAGTGTGCCGTAAGAATTGACGCCAAACAGATACGTCAGCATCATCGCCAGAAAAGCGGGCGGGAGTACGACGACGCACCAGGCAGCGTACAGATTTCGCCAGTACGTCTGTATCAACGCAAGACCAAGGTCAATGGCCTCCCAGTGCGTGCGTGCGCGGATTTCGACGGTCAGGGCGTCAGGTCTCACGCCGCGCCCCCATGAACAGGAAATAAACGGCGACCAGTACCCAAAGCAATCCGCCGACGATGAACTTTCCCGTTACCGGCAAGTAGGCGCCGGAAGACCAGAAGGCTTCAATGAATGCGGCAATCAGCAGCATGCCCGTGGCGCCATAAACAATCTGCACTGCCGGGCGCGCGGCATCGATCAGTGCCTCGTTACGCCGCCGCCGTCCTGGCGAAATGAGCGCATGTCCAAGCAACAGCCCGGCCATGCCGCAAAGCACGATGGCGGTCAGTTCGAAGGCGCCGTGCGCAATGACGAACTGGAAAAAACGTTCAGTCGATCCCTGGTGGATCAGATGTGCTGAAACCGCACCGAACAATAGGCCGTTGAAGATTAAAAAGAACAGTGTGCCCAACCCGAACAGGATGCCGGAAGCAAAGCATTGAAAACCGATTGAAATATTATTTTGGATGTAATAGCCGAACATCTTGAAATTCTCGCTGGCCACCCGCCCGGAACCCGCTTCGACCTCGATCGCGCCTCCGGTGCGGTACATTTCCTCCATGTAGCGCACGTTATCGTCGTCGAGGAGGCTGTATATCATTTCCGGCTGAAAATAAACCAGCAGGCTCATGACAAGTGCGGGCAGGTAGAGCAGCGCACTGGCGAACCAGAAAAGACGTGCATGTTCACGAACCAGCGCGGGAAAATCATGGACGATGAATTGACCGATTTTGTGCAGCAGACGGGAACGCGCACCGTAAAACGCTTGATGCCCGGACAGCGCGAGACGGTCGAGACGATCGATCAATGCGGGTGGATAGTGCCTTTCACGCGCCAAGGCAAGATGCAGGCAGGCCCGGCGGTAAAGCGACGGAAAAGCGGCCTGATCCGTTGATTGCTCCAGTAAAGATTCTGTGCCGGAGCAGTCTTTTTGGAGGTTCAGTTTGCGCGGCCCGCGTCCGGGGCGCGCGGCGATCAGTGCTTCGAGTTGCCTCCATTCCTGTTCGTGACGGTGGGTAAATTCATTGGGCGTCATGAAGGCTCAACGCTCTCCGACGATATGCCGCGCATAACCGATCAGGGAATCCACGTCGGCACGGAGCGCGGCACGGGAATGTCGGCGATTGTCCTGACCGCTTTCAGAGTCAAGTATCTGTGCCAGTTCTTGCGCACGGTCCGGCGTCATCCGGGGAACTCTGGCGGCAAAAGCAACGATCAACTGTTGCTCGGACGAAGAAAGCCAGACCGGCGGCGGCGATGCGCGGCCCGGCGGGAGTTTTTGTGGCAGGCCGGGTTTATCACGATGGACGACGATGGTTTTCGCCACGATATCGCCCAACCGTTTGAAATCGCGGTTCAGGAACATCGAGCACAATCCGAAGGCGTAGAGCAGCGGTAAAAAATCGACAAAACGCAGCAGATTGCGCGCCACAGAAGCCGACCAACCGACCGGCACGCCATCATCCTGCAAGACGGCCAGCCCCAGCATTTTTTTACCGGGTGTCGCCCCTTGTGCATAAACCTCGAACAAGACCGGATAAAACCATGTGAGGAGAAAAGCGCCGATCATCTGGATGCCGAAACCGAAACTGTCTAATGCAATCAAAAACCCGGATGCTGCCAACAAGACAGAGTATGGGATGAAAAAATCAAACAACCAGGCCAGTGCGCGCGGCACTGGCCCGGCCAGACGAAGGCGGATGCTCACCCCTTCCGGTGTTTCAATGGTTCGGACGGTATCGAGTAAAGGCATGAAAATTATATGGTATTATTCTATGATGACAATTGTGTCGGCAGTTTCATCGTGCGGACATTTACGCGATTTATGGAAAGACAGGGAAAGACAGCAGGATATTGCCGCGTGTTAAAACGGCCATCCATTGCAACGTCTTTAAAGAATCCATAGTTTCAAAATTCTTCCGCATTACGATAAATTCGCCACGTGGAGAATTATGCTTGTATCTTCCGGTTCTCCCGTCCATCCTGCGTCGCATCCGGTTGCCGTTGCTTGTGTTTTCTCCGGCGGGGTAATCCGAAAATGTCGCGCGCCGCAACATAAAAGCTTGCGATCAGGGCAGGAATGGAGATCAGAAGGAAAAGGGCGCAAATAACCACGCCGAGTCCTTCGGCGACAAGCTCGAAAAAATTGATGACGAGAGCGGACAGGATGATGATAAAGAAGCTAAAACAGAAGATGTAAACAAGAAAAGGCAGCCAATTGAAAAGACACCCCTTCAGGCTGGAAATCAGCGCTTTGGGCACGGATAGCCGCCACCAGCCGATGAGCTGCGGCACGAACAGGTACACCGCTGTCCACAGCGCGGAAAATATCCCGATGAAAATTGACGAATAGAGGAGCGGGGGAGAAGCAAAAACCGCCGGGCCAGGTATCTCGGCATGTGTGACTACCCGCCACATCATGCCTCCATCGATTGGCCAAGTACTCAACAGCATGGCTGTCATCACGACAAAGTGGCAAAAACCGGCCAGCAGCAGGTCGAATGCGTGACGGCGAAAACCCGAGATCAACAGACCCGGACTGAGGTTGCGTTTACGGTCAATAGCGCGGCAGCCGTTGAAGACCCCGAGCATCAGCCCCGGATACAGTATCAGTCCGAGCAGATCGCCAACGTAAGGCGGTATCGCCGCCAGGATAATGGCGATGATGCAACTGAAGGCCAAAAAACTAAGAAATGCGGGGCTGCGCGCCCACAACATGAAACCTTCGATCAGCCAGTACCATCCATGCCGCATGGGTACACGCCGGATTTTCAGGGGACGATTATAGTGGCGATGGTCCCTGTCGCTATTCTGACGCCGGGAGTCAGGCGGCAGGGTGGCGGCCGGTTCGGCTGAGATGGCGCTGTCATTTCTCATGGATGGGGTTCAGTTTCAATCAGGGGCAGGGGAGGAACGGCATTGTAAGTACGTAGCCGCAAAATATCGCGGTATTCGTCAGGGTCTTTCACCGATACCAGTTTACCCTTGCGTGGCAGCGCATGGTCGGCTGCCCGTGACAGCCAGAACCGCAACGCCGCCGCACGCAACATCGTCGGCCAAACGATACGCTCGGCGTCGGTAAAGGGGCGGGATGAATGATAAGCGACAAGCAGGGCATCCACGCGCACCGGATCGAGTGCGCCGCCGGGCAGGCAGCACCAGTCATTGACGGTAACGGCGACATCAAAGAGCAGGGCGTCGTGGCCGGCAAAGTAGAAATCAATGACTCCACCGATGAATCCGTCTGTCCATAGCACATTGTCGCGGAAAAGATCGCCGTGGATTGCCCCGGCAGGCAGGCGCGAAAAATCGGCCTCGGCCTGTTCCTGAAAACGCAGTTCGGCATCGAGCAGGGCCGCATCATCAGCGGAGAAACGGGGCTGGAGCAAAGCAGCGGTTTGCTTGCGCCAGCGCGCGCCGCGCGGATTGGGTTGCCGCCGCCCGTAAGAACGCCCGCCCAGATGCAAACCGGCAAGCATGGAGCCGATCTGAGCGCAGTGCCCGCTATCAGGATACGTTTCCGAGGCACCGGCCAGCCGCGATACCAGCACCGCCGGTTTGCCTGCCAGTGTCCCCAGGTATTCGTTGTCGCGGTTGGCAACCGGCGCGGGCACAGGCAGGCCGTGGCGGGCGAGGTGGGCCATCAGGTGCAGGTAGTAAGGCAGTTCGGCACGCGCAATGTCCTCGAACAGCGTCAGAACATAACGCCCGAACGAGGTCGTGACAAAGAAATTGCTGTTCTGGATGCCGCCCGCGATGCCCTCGAACTTGACCAGACGCCCGATGGAATAATGCTCCAGCCAGCTCGTCAGGGCTTCTTCGGCGGGCAATGTGAAGACGGACATGTGCCCAAACTTACCAGCTCGTCAGCACCCACATCGGTACGGACAGTTTATGGTTGCTGTCACTCCGCACCCAATGGCCATTGCCTTCCTGATCGACCATGTAATAAGAAGCTCCGTTCGACGGCGTTACCTTGACCATATAGAGTTTGCCGCGCAAACGGAATTCGGTGACAGTGTCGTTTCCACGCTTGACGATAGTGACCTGGGGTAATTCTTCTTCCAGCGGTTCGAGGCCCTCCGGTTGCTGTGCAAACAGTAATTGGGCGGCCATTGCGCCGGTACAGAAGACAACAACGGCAAACGCGGCGGACAGCGAGGGGCGCATGATGAAGTTCTCCGTTTCAGGATTCAGAGATTAAGCATTATTTCATGCTCTTCGGGCAAGGGCATAAACCCGCGCATTTCAAAGTGTTTGAAAATGGCCTCAACCACACCCTCGGGTTCGTCGATGACCTGAACCAGATCGAGGTCTTCGGGGGAAATCATGCGCTCGGCCACGAGTTGGTCCCTGAACCAGTCGAGCAGGCCACGCCAGAACGCGCCGTGCACGAGGATGATCGGAATTTGCCGGCTCTTGCGCGTCTGTACCAGGGTCATGGCTTCGAGCAGCTCATCGAGCGTGCCAAAGCCGCCGGGCATGACCACGTAGGCGCTTGCGCACTTCACGAACATGAACTTGCGCGCAAAAAAGTGCTGGAAAGATTGGGAAATGTCCTGGTAGGCGTTGGACTGTTGTTCCAGCGGCAACTGGATATTGAGTCCCACTGAAGGACTTTTGCCAAAAAATGCGCCCTTGTTGGCTGCTTCCATGATGCCCGGCCCGCCTCCTGAGATAACGGAGAACCCGGCGTCCGAGAGCAGACGGGCAATGCGCTCGGTCATCGCATAATAGGGGTGATCCGGCTCGATGCGGGCGCTACCGAAGACCGATACCGCCGGGCGGATGGCGTTGAGCCGTTCTGCTGCTTCGACGAACTCTGCCATAATCCCAAGGATTCGCCACGATTCGCGCCCGGTGGAGTGCTGCATGTTGGTGATTACGCGGGGCGGCAATTTGTTTTTTACGCTCATTGAGTCGTGCGTCCCTGTTCGAGAGGATTATGTCCGATGGCCACCCTGCTGCTTGTCGATGGCTCCAGTTATCTTTATCGCGCGTTCCACGCATTGCCCGATCTGCGCACCTCGCGCGGTGAACCAACCGGAGCCGTCCGTGGCGTCGTTTCCATGCTACGTCGGCTGGCCGGGGACTACAAGGCCGAATATCGCGTTTGTGTATTCGATGCAAAAGGGCCGACCTTTCGGGACGGATGGTATCCGCAATACAAGGCGAATCGCCCGCCCATGCCCGATGACCTTGCCGCCCAGGTTGCGCCCCTGCACGAGGCAGTGAAGGCAGAAGGCTGGCCCTTGCTGTCGATTGCGGGAGTCGAAGCCGATGATGTCATCGGCACGCTTGTCCGCCTTGCCGCCGAGCGCGGCTGGGAAGTGGTGATTTCTACCGGCGACAAAGATTTGACCCAACTCGTGCGCCCCGGTGTGCTCTGGGTCAACACGATGAGCGGGGAGGCACTTGACGAGGCCGGGGTCAAAGCCCGGTTTGGCGTGCCGCCATCGCGCATCATCGATTACCTCGCGCTGGTCGGGGATGCGGTCGACAACGTGCCCGGCGTGGAAAAATGCGGGCCCAAGACGGCGGCGAGATGGCTGGACGAATACGGCAGCCTCGACAACTTGGTCGCCCACGCGGGCGAAGTGGGCGGAAAGGCAGGCGAAAACCTGCGCCGCCACATCGATTTTCTGCCCCTTGGCCGCCGCTTGGTGACGATTGCCACCGATGTGGCTTTGCCATGCGGCCTTGACGATCTGAGCGCGCGCGACCCCGACCTCCAGGCGTTGAACGCGCTCTACGAACGGCTTGAATTCAGGAGTTGGCTGGGGCAGGAGGGGCAAACCGCCGCTACTGGTGCGCCGCCTCCCGTAGCAAAAGGCTTGGCGCGGCGCTTCCCGCCCGACGGGAACCCCACTGAACCGCCCGCCCATGCGCCGGATCGTTCCCGTTACCGCGCCATTACCGGCTGGCCGGATTTCGAGGCGCTATTGAAGCGGCTGGAGTCTGCGCCTTCCTCCACTTCCGGGCTCATTGCGCTCGATACCGAAACCACGGGGCTTGATCCGCTCACCGCGCAGTTGGTCGGCATTTCCTTTGCGTTTGCGCCGGAAGATGCGGCCTATCTGCCGCTCGCGCATCGCGGCACGGACATGCCCGCACAACTGCCATTCGATGAAACATTGGCGCGGCTCAAACCATGGCTGGAATCGGACGCGCACGCCAAACTCGGACAGAACATCAAGTTCGATGCACATATCTTCGCCAACCACGGCATCACCCTGCGCGGCATCGCCCACGACACACTGATCCAGTCTTACGTGCTGGAAAGTGACCGCTCTCATGACATGGATTCGCTCGCCAAACGGCATCTTGGACTCACCACGATTCCCTATGCCGAAATCTGCGGCACGGGAACAAAGCGGATAGGTTTTGACGAAGTGGCGCTGGACACGGCTACCCGCTACGCTGCTGAAGATGCCGACATCACCTTGCGGTTGCATCAAAAACTGTGGCCACAAGTAGAAACCGCCCCAAAACTGGGTACGCTCTACCGGGACATCGAACTGCCGACTCTCTCTGTACTGCTCGTGATGGAGCGAACCGGCGTGCTCATCGACCCGTTTCTTCTTGCGCGGCAAAGCAACGAACTGGGCCGCCGCCTGCTCGACCTGGAGCGTGAAGCCCACGCGCTGGCGGGGGAATCATTCAACCTCGGTTCCCCCAGGCAACTTGGCGAAATTCTCTTTGGCCGCCTCGGTTTGCCGGTGCGCAAAAAAACCGCCACCGGCCAGCCGTCGACCGATGAAGACGTTTTGAGCGAGCTTGCCGAAGACTATCCGTTGCCCAAGCTGCTGCTCGAACACCGTAGCCTTGCCAAGCTGAAAGGCACTTATATTGATAAGCTTCCACGCATGGTCAATCCGGCGACGGGCAGGGTACATACCAGCTTTTCCCAGGCGACAGCCATCACCGGGCGGCTTGCCAGTTCCGATCCCAACCTGCAAAACATTCCCGTGCGCACGGCAGAAGGCCGCCGCATCCGCGCCGCCTTCATCGCCCCACGCGGATGCCGGATCGTTTCGGCGGACTATTCCCAAATCGAACTGCGCATCATGGCGCACCTGTCGAATGACCCCCGGTTGCTTGAAGCCTTCGCACGCAACGAAGACATCCACCGCGCGACCGCCGCCGAAGTGTTCGGCAGCGCGCCCGAAGCGGTTTCCCCTGAACAGCGCCGCTACGCAAAAGTCATCAATTTCGGCCTCATCTACGGTATGAGCGCGCACGGGCTTGCCAAGACGCTCGGAATCGAGCGCGGCGCGGCGCAAGGCTGGATTGACCGTTATTTCACGCGCTATCCAGGCGTTGCCGCCTACATGGAAAGGGTGAAAGCCGTTGCGCACGAGCAAGGCTACGTCGAGACTGTCTTTGGGCGGCGTCTCCACCTGCCGGATATCGCAGCCCGCCAGTTTTCCCGGCGTCAGGCAGCGGAACGCGCCGCGATCAATGCTCCCATGCAGGGAACCGCCGCCGACCTCATCAAAAAAGCGATGATCGCCGTTCATCAATGGTTGAATGCCTCGAGCCTTCAATCACGGTTGCTGCTACAGGTTCACGATGAATTGGTTCTTGAAGCACCTGAAGAGGAAATCGGCACCATCCGCGCGAACCTTCCCAAACTGATGGAAAACGTTGCCAATCTGGCCGTCCCGTTACGGGTCGATGTAGGCGTGGGAGCCAACTGGGACGAAGCGCATTGAACGGGCAGGCACAAGCTATGGGATGATAGGAGCCTGAGCAAAAGCTACAGCGAAACGCCATCTGCCCCATTGCCACCCCATGTTCACCCAGCCCATTCCCACCCTGCGGCGCGACGGCGGCGGCTTGGTCATTCTTGACCAGACTTTGTTGCCCTGGCGCGTCGTGGAGCGTCAGCTTGCGAGGCTCGATGATGTTGCCGAGGCGATTTTCTCGATGCGGGTGCGTGGCGCGCCTTTGATTGGCTGCGCTGCGGCCTTTGGTATGGCAGTGGCGATGGAGGCGGGAACAGCCGATGATGCCGGGCTCGATCATGCACTGGCCGTGCTGGGCGCGACACGGCCAACGGCTGTCAATCTCGCATGGGCGCTGAATCGCATGGATGCGTGTTTGAGGCCGGTTCCTCCCCATGCGCGGCGCACGGCGGCATGGGCCGAGGCCGTGGCCATTTTTGCGGAGGATGCCGCGATGTGCACGGCCATCGGGGTACATGGGCTGGGATTGCTCCGCGCCTTGCGCCCGCGCGGGGGACGCGCCTTGCGGGTGATGACACATTGCAACGCGGGTTGGCTGGCGACGGCGGGAATGGGAACGGCACTTGCGCCGGTTTACGCGGCCTGTGCCGAGGGGCTGGATGTGGAGGTTTTCGTTTCCGAAACGCGCCCGCGCAATCAGGGGTTGCTGACAGCCTGGGAACTTGCCGCCGCCGGTGTCAAACATGTGCTGATTGCCGACAATGCCGCCGGGCTGCTGCTCATGCGCGGCGAGGTCGACGCGGTGATCGTCGGCGCGGATCGTATCGCGGCCAATGGCGATACCGCGAACAAGGTAGGCACGTACCTGAAGGCGCTGGCAGCACGTGCGGCAAACGTTCCGTTTTATATTGCGGCTCCCGCGTCGACTTTCGATCTGGAGACGGCTTGTGGCGAGGCGATTCCGGTGGAGGAACGCGCGGCGGAAGAAGTGTTCTTCGTCGACGGGCTGGATGGGGAAGGCTGCCCAAGGCGGTTGAAATTGGCTCCGGTGGTGGATACCCGTGCGGTCAATCCGGCCTTCGACGTGACTCCGGCGGCGCTTGTTTCGGGTTTCATCACGGAGCGAGGGGTGTTCGGGGTTAAGGAATTGGACGGATTTTTGCGGGGCGTCCGGGTATGAGCAGAAAAGGAATTGAGGGCAGGAACGCGTTGGCCGGTGAGTTGCTTGCCGTGTCCTGTGCCTTGAAGGAACATCGGCTCAATGTCGGCACTGCGGGCAACGTCAGTGCGCGTTGTGACGGCGGTTTCTTGATGACGCCGTCTGGCCGTTTGCCGGAGCGGTGCTCTGCCGCCGACATGGTGTGGATGACGAAGGAAGGCGCAAGCGAGGGGGCAGGGGGGCTTGTGCCTTCTTCGGAATGGCGCATCCACCGCGACATTTACGCGAACATTCCAGAGGCAGGGGCCGTCGTCCACGCCCATTCGCCGTTTGCCACGGCGCTGGCCTGCCAGCGTGCGGACATTCCGCCGTTTCATTACATGGTTGCGCTCTTCGGTGGCGGCAGTGTGCGCTGCGCGGCCTATGCGACATTCGGTACGCAGGCGCTTTCGGAGAACGTGCTGGTGGCGCTGGCCGGGCGCAATGCCTGCCTGCTCGCCAATCACGGGATGCTGGCCTGCGGGCGCGACCTTGCGCACGCGCTGGCTCAGGCCGTAGAACTGGAAACACTGTGCGAGCAATATTGGCGCGCTTGCCAACCGGGGCCGCCGGTGTTGCTGTCCGAGGGGGAAATGGCGGAAGTGCTGGAACGTTTCCGCCATTACGGGCAGTAATAAACCTTGTTTTTATTGGATGTTCCGGCACGGCAGCGCCACGGCGACGTCTCGGATCAAAGCCCGGGAAACAGCCAGGCGGGCTGCCGAACCCTTATGATGGCATCATGCCTGCATTGTCTGGAGGAGCGATACCAAGTTGAATACATCTCCCACACAGCCATTCGGTGCAAATAGGGCTCGCGCCGATTATTGATTTTTATATATTTTTTATTTTGTTCTGGATAAAAAGTAATTGGCGGAGACGCCGGAAACTATCACAAGCGCCACTCCCAGAAATTCCATCCAGCCCAGATGCTCGCCCCATAAAATAACGCCGGACAGCATGGCAAATATTACCGTCGTATAAGTCAGGCTTGCGCTCAACAGTACTTTGCCCCGCGAATAGGCGCGGGTCATTGTCAGTTGTCCCAGCGTGGCGAAAATCCCTGTTCCGGCAAGCATGAGGAACCCCCGGAAGGTGATCGGATTCAGGCTCGAAAATACGATCCAGACCAAGCCCAATAACGTTGAAATGAGCGAAAAATAAAACACCGTGCGCGACACCGGTTCCCCGAGCCGTCCCAGGCCGCTCACATCGAAATACACCATTGCCGTCAGAACGGCAGAAGCCAGCGCCACGGATGCGCCAAACAGACTTTGCCCTTCAAACGTCGGTTGCAGCAAAAAAACGACTCCCAGGAATCCCATCCCCAGGGCAAACATGATTCCCCGGTTGAGCCTGAGCCCGCGAAAGAACATCAGCATCAACACCAGGAAAACAGGAGACGTGTAATTCAGCGTTACAGCCGTTGCCAGCGGCAGCAGGGAAATGGCACAGAAATAAACCGAAAGCGAGCAAAACCCCGTTACACCCCGTTTCACATGCCAGAGCCAGTGCGGGGTTGCCAGACGCACATTGCGCCAGCGCACCAGCACCAACATGATGAAAAACATGACTACAGAGCGGTAAAATACAATCTCCGCCAGCGAATATCCTTCCTTCGCCGAGAGTTTGACGCACACCCCCATGCCCGCAAAAAGAAAACCGGCAACGACCATCCACAGGGATTGCATGAGAGGGCTTATTTACTCTTCAAACTGGGGGTACAGATTATACTTGGCCTAAGGCATCTATCCTTCAGCCCTCATGAGTGCTGGGGACTGAAACGAAACTCGGCGCGTGTTCGTCTATGAGCAAGATACTCCTTACCGGTTCCAGCGGTTTCATCGGGCAGGCACTGGCCCGGCGGCTCCTCGCGGAGGGGCATCGCCTGAGGTTGCCGGTCAGATCCCCGCTTTCCTGGCAATCGGACAACGCGGTGGTTTTCCAGTTTGATGGGCTTGAAGCTCCTGAGGACTGGACAAGCGCACTTGTCGGCGTTGATGTGGTCATCCATTGCGCGAGTCGTCCTCGGGGCATGAATGAGTCCGCCTCTGACGCGCTGGCAGAGTATCGTCGCTGCAATGTCGATGGTTCCGTGCGGCTCGCCAGCCAGGCGGCGCGTGCCGGGGCGCAACGCTTCGTGTTCGTGAGCACGGTCGAGGTCTGCGGCGAACAGTCTCTGCCGGGCCGGCCATTTTCCGTCGAATCCGTACCTGCGCCGGTCAGCTCGCATGCCATTTCCAAACTCGAGGCCGAACGTGCGCTGTTCGCGCTGACCGCGAGCAGCAACATGGAAGTTGTCATCGTCCGCCCGCCCCCTTGCTATGGGCCGGGTGTGAAGGGCGATTTCCATGCCTTGATGCAATGGCTCGATTGCGGCAAGCCCTTGCCGCTGGCGGGCGCCGAAAACCGGCGCAGCATGATCTCGCGCAGCAACCTCGTCGATGCGCTGACGCGATGCGTTCATCACCCAGCCGCCGCCGGGCATATCCTGCATGTGAGCGACGGTGAGGATTTGACGCTCGCCGCCTTGTTGTCCCGGCTTGGCGAGATGCTGGGAAAACCCCCGAAACTCTCCCATTCTCCATCCATGTCCGCCTGGTTGTTCAGGAACCGCGCGTCCGGGCGGCCCGCGCTGATCGAGCGTTTGAAAACCGCTATGCAGGTTGATATCGAGCATACCCGTCGTTTGCTCAATTGGACTCCCCCTTATGGGATTGAAGATTCTCTGGCGCAGACTGTGGCATATTTCCGTAAACATCCACAGCATTAATGTACTGACATCACGTCATGGCACGACATCGCGTCATGGCACGGATTGACATACTTCCATTACAATAATCCTCTATGCCATTTCGCGTTTCAGCACGTACTTTCCTGGTTTTTCTTTTCGACCTGCTGGCTGTTGTCATTGCCTGGGTAGGTGGGATGTTGATCCGCTTCAATTTTGTCTGGCCATCCGATAGCGGTTCTTCCACGTTTCTGATTCTTGCGGCATTGCTGCCTGTTCACGCCCTGGCCTGCTATTGGGCGGGACTGTATCGCGGCATATGGCAATTTGCCAGCATCCCCGATCTCAAGCGCGTGTTAGGCGCGATTGCCGTTTCGGCTACCGGGCTGCTGATAATCAAGGCGCTTTTCAATGTTCCGGGGTCGGCACTGCCGCGCTCGATGCTCGTGCTTTATCCGTTGTTGCTCGTCACCATCATGTGTGGCGACCGGTTGGCCTGGCGGATGTGGAAAGAACATTGGATGTACCGTGGCCTCTCCGCGTCCGGGAAACCGGTTATCGTCGTTGGCGCGGGCAATAGCGGCAAGATGCTGGTACGTGCGCTCGAACACCGTGCCGACTGGCGGGTTGTCGCGCTGCTCGATGATGACAAAAGCAAGTGGGGGCGGGAACTCTACGGCATTCCCGTCGAGGGCGGCTCCGATGCCCTGCCCCGGTCACTGAAAAAATACCATGCGGCGCATGTCATCCTCGCCATGACTTCGGCTCCGCCCACAGCTATCCAGCGCGTCGCCAACATTGCCGTGAACGCAAACGCCAAGGTGTTCATCGTGCCGGGCATCGAGGAGTTGATGTGTGGCCGGGTGGAAATCGATGCCATGCGCCCGGTCGAGATCGAAGATTTGCTTGGGCGCGAGCCGGTACATATCGACGCGGCGCATGTGCATCAGATTTTTGCCCACCGCACGATTCTCGTCACAGGCGCGGGCGGGTCGATCGGCAGCGAATTGTGCCGCCAGCTTGCCAATTTCGAGCCGAAAAGGCTGATCCTGCTGGAAATAAGCGAATTCGCGCTTTATTCGATTACGGAATGGTTCGCTTCCCACCGTCCTGAAGTGGAAATTGTCCCGCTGATCGGTGACATCCGGGACGAGGCACGCATCGAAGAGGTTTTCTCTATCTGGCAACCGCAGGACGTTTTTCATGCCGCCGCGTACAAGCACGTTCCCCTGATGGAAATAGGCAACGCCTGGCAGGCGGTATCCAACAATGTCTTCGGTACGCTCCGGCTTGCCTGTCGCGCCCATCGGCACAATGTGGAACGTTTCGTGTTGATCTCTACCGACAAGGCGGTCAACCCGACCAACATGATGGGCGCGACCAAGCGGCTGGCCGAAATGGCCTGCCAGGCGTTTGCCGCGTTGAGCAATACCCGTTTCGGGATTGTGCGTTTTGGCAACGTGCTCGGCAGTTCCGGCAGCGTGGTTCCCAAGTTTCAGGCCCAGATCGCCCGAGGCGGGCCTGTTACCGTGACACACCCGGAAGTCATCCGTTACTTCATGTCCATTCCCGAGGCGGCGCAATTGGTGCTCCAGGCCGCAGCCCAGGAAGAGAAAGGGGAAATTTTCGTCCTTGATATGGGGCAGCCGGTAAAAATTGTCGACTTGGCACGCAACATGATTCGCCTGTCGGGATACACCGAAGCGCAGATCGGCATTGAATTCACCGGCCTGCGTCCGGGAGAAAAGCTTTACGAAGAGTTGCTGGCCGATACTGAACAGACGCTCCCTACGCCTCACCCGAAACTGCGGATTGCGCGTTCACGCCAAGTCGACGAGGGTTTTCTCGGCAGCCTGCAAAACTGGCTGGAATGCTCCGCTCCGCTCGACGATGAAACCGTGCGGTGTGACATCCGGCAATGGGTCGTCGAATACACGCCGTCACTGCATCAAACCGACGAACTCCTGCCAGGGGACGTGGCGTGAAGGGAATTGCCCGGGAAGGCGGCAGGAAAAACCATAACAGACAGCCTCAATGCAATTTTTTTGTGGCATAACGCCCTGTTCGGAGCAAGATATTGCTTCTCTATCACAGGTACAGGTTTCCCCATGACGCATTCTCCGCCCAGAAAATCTCGCCAGCCGTCCAAGAGTGCGGCAAAATCCAAACTCAACCAAACCGGATACGGGGACGATATGGATATTCCCTTTGAGCCTGTGCGCGAAACTCTCCTGGAAACGCCCCTGCGCCTGCTCCTTGCCAGCGTGCTGGCAAACGGTACCATCCCGCTGGTCGAGGACGATGAATCTTTGGTACGGGAAATACGCTCCCTCTCCGACGAATTGCTCAGCGCCGAGCCGGTACGCAGTGATTTTTCTTCCCGTCTCGAACAAGTCGTCAGCCGCATGGAGCGGCTCGGCCCGGAACACCTTGCCATGCGCAAGGCGCTGCTCGACCTGTTGCGCTTGATTGTCACCAACATCCGGGAACTGGTTGTCGACGACAGTTGGCTGCACGAACAACTATCCGCCATCGCCGGGGCGTTTTCCGGCTCGCTCAGTTTGCGGGTGATCGATGCTGTCGGCCAACAACTGCGCGAAGTCATCGACAAGCAAAGCCGCCTCAAGCGCGAACTCACCGAAGCCCAGGCCCGCCTGAAGGCGCTGCTCGCCGGTTTCATCGACCGTCTCTCGGAAGTCACCGGCACGACCGGCGAATACCAAGAGTTGCTTGATCGCAGCGCACGTCGCATCGGCGAAGCCAGCAACATCGCCGACCTCTCGGAAGTCGTCGGCGAATTGGTGCTTGGAACCCACCAGACCAAGGAATTGGCTCTGCGCACCGGGCAGGAACTGACCGAACTGCGCGAACAGGTTAATAGGGCCAACCGTGAAATTGCGCGCCTGCAACGTGAACTGGACACGGCCAGTCGGCTCGTGAGCCATGACCCGCTCACCGGCGTGCTCAACCGCAAGGGGCTTGCCGAGGCGCTCAAACGGGAAATTTCCCGTGCGCGCCGCAATGGTTCGCCTCTGTGCGTCGCGCTGATTGACGTAGACGATTTCAAAAACGTCAACGATGTATACGGCCACGGAGTGGGTGATGAAGTCTTGTGTCACCTTGCCCGCACCTTAACCGAAACCCTGCGCCCGCAGGACGTGGTTGCGCGTTACGGCGGCGAGGAGTTCGTCATCCTGCTGCCGGATACCGTCCCCGATGCCGCCAGTTCCATCCTCAAGCGATTGCAGCGCGAACTGGCCTGTCGGGTTTTCTACGCCCATGACAGCGAACTTTTGCCCGTTACCTTCAGTGCCGGCATTGCCCGGTTCTCTCCCGAGGAAGACTTGGAAACGGCGCTCTCACGGGCAGACGCAGCCATGTACGCCGCCAAACGCGCGGGCAAGAACCGCGTTTGTACGAAAGCGTGAAATCGGGAAGGGTTGTCTTCATCCGCATTCGCTACAATGGGGTTGTCTCCAATCCGGGCGATCCTTAATGTCCGCGAAATTTCCTCTTCAGCCTCTGCTCGATCTCGCCAACACCCGTATGGATGAAGTGACCCGTGAACTCGGGGAGCTGATTGCCTCTGAACGCAGCAGCCAGCAAAAACTGGAACTGCTCCAGGGGTACCGCAGCGAATATGGCGAGCGTTTCATCGAAGCGGCGCGCAGCGGCATCGGTTCCGAAGCGATGCGCAATTACACCAATTTCCTCAGCCGTATCGACGAAGCCATCGATGTCCAGCGGCAGGTTGTGGAACAATCGCATTTGCATACCTCGCAGGGGCAGCAGCAATGGGTGGAGCAGCACACCAAAGTGCGCGCCTTCGACACCCTTTCGCAGCGTTTCCAGAGCGAACTCGCCCGCAAGGCATCACGTCAGGAACAGCGCACCAGCGACGAGCACGCCAGCCGAAAATTCCGCGAACATAAAAAAGACATCTCCTGACCCTGTTCTCTCTTGGCACAGTCTTTGCTGAGACTGCATGAGTACATGCAAACGAGGGCAAGATCATGGCCACCCCGGTTTCCAGCGGCACGCTGAGTCTCTCCGCTTCCAGTGCGGCGGCAAACCCCGATATCAGCCGTAACGCTGGCAATGGCCTGCTCAATCTGAATTTTTCCGACCTTTTGCGCGGGCAGGTGCAAAGTGGCATCGACGCCCGGCCATCCGAACTCCCTTCTTTGGCGAACGTTCAACCGGCTCGCGGACCTTCTCCTCCCGAAGCTCCTCGCGCGTCCGGCGATTCCTCCGCGACCGACTCCAGACACCCGAGCCCATTACAAGAACCCGCACGGGAGCCCGTGCGCGCAAGCGGCCAAAACAATCCGCCAGAAGGCAAACAAACCGTAAAACGGCCAGACGAGACGCAACCCCCTCCTCCCCCCCATGCAGACCCTGAAACCGGCGATCCCGTTGAAACCAGCGAATCCGCTGAAGCGGGTGAAAAGGAAAAAACTGCCGGGAACAACACAACAACCGGGTGCCCCCTCCAACCCCAACTCGCCGATATTGTGGTTTCGCCGGATTTACCGGCAACGATTGCCGCCCTGTTGAGCGGAATTGCCGGAGAAATCGCAGAAGATGTCCCGGAGAACGAGTCCGCCCCGGGGGCATCTGCCCAAGGAACGATTGCGCGCAGCGCGGGGCATCCCCTGCATCCTGAAGCGTCCGGCAGCCTCCCCGTGCATACTGCGGCTTCCACTGCCATGCAGGCCGATATGGGCATGGAAGACAATGCCGGGAGCGGCAGCAGCGATGGCCAGGGGACGAACCCAAACACGTCGGCCCCGCTCACGGGCCGACCCCTCCGGCACCCGGTCTCTGCGGATGGCTTTGCCGCGCTATCCGGTACGGGCAAAGAGCTTCCGGCACGGATCAATGCCTGCGCCGTATCCGGCATGATGACAAACGCCACCAATGCGCTTCCGGCAGCCTCGCGCGAAGGTGGCGGCGCACCAACCGTCCAGGCCGGAATCACGGCAAACGCCGGAGATATTTCCATGCTGAATCCGCCCCGGGTCTCCATGCAGGCGGGTGCGGCCTTGCCACAATTCACCATTCCGGCCGGCGCAGGGCAAAGAGCCTGGGCCGAGGAAATCGGCAACCGTGTCATGTGGATGCTGGGCCGTGCCGAAAGCCGCGCTGAACTCATCCTTACTCCCCCCCTCCTTGGTAAGGTTGAAGTCTCGATCCATCTCAGCGGCGATCAAGGCACGGCCCGGTTTTTGGCTTCCTCGCAGCCCGTGCGCGAAGCGCTGGAACAGGCCATGCCCCGTTTACGCGAATTGCTTGAGCAAGCGGGGATCAGCCTTGGGGAAGCCAGTGTGGATACTTCTGCCGAAGATCGGGCGCAAGACGGCGAACTCCCCCGCCGTGCAGGCGTCGGCACAACCGGTGCCCATGATATTCATGATGACAATGGCGGCGCCACGGGTATCACGCTACAGAACTGGCCGAGACTGGATCACGGACTGGTCAATACTTTTGCCTGAAGCGGGTAAATAAGGGGTGCTACGCCCCACTTTTCCGCGCTTGGCGGGAATACAGGCCAGCGATAATGAAGCGTAGAAAAGGAGAACCAAGATGGCGCAAGTGGCCAATACTTCTTCCGAACAGCTTCAAGCAGTACCTTCCCCTGCTTCCGTGGCTTCGCCTGCCAAGCGTGGCGGCAAGCTGTTGCTCATCATCCTGCTGATCGCGGTGCTTGTCCTCCTCCTCGCGGTTGTGGGGATCGGCGCGTTGCTGGTGATGAAAAAAAGCGCAAGTACCGGCACCGCCCATGAAACCCCCGTAGAAAGCGTGGTACCGCCGCCCCCGTTCTCCGCTGCGCCTGTACAAGTGCCGTTCGTCTCCGCAATTGACATCAACAAGGCGCCGGTATTCGTTCAGTTGGACCCCTTCACCGTCAACCTGCAGACCACGGAAGACGAGGGCAGCCACTATCTGCAAGCAGACATTGTCTTGAGGGTCAATGAGCAGAAGACTGCCGAAGCGCTCAAGGGCTGGATGCCCGAGATGCGTAACCGCATCAATCTGATACTGACCTCGAAATTCCTTCGGGACATACAAAACGATAAGGGTCAGGAGAGGCTGCAAAGCGAGATCCTGTTGGGGCTGAACGCCATGTTCGGCGTTCAGCCACCGCCGTCTGAAGTGCCGCAAACCCATGCTCCGTATGGGCCAATCCAGGGCGTGCTGTTCAATTCATTCATCGTTCAATGACGGGCGCGTGCCATGTCCACGGATTTTCTCTCCCAGGAAGAAGTTGACGCGCTGCTGCGCGGAGTCAATGGAGAGGTTGACGAACCCAGCCACGAGGAAGCTGAACCGGGGGGCGCGCGTGCCTACAACATGGCCACCCAGGAGCGAATCGTGCGCGGGCGTATGCCCACGATGGAGCTTATCAACGAACGTTTCACGCGCTATCTGAGAATCGGCCTCTTCAACTACATGCACCGCAACATCGAAATCTCGGTTGGCCCGATCAAAGTGCAAAAGTACGCCGAGTTCGTGCGCAACCTGGTCGTACCCACCAATCTCAATCTGATCCTCGCCAAGCCGCTGCGCGGAACCGGGCTGGTCGTGTTCAATCCCAAGCTCGTCTTCACCGTCATCGACAACATGTTCGGCGGTAGCGGGCGATTCCAGACACGGGTGGAAGGCAGGGATTTCACGCCCACCGAACAGCGCATCATCCAGGGCCTGCTCAACGTGGTGTTTACCGAATACAGCAAGTCATGGGCGCCGGTCTTTCAGATCGAACTCGAATATGTGCGATCCGAGATGAATTCGCAGTTTGCCAATATCGCCACACCTTCCGAGATCGTTGTCGCTACCAGCTTTACGCTGGAGATGGGCGATGTCCAGTCCGACATGCATATCTGTTTTCCCTATTCGATGCTGGAACCCATCCGCGACCTGCTCTATTCGACGATGCAAAGCGACCATCTGACCCAGGACAAACGTTGGATCACGATGCTGTCGCAGGAATTGCAGGGCGCGGAAGTCGAACTCGTCTGCAATCTCGGTACGGCCAAATCCACCCTGCGCGACATCGTCAACATGCGTGTCGGCGACGTGATCCCGCTCAGTGTCGCCGAATTTCTGGAAGCTGAAATCGGTGGCGTGCCTGTGATCGAGTGCCACTCAGGAACCCGCAACCGTCAATATGCCATCATGATTGAAAAGATGATCGGCAGCAGCGAACCTCTCAATTTGCTGGCAGGAGGCCAACACAATGGCTGACGACGACTACAGCGCCGAGCCCCGGGAAACCGCCGGAACTTCAGACATTGCCGCAGCCGAAACTCCGGTAAATGAAGACGATTGGGCTGCTGCCATGCAGGAACAGGAGCAGACCGCCGACGCGGAAGGCATTACAGCCGAAGCCGGGGCCGGAACCGGCAATGACGATATCAACGAGGACGACTGGGCCGCTGCCATGCAGGAGCAGGCGGCCAGCGAGAGCGCGCTGGACGACGAAGCCGAAAAAGTGGCTGCCGATCTGGCCGCCGCCGCCGAATCACCCTACCAGGCGAAACCGGCAAGCCAGCTTTTTGAAAACTTCGGCGAAGGAAGCAAGCCCAATTCGCTCAACGACTACAACATGATCCTGGACATTCCCGTCCAGATCACCGTCGAACTCGGGCGCACCAAGATCACGATCCGCAACCTGTTGCAACTGGCGCATGGTTCCGTCGTGGAACTCGAAGGGCTGGCCGGGGAGCCAATGGATGTGCTGGTCAATGGAACCCTGATTGCGCAAGGCGAAGTCGTTGTCGTCAATGACAAATTCGGGATACGCCTCACCGACATCATCACCCCCGCCGAACGCATGCGCAAACTTCACCATTGAGCCAAGCCGGCCATGCGAGACCGCAATGAAGCTGCCGCCAGTATTTTTTCTGTCCGTACTGCTGCCCGCCCTGGCGGCGTTTGCCCTGTTTCCCGCCTATTGCCAGGCCGCTGCCGAGGCATCCGCATCCACTGCCATCCCCGACCCGCTTGCCGGTTTCGGGCAAATGCTTTTCGGACTTGTGCTCGTGCTTGGCATCCTCGCCGGTTGTGTCTGGCTGCTGAAACGTTTTTCCTCTCCCGTTCGCGGTAACGGGCTTCTGCGCATCCTCGGCGTCACGGCGGTCGGGCCGCGAGAAAAAGTGGTATTGCTCGAAGTCGGCGAAAAAATACTCATGCTCGGCGTCACACCGAACAATGTGCGCGCCCTGCATGTGTTCGAACATGGCGAACTGCCCCTTGTGCCCATGCCCGTCGCGCCTTGCGCCAATCCCGGCCCCGCATCCGCCACCGCGCTCGTCAACTCCTTCGCCAGTCGGCTGGCCCAAGCATTGAAAGGCCGTCGCGATGCGGATTAGAGTCCCCCTTTCTGCTGTCGCGGCCTTGCTCGCCATGCTCCCCCTGGCCGTCGGTGCGCAGGAAATCGACTTCAACCTCCAGGGGCTGCCTGCGCTGACCGCCACCCCCGCGCCCGGCGGCGGCACGCACTACAGCCTGCCGGTGCAAACCCTGCTGCTGCTCACGCTGTTGAGCTTCATTCCCGCGACGGTGCTGATGATGACGAGTTTCACCCGCATCATCATTGTTTTCGCCCTCATGCGCCAGGCAATGGGAACACAGACCTCGCCACCCAATCAGGTGCTGCTCGGACTGGCGCTTTTTCTCACTTTCTTCATCATGTCCCCGGTGCTACAGCAGATATACACCGACGCATACAAGCCCATGTCCGAAGGCAGCATCGATATCGGTCAGGCGCTGGATCGCGCCACCGTTCCCATGCGCGCCTTCATGCTCCATCAGGTACGCTCATCCGACCTCTCCCTCTTCAGCGAAATGGCGAAAATCGAACGGGTCGAAAAGCCCGAGGATTTGCCGATGCGCGTCATCATTCCCGCCTACGTCACCTCCGAGATCAAAACCGCCTTTCAGATCGGCTTCATCGTCTTCATCCCCTTCATCATCATCGACATGGTCGTCGCCTCCGTCCTCATGTCGATGGGCATGATGATGATGTCGCCCGTCATCGTTTCTCTGCCTTTCAAACTCATGCTGTTCGTGCTCGTCGATGGATGGGGGCTGGTCATCGGCTCGCTGGTGCGCAGCTTTTCTACCTGACGGGCTGAAAGAATGCCTCCCTTGCTTCTGGAGAACCAACCATGACCCCCGCAGCCGTCATTGATCTGGGCCGTCAGGCCATTGAAGTTACCCTCATGGTTTCCGCGCCGCTGTTTCTTGCCGCGCTCGTTACGGGGCTTATCGTCAGCACCTTCCAGGCGGCCACCCAGATCAACGAAATGACCCTCACCTTCGTACCCAAGGTCGTGTCGATCTTCATCACCCTCGTGCTTGCCGGGCCGTGGATGATTACGACCATTACCGACTTCATGCGGCAGCTCCTCAGTTCCATCCCGTCGATGATCGGCTAGGGCAGGGCAAGAGCGAATCAAAGAAACGCCGGGGAACATTCCTCCATGGTTTTCAGCTTCACATCCGCCCAGCTCGATGCCTGGCTCGCCGCCTTCATGTACCCGTTCGTGCGCCTGCTCGGGATGATGATGTCTGCCCCTATTTTCTCCAATCGCGGGATGCCTGTGCGCGTGCGTCTGGTTGCCGGGCTTGGCATCGCGGTTGCCGTCCTGCCTGCCGCGCCGCCCATGCCCGACATTGCGCCGGGCTCCGGCATTGGCTTGCTGATCCTTGGCCAGCAGGTTTTCATCGGAGCCGCCATCGGCTTCACCATCCGGCTCGTCTTCGCCGCCGTCGACGTTGCCGGCTCCTTCATCGGAATGCAAATGGGGCTTTCCTTTGCATTGTTCTTCGATCCCAACTCCGGCGGCCAAAGCGCCGTGCTCGCCGATTTCATGAGCATGGTTGCCGCACTGCTCTTCCTTTCCCTCGACGGCCATCTGGTTCTGGTCGAACTGATGGTACGCAGCTTTGAATGGCTGCCGGTCGGCGCGGGGCTGAATGGGCAGGGCTGGAGCTTCATCCCCCGCGCCGGGGCCGCCGTTTTCGCTACCGGCTTCCTGCTCTCGCTTCCCATGCTCGCGGTGCTTCTCGTCACTAACATCGCAATGGGCGTGCTTACCCGCGCATCGCCCCAACTCAATCTCTTCGCCATCGGTTTTCCCGTCACAATGCTCACGGGCTTTTTTGCCCTTGTCCTGCTGATGGGCAACCTCGGCCCTGTGCTCCATAATCTGTTTGAGCGCAGCTTTGACGCCGTACCGGTGTTGCTGGAGGCGCTCACTCCGGTTGGCAGTCAGGGTAGCGGCCCTTGAGGGAGGATCACTTTCCGGGAGCGCATGTGTTGTCGTTCAATGGAACTTCGAGGCCGCACACGAATCCATAAAATCTTATACCCTATATACCTTTGAGCGTCGTCACGCTACTTGAGAAAACCGGAGAAACATATGTCAAAGAAAAGAGCCGCCGTCGTTGGTTACGGCAACATCGGTCAATACGCCGTCGAAGCCATTGAAGCCAGCCCCGATTTTGAACTGGCCGGTGTCATCCGGCGGCAAACCGGCGGCAAAAAGCCGCTTGAACTGGCGGATACCGTCGTCGCGGACAA
>JAISPJ010000019.1 GCA_031274995.1 Azoarcus sp.
CCAGTCGATCGCGCAGCAGGTCGAGCGCGTCGCCCAGGCGGCGGAGGAAAACAGCGCCGCGGCGCTCAGTTCTTCCGATTCGGCAAGGAATATCGAGCAACTGGCGCGGGCCATGCGCACTACCGTGGAGAAATTCAAAATCTGAAGCCTGTACGCAGCGTCATGATTGACGCTTGTCCCGGATGGTGCTATCCTTCCGCGCTTTCCGTTTAGGCCGGGTTTTGTCTCGGCTCCGTACGCACGCTTCGAGGTTTTACATGAAAACGTTTTCCGCCAAGCCGCACGAAGTTCAGCGCGATTGGTTTGTCGTCGATGGCGCGGACAAGGTGCTTGGGCGCTTGGCCGCCGAAGTGGCGCGTCGTCTGCGTGGCAAGCATAAGACCATCTACACGCCGCACGTCGATACCGGTGATTTCATCGTCGTGGTCAACGTCGACAAGTTGCGCGTCACCGGCAACAAGGCGACCGACAAAAAGTATTACCGCCATTCCGGCTATCCGGGCGGCATCCGTGAAACCAATTTCACCAAGCTGCAACAGCGTTTCCCGGAGCGCGTGCTGGAGAAGGCCGTCAAGGGCATGTTGCCGAAAGGGCCGCTCGGTTACGCGATGCTCAAAAAATTGAAATGCTATGCGGGCGCGGAACATCCGCACACTGCCCAGCAGCCGAAAGTTCTTGAAATCTGAGGAGCCCTGAGATGGCCGTCACTTACAACTACGGCACCGGTCGCCGCAAGAGTGCCGTTGCGCGTGTGTTCATCAAGCCGGGATCCGGCAGCATCGTCGTCAACGGCAAACCGGTCGATGAGTTCTTTTCCCGCGAGACTGGACGGATGATCGTCCGTCAGCCGTTGGTACTCACCGGCAACGAGAGCCGGTTCGACATCCTGGTCAACGTGGTCGGCGGTGGCGAATCCGGCCAGGCCGGCGCGGTGCGCCACGGAATCACCCGCGCCCTGATCGACTACGACTCCGCCCTGAAAGCGAACCTGCGCGCGGCCGGATTCGTGACCCGCGACGCCCGCGAAGTCGAGCGCAAGAAGGTCGGCCTGCACAAAGCCCGCCGCGCCAAACAGTTCTCGAAGCGTTAAACGCATTCCCGGCCCGCCGCGTCGGGGACGCTCATACCGGAGAGTGGGCTTCGGACTTGCAGCATGAACGAGTCCAAGATTTCTGCCGCACCCCCGGCAGGTCAAAAATCAATGGCTATTGACGCCGGGGTTTTATTCCGTCCGGGATCGTTGCCTTGTTACCCGCCAGAGCAACCCGCCGAAGAGCAGGGAGGCGGTAACGGTGGATACTACGGCGGCTTGCCAGAAACCGGCGGCACCTTGTGGTACGGGAGCAAGAAAGGCAAGCCAGTAACCGAACCCCAGACCAAGCCCCCAGAAGCAGCCGAGGTGGATCAGGAGCGGTACCAGACTGATCTTGTAGGCGCGCAGCGCGAAGCAGGCGACGGTCTGTATGGCGTCGAAAAACTGGTAGAGCGCAATGTAGAAGGCAAGAGCTGCGGCAACTTCCGCGACTTTCGGGTCCTCCGTGGCGAGCCAGGCGATGGGCGTGCGCAGCCATAGCATCGCGGCGGCGAGGATGACCGAGAAAGTGCAGGCGATTTTCAGCCCGGCAAAGGCGTAGCCGCGCGCCAGCGCCTCGTTGCGTGCGCCAACCGATTGCGCGACCTGGGCGGCGGTAGCGATTGCCAGTGACAACGGCAACATGTAGACGAAGGCGGAAAGGTTGGCGGCAATGCGATGCCCGCTGACCGTTTCCGTACCCAGCCGGGCGATGAAGATCGCCATCAAGGTGAAGGCGCTGACTTCCACCAGGAACGAGAAGCCAATCGGGAGGCCGAGGCGCAATAGTCCCTTCTGCGCCTGCCAGCGCGGAGTTTCCCGGCAGGTGAATATCTGTAAAGGGGTAAAGCGCGGGTTGTTCTTCAGCAACCAGAGACACAGCCAAAGGCTGATCCAACTGACGATGGCCTGTGATAATCCCGCCCCGGTCGCGCCGAGCGCGGGCAAATGGAAATGCCCGCCGACAAGGCACCAGGCCAGTACGATATGTCCGAGCGTTTCGAGAAAAGCAATGAGCATCAGCGGGCGTGGTTGCCCCAGCGCGGTTGCCGTGGCGTGAAAAGCGCGATAACCCAGCGAGGCGGGCAGCGACAGGGCGAGCAGGCGCATGTAGCCGACGGCAATGTTTTCGACATCCGGCTCAAGCCGCGCGGGGGCGAGCAGCCAGCGGGGATTGATGAGCAGTGCCACGCCCAGCAAGGCGAGCAGCCCCGCAAGCCATAGTCCCTGGCGCACACTTGAGCTGATCCGTTCCTGTTCGCCCGCGCCGTAATACTGGCCGACGATGGGGACAAGCGCCTGTAACACACCGCCCAGACTCAGCGCCAGTGTGGCGTAAAGCCCGGAACCGACCGCGACGGCAGCCAGATGTTGC
Source organism: Azoarcus sp. (assembly GCA_031274995.1). Classification (GTDB taxonomy): domain Bacteria; phylum Pseudomonadota; class Gammaproteobacteria; order Burkholderiales; family Rhodocyclaceae; genus WRNU01. Next base: position 2,448 of record JAISPJ010000019.1, read on the forward strand.
GTGGAATAACGCCCGACAATCACCGTGTCGGCCACCATCATGCCGATGGAGACGAGTTGTGCCACCAGCACCGGCCAGGCGTTTTTGAGAATGGGCAGAAAGGGATTGCAGGAATCGGAAGGACGCGACATTGAGGTGAGGGTGCAACAGGGCAGGGCGCAAGCGGAGTGATATGCCGCAAAAAATTGAAATTATTTGATGACCTGCCAGGGAGCGCAAGTTACCATCGTGCCCGGTTTGTTTTTTCATAGCGGCCGCATGTCCAGTTTTCTTGCCTTTGTCCCCATTCTCAAAGGGCTGTACGTCATTTTCAATGTCGTATTCATCGCCCGGTTTTACTTCGCCTTGCGTGGCCCCGGGATTTCGCGGGCGGCCCGGATAAGTCTCTGCCTGCTTGCTGTTGCGCTGTCGCTGGTCTTTCCTGTTACGCGCGCAATAGATGGAAATGCGTTCTGGATCAAGGCCCTGTCGTTTGCGGGACATTTCTGGTTCGCGTTCATGTATCACGCCGCACTGGTGTGGGCATTGCTTTGCATTTTCCGGCTATTCAATCGGCGTTTTCGCTGGCTTGTCATCGCAGAGGAGGAGCGGGTTCGCTGGCGTCACCGGAGTTGCGCGGGGATTGCCGTGGCGGCGGTGGTGATGTGTATTGTCGGCTGGATCAATATGCAGTACCCGGTGGTGCGTGAAGAAAAGCTGGCCGTACCCGCAGGCGTTGCGCCGCTCAGGATTGCCGCGCTCTCCGATCTGCATCTTGGCCGTCTTGCTTCGGTCGGTTTTCTTTCCGGCGTGGTCGATCTGATCGAGCCGCTTTCGCCCGATATAGTGCTGTTTTTAGGAGATACTCTTGAACACGATTTCGCCCCTTCCGAGGCGCAGGCAATTGCTGGCGTGCTGCAACGGCTCAAGCCCCGGCTGGGCATATGGGGCGTGATGGGGAATCACGAATATCTTGAAGAACGGGGCGCGCTGAGCAAGCGGTTGTTGAATCAGGTCGGCATTCATACGCTCATTGACCAATGGGTGATGCTCGGGGAGGAATCCAATGAAAAAATCCTGCTCATTGGCCGCAGGGACCGTTTCGTTGGACGAAAACCCGTACAGAAAGTCATTGCGGATGTTTCCGAAGAGGATAAAGACGCGCTGAAAATCCTGCTCGACCATCAGCCAACCGATCTGGAGGGAGCGGAAAAAGCGGGGGTTTTTCTGCAATTGTCGGGCCATTCGCACAACGGGCAGTTTTTCCCTCTCAATTTCATCGTGCCGTTTCTTTTTGAAAACGCTTACGGCTATTACAGGCGCGGCCAGACGCAATATTGGGTGACTTCCGGTGTGGGGGCCTGGGGGCCGAGAATCCGCACGAGCGGGCGCCCGGAAATCATGCTGATCGATCTGGTTCCGCAGCCGGATGTCCAGGAACTGCCGCAGTGAGGCGGATGCGCCGCTGAGTTTTTTTTTGGGAATTATCTGCTTAACCTCTAAAGCTGGCCGCACCCTGATCTGCTTTGCAAACAAGCGACACTGAAAAACAAGGGAGTCTTCGGTTTTTGACGTATTAGCGTCGAAAATTTTTACAGTCGCCCCGGGGCTCCCAAGCAAAACCAGTTTAAATCAACCTATTACAACCACGGCATAATTCTTGCATGTTATCAAAAAGTTTAATAACACGCCGCTAGGCATAGGGCTGTTCAGAGGAGAGCGAAAATGAAACCGTTACTGATCGCTGCCACACTGACTCTTTCCATTGCGGGTGTTTCGGGTAGTACCCCGGCGCTTGCCGAAACCGTAACCACATTTGGGGTTGCTACCGGAGGCGGATATTTTGATTTTTTCGATGACAAACTCAATAGTTCCTTTTCCCCGGGATTAGGTTTCGCAACACTGGGTGTTGCGCTCAAGATGCCGGAACACACCGACCTCAATGTGCACTTTCTTAATGTGTACATGGATGCTGACAACCCGTTTGCTTCCAATCCAGGCGCTACTATTACGGAACAAACCTATTACTACTCGGTGTATCCCAGTGGTGAGCCTCATTTTGAGAGAGAGCAATATACTGATCCTTCACTTTTCTGGTTTTATATATCACAACCGGGTGACGGTGATTGGTATATCTATGAAAACGTAGCTGAAGGCTATTCTTCAACCGATCCGTTCGATCGGGATGAACTCAGGGCAGTGGCATATTCAGCCCTTCCGCTTTCCACATTCGGCATTTTCGACTTCGAAAATTCATTCGTCTACTACGCAGGGGAATCTGAAGGCGTGTCGCTGGCCCATGTTTTCGCTCAACTTTTCGCGCCCGACCAACCTGTTTCCCCAGGTGTTTCGATCGTGATGCGTCCAAAGGAAAATAATTTTGGGATCAGTTGGGTGGATGACCGCGAGATTGTCGCTATCTCCCTTACCTACAATCTCAGCCCCGTTCCAGAACCCGAAACCTGGGCCATGCTGCTGGCAGGGCTTGGCGTTGTAAGCGTAGTCACGCGCAGGCGGCGCGCAAAAGCAGTAACGTAAGTCGCACAATCAAGAGAAAGAAACCATAACGTCTCGCGTTTCATGTAGTGCGGGGCGTAAAGGTGCTGGCCGCGCAAGCGGTCAGCGCCATTTTCATAGATTAGCTGTTGAGTCTCGACAGGTTCTTCCCCTCGGGGCGCTACGCGGCCTTGGCGGAACGAAGACTGAGCAAAACTGGACGAGAAAACGGGAAGATTACGCAGGCAAACTGTGTGATGACAAAAAATAACAACTTAACTCATCTTGGCGCTGGGTAGGTCAAATATAATATCGCCTATTTTTTTGTCTCCGGCGCGGGTTCGGGGCCTTCGGCGGGCGCGTAGCCGGAATCCAGTGCCGCGATGACGGATTGGAAGGCTTCCTTGGCCTGGGCTTCGTCACAGCCCATCAATACTGCGTCTTCCAGCGCATCCAGCGCGTACTGGCGCAGTTCTTCCATGTTTTCCTGCATCACTTTCAATTTTTCGGTGCAGGAAATCACACTGCCGTCCGGGCGTCGCCAAGGGTTTTGCGGTGAGCCATAGGGGGCAGGGGGAAAAGAGGATACAGGGCGCTCAGTACTCATTGCGCCGGGATTCTAGCGCGGTTCGCGTGGCGTCGCCATCCGTTGATGCCGATACCATGTCGGTCAATTCATCTGTTTGCGCGGGTGGTCATCTATCCTGCCGTATCATGTTCTGCATACGGTTCTGGCAGCGGCGCGGGGAGCATGGTTGCATTATCATGTGCGGGTTGCCTATGCAGGGTATTTTTTGTTGCATGCGTCGGGTGAGATCAAAAATGATGAAAGATCATTCTGGGCGGAAAACAAGGTTTGGGTCATGTTTGATAGGGATTGTGGCCTTGGCGTTGGCTTTGTGCGGTGCGCGCGCGCTGGCGTCGGTGGCCGCCGATGGCAGCGACGACCCTGTTCCTGAATCCCTGAAGCCGTGGAAAGGCTGGGTGTTGCATGGGCAGGAAGCCTGGCTTTGCCCGGAAGTGGAGGGGATGCGTGACCGTGCTTTCTGCGCCTGGCCGGGGGAGTTGAAGCTGGATGTCATGCGGCAGGGCGGCGGAGGCATGAAGTTCTCCCAGAATTGGGAATTGCAGTATGAAAGTGCCGTACCTTTGCCCGGTAACCGCAAATACTGGCCGCAACAGGTCACGGTCAACGGTAAGGCGCACCCGGTGCTGACACGCGGCGGTGCGCCGGTCGTGTGGTTGAAGAAGGGGCGATATGCGGTAAACGGCTGGATTCCGTGGCAGGAACGGCCACAGGCGATGGATATTCCTGAGAACGTGGCGCTGGTCTCGCTCGTGGTCGACGGCAAATCCGTGCTGCCGCTGGAGCGTCACGGCAAGGCGCTGACGCTGGGCGCACAGGAAGGTACGGTTGCGCGGGAAGGGGACAGCCTTGATCTGCAAGTGCTGCGCAAGCTCACCGATGGCCTCCCGGCGCTTCTGACGACGCGGGTGCGTCTCAAGGTTTCAGGCCAGGCGAGGGAATGGAGCGTACCGGACATTTTGCCCCGGCATTTCGTGCCGGTGCGCCTCACTTCGCCCTGGGCCGCGAGGCTGGATGCGGATGGGCGCTTGCAGGTGCAGGTGATGCCCGGGCAGACGATGATCGAGATCCAGGCGCGGCTCGATCAGCCGCTGGAGAACGTCGAACCCGTCTTTTCTCAGGAACGGGCGCAGGAAATCTGGAGCTACGAGGCTGTTCCCTCCCTGCGTACCACGGTAATTTCTCCCGGCGAGAACATGCTTGCCGTCGATCCCAGGCAGGCGGGCGTATCCGGGGACTGGTTGTCGCTGCCTGCTTTCGTGGTGGGTCCCGGGGCGCGTTTCCAGGTCGAGGAACGCTTCCGCGGGCAGAATGAACGCGAAGGCCAGCGGTTAACGCTGCAACGTGATATGTGGCTGGATTTTTCCGGCAAGGGATTTTTCGCGCGGGATCGCATCGAGGGAACCATGCGCCAGGGCTGGCGGTTCGATGTGGCGAAGCCTTATACGCTGGAGCGCGCCGACAGCCTTGCGATGCATGCCCGGAGCGCCTCCGGTGATTTGTCGGCGGCGCTGCTGGTGACATACGGAGCGGACGAGACGTTGACCGGCGTGGAGTGGCGTCAGCCGAATGTCACGCTTAACGCGGGCGTGCGGCTGGAGACGGATGCGTCCAGCCGCGTCGCGGTCACGGGCTGGCAACAAGCGTTCGACAGCGTGGATGCCGCGCTGCGCGTGCCTTACGGTTACAAGTTGATTGCCGTGCCGGGCGCGGATAGCGTCTCGGGCAACGTATGGGTGGAACGCTGGACGATTCTGAGTCTTTTCCTCGCCGCCTTCTTCGCGCTGTTGGCCTGGCGGTTGTTCGGCGTGGCGGGCGGGGTGGTCGCCGTGGTTTATCTGACGTTGGCGATGCATGAGCCGGACGCGCCGGTACATTCCTTCGCCGCCGCCGTCATCCTGGCTTTGCTGTGCCGGGCCATGCCGGAGGGACGTTTGAGAAAGGTGCTGCTCGCCGGTGAACGCGTTGCGTTGCTATGTTTCGTCGGCGCGGCGGTCGTATTCATCCCGGTGCAGATCCGTGCCGCGCTCTATCCGCAACTCGAAGAGAGGGACGCGGCAAGGATTGCGCCTGCTGCCATGCACAGAGAAGAGGCCTTTGCCGAGAGAAGAGCCAGGGGGATTGCCGAGTTCAATGATGAAGGGGAGGCCGCACCGGATTTCGAAGCACTGGCTGAGCCTTGGCAGGCCGCGGGTTCTCCTCCCCTTGCTGCCACTGCTCCTGCTGCCCCCGAGTCGCAGATAAAAGCGCGTCCGGGGTCCTCTTCGGTCCCGGCGAAGAGCAAGCTCGCCCATGAGCCGGAATTCCGCCAGCGTTATGCTCAATCCACCGTGACGCAGACCGGCGGTGGCGAGCCGGCCTGGGAAGTAGGGCATCTCTACCGGTTACACTGGTCGGGGCCTGTCACCGAAGCGCAGAGTGTGCGCCTGCTGGTCAGTCCGCCTTGGCTGACCCGCTTGCTGCGGCTGCTGACGGTCACGTTGCTGGGCTGGCTCGTCTGGCGCTTGGTCTGCGTGGCCTTCCCCGGCGTGGGCGTGCCTGTGCCGTTGGGGAAACCTCGCGCGTCAGGGGTTTCACCGGCCAAGGCAGCATTACCGGTGTTGTGTTTTGCCGGGCTTGTCGCTGCCGGATTATGGTTTACGGCGCCTGCCGCCGCTGCGACGGCAGGCGCTCAATCCGGCAGCGGCGTGTTTCCGTCCGACGAGTTGCTGGGGAAACTGAAAACCCGCCTGCTCGAAGCGCCTGCGTGCGCACCGGTTTGCGCCGATGTGTCCAGGGCGCGCGTTGATGCCGATGCGTCACGATTAAGGCTTTTGCTCGTGGCGCACGTCGGGGAGCCAGCCTCGTTGGCGTTGCCGGAGCCGGACAAACAGATGATTTTCTCCGGCGCCCGTGTCAACGGGCAGACGTGGCCAGTGTTGCGCGTCTCGGAGAAAAGCTTTGTTGCCCTGCCGGGCGGCGTCCATCAAGTCCAGCTTGAATACGCGGTGAGCGGTGATACCGCCTCGCTCAGCTTCCCGATTCGGCCCGCGCAGATTGAGTTTGGCAGTGCGCATTGGCAGGTTGACGGTGTCGACGAGGGGCGTCTTCTGGGGGAGACGCTCAATTTTTCCCGTATAACCACTGCCACATCATCCGGTGATCGGAGAGGCGAGGGGAACGTTGGCGCGGCTTCTTCATCATTGGCACAGCAATTTCCGCCTTTCGTGCACGTACAGCGCGATCTCGTTTTTGATCTCGACTGGAACCTCCGTACCCGGGTCACGCGCATCGCGCCTGTGGAAGGCGGTTTCACCTTCCCTGTGCCGTTGTTGTCCGGCGAACACGTCACCACTCCCGAAGTCAGGGTTCAGGATGGCTGCGCCCTGGCGGCTTTTGCGACCAAAACCGGCTCGGTCAGTTGGGTAGCCCGGTTGGACAAGGCGAAGAGTATCGAACTGCGCGCTCCGCCCCTGTCGGATTATGCGGAAACCTGGCGTGTCACCGTGAACCCTTCCTGGCACCTGGAGTGGAACGGCGTGCCGGTGACGCTTTCCGGTGGCGAGAAAAACATAAGAACGTCGTTTTTATGGAGCAATCAGGCAGCACCGGCGGTGGCGTCCATCGGCGGGGAAGATGTCGTGTTTGAATTTCATCCTCTGCCCGGCGAAAAACTCGTGCTCGCCCTGACTTGGCCTGTCAAGACCGAGAGCGGTATCCGTGCCATCGACCGGGTTCGGCTGGAGAACAATGTGGGTCAGCATGCCAGTGATGTCATACTGGAATTCAGCCTTCGGGCAAGCCAGGGAGGCGAGCATCTCATTACCCTGCCGCCGGAGCTGGAAGTGCTCGAAGTGCGGCGCAACGGAACACCCCTCAATCTGCAACCAAGCGAAAACCGTCTGAGCCTGCCCGTTTCGCCGGGGGAGCAAACCTACATGTTCCGGCTGCGCGGTCAGGGAGATATCGGTTTCCTCACGTCCAGCCCGGAGATCGACCTTGGCTTGCCGGCCGCCAATATCGATTTGCGCACCGCTCTCGGTGAGCAACGCTGGATTCTTGCCGCGAAAGGTCCGGCGGTCGGTCCGGCGGTGCTCTATTGGGGCGAACTGCTGGCGGCGCTCCTGCTGGCCTTCCTGCTGGCGAGAAGCGGGGTTTCTTCACTCAAACGCTGGCAATGGTTCCTGCTCGTACTGGGTTTTTCCACCTTCTCGTGGCTGACGCTGTTTATTCTCACGCTCTGGTTGATCGTCATTGACTGGCGTGTGCGATGCGGGTCCTGCGCGGACTGGTCTGCGCACAGGTTCAACGCAATGCAGGCAGGCATCGTCATATTGACCATCGCGATGCTGAACGGGCTCATCCGCAGCGTGCCGGAAGGCCTGCTTGGCATGCCCGACATGGTCATTCGCGGTTACGACACCTATGGCGGCAAACTGGCCTGGTTTGTGGACAGGAGCGATCCTCTGTTGCCCGTTGTCACGGTCTTCAGCCTGCCCATCTGGTTTTATCGTGTCCTCATGCTGGCCTGGACGCTCTGGCTTGCAAACATTCTCATTCGCTGGTTGAGGCAGGGCCTTTCCGCGTGGATCAAGAATGGCTACTGGAAGAAAACCGGGTGGTCATTGAAGAAAAAGGAACCGCCTGCTGCTTCAGGAGCGAGCGGCGGGAAACAGGAACGAACGTAAGGAGAGGGAGGCAAAAAATGCAGGTAACACCTGAAATGATCGGTGAGTTCATTGACCGCAGGAATGTGTCGATCGTGGGCTCCGTCGGCCAGGATGGCTTTCCCAACATCAAGGCCATGCTCGAACCGCGCAAGCGTGACGGCATCAAGACCTTTTGGTTCACCACCAACACGTCCAGCATGCGCGTGGCGCAATTTCGCGCCGATCCAAGGGCATGCGTCTATTTTTTCGACCGTGACGCTTACCGGGGCGTGATGCTGCAAGGCAGTATGGCGGTGTGTGAGGACGCCGCGACGAAGGAAATGATCTGGCGCGACGGCGACATGCTTTATTACCGTGAAGGGGTGGCTGACCCGGATTATTGCGTGCTGAAGTTTACCGCCGTTCTGGGGCGCTATTACGCGGAGTTTTCTGCCTGCAATTTTGAGGTGAAGTAAGCGCTTAAAAGGGATGCCGGGGTCAGGCGGATGCGCCGCGAAAAACCCCGGCTTCCGTCACCAGCCAGTGCATTGCGCGGTCGTGGGCTTGTGGCAGGACATCGATTTCGCGGCCAAGCTCGAAACCGACCCCTACCGCAACCACCCGCATCGCGGCCAGCGTGCGGTCGAAATAGCCGCCGCCGTAACCGAGCCGGTACCCGCGGGCATCGAACACGTTGAGCGGCACGAGCGTCACATCCGGTGTAACGGCCTCCCCATGGATTGGAAACGGGATGCCGTGGCGGTCGGGCGCCATTTCCGCTCCCGGCTGCCAGCGCCGGAAAATGAGTGGCGCGTCCTTCTCCAGCACTGCCGGCAAGGCCGCGACACGGTTTGCGTTCCCGGCAAGCCAGCGTTCCACCCATCCGCGGCAATCCGCCTCCGCGCGGTACGGCCAGCAAAAGGCCAGCACACGCGGGTTGAGTTGGGCGATCAACGAATCGAGATGATCCATGATGGCTGCCTCCCACACGGCGCGGCGCTCAACGGGCGTGGCTCCCCGCGCAGCCAGTGCGCGTTTGCGCATTGTGGCGCGGCGCACCTGGGCTTCGGCATCGTCCAGGATGGATATTTTTTCCTGCGGGCTCATTCTGAAAGAAATCTCTGGATTGCTTCGTTTTGTTCGCAATGACACGAAGGGTACCCGATGGCTATATCTCTCTATATCTCTATGAGAGTGGCTATACTACGCGACTTTTCCGACACATCGGAGCACCGTCATGGAAGCAGAACGCCAGAATGCCATCGCCGAACGTATCAACGACCTTGCCGCGCGCACGCGCGAGCTACGGAGGTATCTTTGACTACGAAGTCAAAGCGACCCGGTTGGAGGAGATCAACCGTGCCCTGGAAGACCCTGCCATCTGGAACGATGCCGCGCGTGCGCAGGAACTGGGCCGCGAAAAACGGCAGCTTGGAGATGTTGTCGAAACCCTTGGGGCTGCCGGTCGTGATGTGCGCAATCTCAAGGAATTGTTCGACCTCGCACTGGCGGAAGAAGACGATGGCACCTTTGAAGCGGTCGAGGGCGACCTGCAATCTCTTGCGGAGACCATCGAAGGACTCGAATTCCGGCGCATGTTCGCCCACCCGATGGACCCGGCCAATTGTTTTGTCGAAATCCAGTCCGGCGCGGGTGGAACCGAAGCGCAGGACTGGGCCTCGATGCTGGAGCGCATGTACCTGCGTTATGCGGAGAAAAAAGGTTTCAACGTCGAACTGCTCGAAGAGGGCGAAGGGGATGTGGCCGGCATCAAAAACTGCACCATCAAGGTGAGCGGCGAATACGCCTACGGCTACCTGCGCACCGAGACGGGCATTCACCGGTTGGTGCGCAAGTCCCCGTTCGATTCCAACGCGCGGCGGCACACCAGTTTCAGTTCGGTGTTCGTTTACCCGGAAGTCGATGATTCCATCGAAGTCGAGATCAATCCCGCAGATTTGCGCATCGACACCTACCGCGCCTCCGGCGCGGGCGGCCAGCACATCAACAAGACCGACTCGGCGGTACGCATCACCCACATACCGACCAACACGGTGGTGCAGTGCCAGAACGACCGTTCACAGCACCGCAACAAGGACGAGGCCATGAAAATGCTGCGGGCCCGCCTCTATGAACTGGAATTGCGCAAACGTCAGGCCGAGCAGCAAAAACTGGAAGACAGCAAATCCGATATCGGCTGGGGGCACCAGATCCGCTCCTACGTGCTCGACCAATCGCGGATCAAGGATTTGCGCACCAATTATGAAGTCGGCAACACCCAGGCCGTGCTCGATGGCGACCTGGACGATTTCATTTCCGCGAGCCTCAAGAAAGGGGTTTGACGGTGGCGGCCAACGCTTGCCACCGGCTGTAAACCTGAACCCATGCCACTGATCCTCCCCTTGCGGGGAGGATCAAGATAGGTTCACTCCTGCTCCTTATCAATAGCCTTGTAGACCAACGCGCCAAGGATGCCGCCCACGATGGGCGCTACCCAGAACAGCCAGAGTTGCGTGAGTGCCCAGTCCCCGGCAAACACCGCCACGGCAGTACTGCGCGCGGGATTGACCGACGTATTGGTGACGGGAATGGAAATCAGGTGGATCAGCGTCAGGCAGAGGCCGATGGCGATGGGCGCGAATCCCGGCGGCGCTTTCCGGCTCGTCGCGCCAAGGATGACGAACAGGAAAATCGCAGTCATCACGATTTCGCAGACCAGCGCGGAGAGAAGCGAGTAGCCGCCCGGCGAGTGTTCGCCGTAGCCGTTCGAGGCAAAGTCACCCGGGACGAAATCCGGTTGGCCGCTGGCGATCAGGTACAGAACGCTGGCGGCGGCGATGCCGCCTAGAACCTGGGCGGCGATATAAACCGGCAATTCTCTGCGCTCGAAACGGCCCGCCGCAAAAAGGCCGATGGAAACCGCCGGGTTCAGGTGGCAACCGGAAATGTGGCCGATTGCGTAAGCCATCGTGAGTACGGTCAGGCCGAAAGCGAGCGAGACCCCGGCCAATCCGATGCCAAGCTCCGGAAAGGCCGCAGCCAATACCGCACTGCCGCAACCGCCGAGAACGAGCCAGAACGTTCCAACAAATTCAGCCGCATATTTATTCATAGCAGGAAACCTCCAAAAAAAATCCAACAGGGTTCAACGGAGAGGACAAACTCGATATTTATCGTGCGACCCAGGTCACCGGCTCATCGGCGGCCTGCGAGCAACGCAACAGGTTGAGCAGCGGCCAGGCGCGCTGCGCAAAGTTTACGGGCGCGGCCATGCCGGTGTGTCCGGCCTCGGCCTCGGCCTCTTCTTCGGCCTCGCGCTCATCGGCGCCCTTTGCGTTGAGCTGCACGCGTTCGGCCTCGATGGCGGATTCCAGGCGCACGATGGCTTTGGGTAATTGTTCGACGGTGACGATGCCCTGCGCGTCCTTGCCGTCCTTGCCGAGCAGGACAATCAATTGGCGGGCATCATCGCCGAACATGAGGACATCCGCTTCGGCCTTGGATTTGAAGGTAATCAGCATTGCGATGGTCGTCCCGGATTCATAAATCTTTGACGGCATGGATGCCAACGGCGTTTCGCCAGTACCCGCGATAGTCCATGCCTGAACCGAACATAAAACGGTCGGGTAATTCCAGCCCGGTGAAATCGGCCTTGAGGCCGGGGAGAGCCTTGCGGTCGTGCTGCTTGTCGACGAGCACCGCCGTGAGTATTTCGCTCGCGCCCTGTCCGCGCAGTTGGCCGATGATGGCGAGCAGGGTATGGCCGACATCGAGAATGTCATCGACGACGAGCACGGTGCGCCCCTGTATGTTTGTGTTCGGGGATGCGTGCCATTTGATTTCTCCGCCCTGGCTGTGATGGCCGTAGCGGGTCACGTGCAGCCAGGAGAGTTCAAGCGGAAAATCGAGCCTGGGCAGCAAGTTCCCGGTCAGGATGAGCCCGCCGTTCAGTACCGCGAGAACGAGCGGATCGGCATTGAACAACCGCTTGGTAATATCCGAAGCCATGCGGTCGATGGCGGCGCTCACCGTTGGGCCGTCCGCGAGGCATTCGGCCTCGTCGCATATGCGTCGGATGTCGTTCAGACGGATGATGTCCAAGCCCATTGTTTCAATCTCGGTGAATTGATGCAATCACCGTATTTTAACTCAAGCAGATTCCGCAAAGCTAAACTGTTGCGGCGCGAGTTTGTCGAACCGGGAGAGGTATGCAGAATACAGGCATGATAAGCGCGGCAGCCACAGCCAGCAGCGCAAATGAACCGCTGAAGGCAGTGCTGGACGGGCTGGAGGCCGCCGTATACGTAGCCGATGCGCGCAGTGGCGAAATCCTTTTCAATAATCGCACTTTCCAGGCGCTGCACGGGTTCGACGCCGTGGGTCAGATTTTGCGCGGGGCGACCGTGCCCTTGCCGGAGCGCGGGGACTACCGGGTCGATCCGCGCGGGATCGACGCGACGGATGCGCCCTGCGAGCTTTTCGACGGGGAACTGTTACAGCCGCGCACCGGCAACTGGTATCACGTGCGGGAACAGGCGGTGCTCTGGGTGGATGGCCGTGTCGTTCGGCTGGGTATTGCCACCGATATTACGGATCGCAAGAAAACCGCTGAAATCGCCCGCCAGCAGGAGGAACGCATCGCTCACACCGCGCGGCTGGTTTCATTGGGTGAAATGGCTTCGATGCTGGCGCATGAGCTCAACCAGCCCCTGTCGGCCATTGCCAATTACTGCAACGGCTGCGTCAAGCGCATGCAGGCCGGAGCCGACGCGGGGAAATTGCTGCCCGCCATGCAAAATGCGGCCGCCCAGGCTGAACGGGCGGGCAAGATTATTGCGAGCATCCGCGCGTTCGTGAAAAAAAGCGAGCCGCGCCGCCGCGCGACTCCCGTGTCCGCCATTCTGGAAGATGCGCTGGCTCTGATGGAGATCGATGCCCGTCGACGCGGCATCCGGTTGTCTGTTGAGGTCACTCCCGGCTTGCCGGATGTCTATGCCGACCAGATCATGATCGAACAGGTGTTGCTCAATCTTGCGCGCAACGGGTTCGATGCCATGAAGGATGCCTTGGAGGATGAGCGCGTGCTGGCGGTGAGGGCGCGGCCAGGATGCGGGCATTTTGTGGAAATCGCGGTGATCGACCGGGGCCACGGTATCGCTGCGGGAGGGCTGGAACAGTTGCTTCAACCCTTTTTCACGACCAGGGAAGAGGGCATGGGGATGGGACTTCCTGTTTGCCGCTCGATCATCGAGTTCCACGATGGGCATTTGACCGCGGAACCGGGGCCGGAAGGAGGTACTATCTTCACGTTTACCCTGCCTGTCGAGGAGGCGACCCGTGGATGAAACGGTGGGTATAGTGGCGCGTGAGGCCGGAAAATCGTTCGGGCAACAAATTTTCATCGTCGATGACGACGATGCTCAACGAGATTCTCTCGTCTGGTTGCTGGAGTCGCATGGCCATGTAGTCAGGGCTTTCTCCGGCGCCAGAGATTTTCTTGCCGTCTGGAATGGAAATCCTGCCGGGTGCCTGTTGCTCGATGTACGCATGCCGGGCATGAGCGGGCCGGAACTGTTCGAGGAACTCACTCGGCGGTGTTCCGCGCTGCCGGTCATTTTTATCACCGGTCATGGCGATGTGGCGATGGCCGTGACGGCGCTCAAGAAAGGCGCGGCGGATTTCATCGAAAAGCCGTTTTCCTCCGATGAAGTACTAAAGATTGTCAACCACTGCCTGACACGGGAAAGCGAGGAACGCGCGCATCGCTGTGCCCGGGCCGACACGGCGCGGCGGTTGGGCCAACTCACCAGGCGCGAGCGCCAGGTGCTTGATCTCATCATCGCGGGCAAACTCAACAAACAGATTGCCGGTGATCTCGACATCAGCATCAAGACGGTGGAGGTCCACCGTGCGCGGGTGATGGAGAAAATGGGAGTTTCCTCGCTGGCCAGTCTGATAAGGCGGATTGTGTCTGCCAGGCTGTGAGAGGTTCAAGGCTGATAAAATCAGCATTTTCCCGAAGCGGGGTATTCGATGGGCGCTTGTTTGATCGATGGCAGGGTTTTGGCAGATGAACTGCGAGCAGCGTTCAGGCCCCGCGTGGCGGCGCTCACGGCGCGCAGGATTTGCCCCGGTCTCGCGGTGATCCTGGCCGGGGAAGACCCGGCCTCGCAGGTCTACGTGCGCAACAAGGTCAGCGCCTGTGAAGCGGCAGGGATTTTCTCGATGAAAATCGTCTTCCCCAAGGACGTATCGCAGGAAGCCTTGCTGGCGAAAATAACAGAACTCAACGCCGACCCCGCCATCCACGGCATCCTCGTGCAACTTCCATTGCCGCAACACATCGATGAAGCAGCCGTGCTCGAAACCATCGCGCCGGAAAAGGATGTCGACGGTTTCCACGCGGTCAACGCCGGTGCGCTCATGCGGGGCAAGCCCCGTTTCATCCCCTGTACGCCTTATGGGGTGATGAAAATGCTGGAAGCGAACCGGATCGATCCGGCGGGCAGGGAAGCCGTCATCATCGGGCGCTCCAACATTGTCGGAAAGCCGATAGCGTTGTTGCTGCTTGGCGCGAGCGCGACGGTGACGGTGTGCCATTCGAAGACACGCGATCTGGCCGCACATGCCCGCCGCGCCGACATTCTCGTGGCGGCAATAGGCAAGCCACGATTCGTTACGGCCGACATGGTCAAGCCCGGCGCGGTCGTCATCGACGTTGGCATCAACCGCCTGCCTTTGGAAGAGGGTGGCAAACTTTGTGGCGATGTCGATTTCGAGGCAGTGAAAGAAGTCGCCTCCCTGATTACCCCCGTGCCCGGCGGTGTCGGGCCGATGACAATTACCATGCTGCTGGCGAACACCATCGAAGCGGCGGAACGGAGAGTTGGAGCGTGAAAGAAACCAAGGGTAAAACTGCGCCGCTTGTCGGCATCGTCATGGGGTCCGATTCCGATTGGCCGACAATGCAGGCGGCAGCCGCCATTCTCAAGGATTTCGGCGTGCCGTTCGAGACCAGTGTCGTCTCTGCCCATCGCACGCCCGACCTGCTTTTTCAATACGCCGAAACCGCGAAGGCGCGCGGCCTGAAAGCCATCATCGCTGGCGCAGGAGGCGCGGCGCATCTTCCCGGCATGTTGGCAGCCAAAACGCAAACGCCGGTGCTGGGCGTTCCCGTCCAGTCCCGCGCACTTTCCGGTCTCGATTCACTGTACTCAATCGTGCAAATGCCCAAAGGCGTGCCGGTTGCCACCTTCGCCATCGGAGAATCCGGCGCGACCAACGCAGCGCTCTTCGCCATCGCCATGCTGGCAAATGAAGATGCCCGGCTTTTTGAAAAATTGCAGAAATTCCGGCAGAAACAAACAGGAAAGGTGTTGGAGATGCGGTTGCCGGAGATTCCGGGCTAAGATACCCCCCCTTTCAATTTTTACATGTGGGCACGATGCGCTGGAACATGAAAAAGGCGATGCGATGGGGCATCTGTTCGCTCGCCGGGTTGGTGGCGGTGGCGGTGGTGGGGTTTGCCACGCTGATGTCGGTCTCTTTCTGGATCTGGCCTAAACTGCCCGATCTCGACGCCCTGACCGACTATCGGCCACGTGTCCCCTTGCGTGTGTATACCGCCGATGGCTTTCTGATAAGGGAAATCGGCGAGGAACGGCGCGCAGTCGTCAAGATCGAAAACGTTCCCGTCGCGCTCAAGCAGGCGCTGCTTGCCGCAGAGGATTTCCATTTTTACGAACACATAGGGATCGACCTGACCGGACTCCTGCGCGCGACCCTGACCAACCTGCGCTCCGGCAGGAGCAGGCAGGGCGCGTCGACCATTACGATGCAGGTGGCGCGCAATTTCTTTCTGACGCGGGATAGAAAAATGTCCCGTAAATTGTACGAAATCCTGCTTTCGTTCAAGATTGAACACAACCTTGGCAAGGATCAGATTCTTGAGCTTTACATCAACCAGATATTTCTCGGACAGCGGGCTTACGGTTTTGAGGTCGCGGCCCGGACTTATTTCGGCAAGTCGCTTGGCGAACTCTCGCTTGCCGAGATCGCCATGCTCGCCGGGTTGCCCCAGGGCCCGGCCATCCTGAATCCGATTGTCAATCCGACAGGCGCGAAGAGGCGGCAAAGTTATGTATTGAAACGCATGAGGGATGTCAATTTCATTGACGAGGCGGCCTACCAGGCCGCGTTGGCAGAACCCTTGAAGACGGCTTCCGGGAGCGCCGCGCGCGACCCGACCGTCCTCAGCCCGGTTCATGCCGAGTACGTGGCTGAAATGGCGCGCCTGATCGCCGTCGGGCAGTTCGGCGAGCCGACCACCCAGCGCGGCATGAAAGTCATCACCACGATTACCCGCGCCGAACAGGAAGCCGCTTACGACGCCCTGCGGCAGGGCGTGATGGATTATGACCGCCGTCACGGCTATCGCGGCCCGGAAAAGTACATCACTTTGCCGGAGGGCGATCTGGACGGGGAAAGAATCGACAACGAACTGGCCAAGGCGCGCGAAAACGACGAGCAAAAGTTCACCGATTACGGCGATCTGCTCTTGGCGGTGGTCATCGATGCTTCACCGAAAGAAGTCACCGTGTATCGCAACGGCGAACTCATCAAGATCGCGGGGAACGGGCTGAGTTTCGCCTCGCCCATGCTACAGGCCAACGCGCCGCAGTCGCGGCGGGTGCGGCGGGGCGCACTGGTACGTGTCCGCAATGGCGGCGGTACCAAGGGATGGGAACTGGCCCAGGTTCCTGAAGTAGACGCTGCCTTGGTGTCGATAGATTCCAGGACGGGCGCGGTGCGCGCCTTGGTTGGAGGTTTCGATTTCAATCGCAACCAGTTCAACAACGTCACGATGGCAAAGCGCCAGCCTGGTTCCGGTTTCAAGCCCTTCATTTATTCGGCCAGCCTCGAACAGGGATACGCGCCGGGGACGCTGATCGCGGATGAGCCTCTGTATTACGCGGCAGGCGTTACGGGCCGGGCGGCTTGGGAACCGAATAATTACGACAGAAAGTTTGCTGGCATGATGACGGTGCGCGATGCGCTGGCCCGCTCGAAAAACATCCCGGTCATCCGTGTGCTCGAAGACATTACACCCGCTTACGCCCAGAGATATATTGCCAATTTCGGTTTTGATGCGGCGAACCATCCGCCTTACCTGACAATGGCCCTTGGCGCGGGCGCGGCCTCACCGTGGGAAATGGCGGCGGCTTACGCGGTGTTCGCCAACAGCGGCTACCGCATCAATCCGTTCGTGGTCAAGGAAATCCGGGATGTCAACGACAAGACGCTGGCTCATTTTGATTCGCAGGTGGCCGGGGAGGACGCGCCCCGTGTCCTCGACGCGCGAAATGCCTGGATCATGGATTCAATGCTCCAAGACGTTGTGCGCCGTGGCACCGGCTCCCGTGCCCGCGCCCTGAACCGCAGGGACATTGCGGGCAAGACCGGGACAACCAATGATTACGGCGATGCCTGGTTCTGCGGCTATACCCCTGCGGTGGTTGCCGTGACCTGGATCGGTTTCCCGACGCCGCGCAACATGGGCAGCGGCGAGACGGGTGGAACGGCGGCGCTTCCGATGTGGATCAACTACATGCGGGCCGCGCTCGCCAATGTGCCGGAGACTTTCCTTCCCCGCCCGCCTGGCATCAGTAGCGCCTTGGCTGGAGAAGGGGATCACGAAGATTATTATTACGCTGAAAACAAGCCGCCGGAGTTGGTAACGCCCCCGATGGACGACAGCGGGCTCCTGACGGATTTGATGAATACCCCTTCCGACGCACAGCACTACATTCCCCCCGCCCCCGTTTCGCCATCCCGCCCGCCCGAGCCGGTAAGACAATCCCGGCAGCCCGGCGAAACCGCGTCGCCTGCCTCCATAGCCAGGCCGGAAGATGCGAATATCCTGGGGGAGTTGGGGTATTGATTCAGTCCCTATTTTTTGGGACTTATATACTTAACTTACAACACCATCAGTGCTTACAAATTCAATCCGCTTTAACTCAGAATTAGTTGGTTTTTCAGTTATAATGTGTTTGTGGAGTTGAGGGTGAGTCAACTCCACAAGCAGTTGGATTACCTCATCAACCTATCTATCAAGGAGATGATAACAAGCGCCACAACTAAAGGATCGAAAATGATCGTCATTTGATTTACCCCAAAGAATTAAAAATAATGAAATCGCTATCACTCACAATGATAGCGATTTCTCCTATAGTAAAATTTTTAGACAAGTTTTATTGTACCACAAAAAGCTGAAAAACGCTGACTTTTTAACGAAACAAGTAAAACAATATACTTTACTTTTATTGCAAAATATGTGATAATGTGCCTGTAGTTATAGGAGGTACGTTATTATGTGTAAGGTTACAGTTTCTACATACGATTTCTTCAAAAAATTCCCCAACGAAGAAGTGGCAAGACTCCATCTTGAGCAAAAGCGATGGAATGGTGAGCCCGTATGTCCAAAGTGCGGGTGTATAGAGAACCAGTACAAGCAAAAGCGTGATGGCAAAGAGGGCTATTACCTCTGCTATCACTGCAAGGCTGTTTATACCATCCGTACAGGCACTATCTTTGAACGATCCCATGTTCCATTGCACAAATGGATGTACGCAATCTATTTGATTGTAACGGCTCGCAAAGGTATCTCATCCCTTCAACTCTCCAAGGAATTAGGCGTTACTCAGAAAACAGCATGGTTCATGCTCCAGCGTATTCGTGAAGCCTGTGGGAAGGACGATGACAATCAAGGCGGTGGTGCTTCCTTGAGCGGTATCGTTGAGGTCGATGAAACTTTCATTGGTGGCAAAGAAGCAAACAAACACGCGAGCAAAAAGCTACGTCAAGGCCGTGGAGCAGTAGGTAAAGCCATTGTCGTGGGCGCAAAGCAACGTGGCGGTAAAGTCATTGCCAAGCATGTGGCTGACACCAGCGCAAAGACGTTACAAGGGTTCATCGGTGACAACATCGCGCAAGGTGCTTCTGTTTGCACCGATGAGCTCAGGAGCTATCGCGGCATGGCTGGCTATAACCATGCTACCGTCAATCACAGTGCCAAGCAGTTTGTGGATGGCATGGCACACACCAACAGCATCGAAAGTGTGTGGGCAGTGCTGAAGCGCGGTTTCTACGGCATCTATCACGCATTCAGCGCCAAGCACCTGAACCGCTACATCGCTGAGTTTGCCTTTAGGCTCAACGAAGCGAACTGCAAAGTGCATACACTTGAACGCATCGACGCATTTTTGTGTAAAATCGCACGGGCTAGGATTACCTACAAAGCATTGACTGCTTGACAGCACTGTTTCTCATAAGGAGTACGACAAATGGCATTCGACGCATTTTTGAAGGTTGACGGCATCCCAGGCGAAAGCAAGGACGACCGATACAAGAACTGGATCGAGATCAAGACCTTCGCCCACGGTGTTGACCAGCCCGTTTCCAGAACCGTGAGCAGTGCGGGTGGAGCGACCGCTGAACGTGCCGATTTTGAGCCTGTCACCATCACCAAAGAAGTCGACATCTCCTCGCCCAAGCTGTGGGAGGCTAGCTACACGGGCAAGCACATCAAGGAAGTCATCATCGAATTGTGCCGTGCGGGTGGCAATAAAGAGAAGTATCTGGAAATCAGGATGGAAAACGTGCTGGTTTCCAACTTCAGACAGGGTAGCGGCGGTGAATTTCCAGTTGAACACGTCAGTTTTGCCCCAGGCAAAATTACGATGACGTACAACCAACAAAAGCGCGAAGACGGCATGGGTGGTGGCTGCGTTGCGGCGGGTTGGGATTTGCAGACCAACAAGACGTGCTATTGATCATGCCGCCCCAAAAGGGGCGGTTACTGAAGGAGGGGAATAATGGCTGGCCCTTATGTTTATACGAATCCAACATCACTGGTTGGAAAACCCTACGTTGCAGACGTAGCAGGGAACTACTTGGGGGAGTGTGTTTCCCTCCTTAAGCGCCACATTCCTGCTCTAAGCAACAGGAAATCGACAACTTGGATTAAGGGGCCAAACGTTATAGAAACCCTCAAAAGTGGCGGAACAATCATTGAGGGCACGGCCATCGCTACATTCACCCAAAACGGGAGTTTTGACGGACACGCCGCTTTTTTTGCT
>JAISPJ010000025.1 GCA_031274995.1 Azoarcus sp.
CCAGTCGATCGCGCAGCAGGTCGAGCGCGTCGCCCAGGCGGCGGAGGAAAACAGCGCCGCGGCGCTCAGTTCTTCCGATTCGGCAAGGAATATCGAGCAACTGGCGCGGGCCATGCGCAACGCGGTGGCTCAATTCAAAGTCTGAGAGCGTATTACTGTTGAGCCACCCTCGCGACAACCCGCAAATCCCCGCCTGCCTTCACGCACTCCCGAATCTCGAACCGCACGGCCTCATCGAGTTTGGCAAGTGCCGGGAGATCGAACATCCCGCGCGCGGTTTCTCCGGCGATCATGGGCGCGAGGTAAAGCAGAAGTTCATCCACGCATCCGGCGGCAAGCAGTGCGCCGTTGAGGGTGGCTCCGGCTTCCACGTGGATTTCGTTGAGTTCACGCGCCGCAAGCTCACGCATCAGGGCCGCGAGGTCGACGCGGCCCTCCGGTGAGGGCAGGGTAAGGATGTTGTGGCCGGATTCGGCGAGTTGCCGGGCGCGGGCGTCGTTGCCGGTGACGGCGGTGACGATGAGCGCGGGCGCCCCCTGGAGGATGCGGTCGGCGGGGGCGACTTCCAGCCGGGAGTCGAGGAGGATGCGCAAGGGCTGGCGCTCGCAGGGATGGTCGCGGACGGTAAGTTGCGGGTTGTCGGTTTTGACGGTTCCGATGCCGGTGAGGATGGCGCAGGCGCGCGCGCGCCAGCGGTGGCCGTCGGCACGGGCTTCAATCCCGGTGATCCATTGGCTGACCCCGTTTTTCAGCGCGGTTTTGCCGTCAAGGGTGGCGGCGACCTTGAGCCGCAGCCAGGGACGGCCCCGTGTCATGCGCGAGACGAATCCGATGTTGAGTTCATGCGCTTCGGTGGCGAAAAGGCCGCAATCGACATTGATGCCTGCGGCACGCAATTTGTCCAGACCGAGCCCGGCCACCTTTGGGTTGGGGTCTTCCATTGCGGCAACGATGCGCGTGAGCCCCGCAGCGATGAGGGCGTCTGTGCAGGGCGGGGTGCGCCCAAAGTGGGCGCATGGCTCCAGCGTGACGTAGGCCGTCGCGCCGCGTGCGGCTTCTCCGGCAGCGGCCAGTGCCAGGATTTCAGCGTGTGGTTCGCCTGCGCGGCGATGCCAGCCTTCGCCGATGATCGCGCCGTTTCGCACGATCACGCAGCCTACCCTGGGGTTGGGCGTGGCCGTGGCGAGTCCCTGTTCGGCGAGCGCAAGCGCCCGCGCCATTGCGTCGCGGTCAGCCGTCGAAAAGGTCATGTTCGGACTGATCGGGCAGGCGGGAGGGGGAGGAGGAGTGAGGCCCGGATTCCTGTTGGCGCGGGCGGGATTGCGGCTGCACTTCGCGGACGAGATTGAAGAAATCATCCACGTCGGCAAAGTTGCGATAGACAGAGGCAAACCGGATATAGGCGACTTTGTCGAGTTTCCTGAGTTCTCTCATCACCAGATCGCCAACTTGGGCGCTTGGGATTTCGGTTTCACCGACGGCCAGCAGGCGCGCTTCGATGCGGTCGACGGCGGTCTCCAGTGCCTCGGTTGTCACAGGGCGCTTGCGCAGCGCAAGCTTCATGCTGGCGAGGAGCTTGCCGCGCTCGTATTCGCTGCGGTTGCCGTTGCGCTTGACGATGTGCGGCATCTTGAGGTCGATGCGCTCGTAGGTGGTGAAGCGTTTGTCGCAACGCACGCACCGGCGGCGGCGGCGCACGACATCGCCGTCGTCGTTTTCGCGTGTATCGGTGACTTGGGTGTTGGAATCACCGCAGAATGGACATTTCACGGCACGGGCGGGCGTTCGTTATTTGCCGTATACCGGGAAGCGCGCGCAGAGCGCCGCCGCCTCGTCACGCGCTTTTTTGATTACCGATGCGTCTTCCGGCGCGTCGAGCACGTCGGCAATCAAGTGGGCGGTTTTTTCCGCTTCGATCTCGGTAAAGCCGCGCGTGGTGATTGCGGGCGAGCCGATACGGATGCCTGAAGTGACGAATGGGGTTTGCGGGTCTTTCGGAATGGTATTTTTGTTGACGGTGATATGCGCCTCACCCAATACCGCTTCGGCAGCCTTGCCGGTGATGTTCTTCGCGCGCAGGTCGACGAGGAAGACGTGGCTCTCCGTCCGGCCCGAGACGATGCGCAGTCCCCGCTCTTCGCTGAGTACGCGCGACATGACGCGGGCGTTGGCGATAACCTGTTCCTGGCAGTGGCGGAATGCTGGCGAGGCTGCTTCCTTGAAGCACACCGCTTTGGCGGCGATGACGTGCATCAGGGGGCCGCCTTGCAGGCCGGGGAAGACTGCGGAATTGATCGTCTTTTCATGCTCGGCGCGCATCAGGATTGCGCCGCCGCGCGGGCCGCGCAGAGTTTTATGGGTGGTGGTGGTCACTACATCGGCGTGCGGCACGGGGCTGGGGTAGCACCCGGCGGCGATGAGTCCGGCATAGTGCGCCATGTCCACCCAGAAAATTGCGCCGATTTTCTTTGCCACCTTCGCAAAGCGCGCCCAGTCGATTTTCAGCGAATAGGCGGATGCCCCGGCGATGATGATCTTTGGCGTGTGCTGGTACGCCAGCGCTTCCATTGCCGCGTAATCAATGGCCTCTTTTTCGTCGAGGCCGTAGGAGACGACGTTGAACCATTTACCGGACATGTTGAGCGGCATACCGTGGGTGAGGTGTCCTCCTTCGGCCAGGCTCATGCCCATGATGGTGTCGCCCGGCTTGGCAAAGGCCATCAATACCGCCTGATTGGCCTGCGAACCGGAGTTTGGCTGCACGTTGGCGGCCTGTGCGCCAAAAAGCGCCTTCATGCGGTCGATGGCAATTTGCTCGGCGACGTCGACATGCCCGCAGCCGCCGTAATAACGCTTGCCGGGATAGCCCTCGGCGTATTTGTTGGTGAGTTGCGAACCCTGCGCTTCCATGACCGCGTGGGAGACGTAGTTTTCGGAAGCGATCAGTTCGATGTGTTCTTCCTGGCGGCGGTTTTCGGCCTGTATGACAGCCCACAGTTCAGAGTCGGCGCGGGCGAGTGTGTTTTGTGAGGAGAGCATGAGAGTCTCTGTAAATTGGAAGCCAACGGCGATTATACTTATACCTTTCACCCGGTTGCCATGGACTCAACTCTGCATACTGAACTTTCCGGCCTGCGCGCGGAAATCGACGGCATCGACCGGCAGATGCTCGAACTCCTGAACCGCCGTGCCCGCTGTGCGCAGGAAGTCGGCAAAGTCAAATCACGCCACGGTGAGGCGGGTTTTTCATACCGGCCGGAGCGCGAGGCGCAGGTCTTGCGCCGGATTGCCGAACTCAACCGTGGCATCGGCGGCCTTCTCCCGGAAGAAACTGTCAGGCAGATTTACCGTGAAGTGATGTCGGCCTGCCTCGCGCTGGAATTGCCGCTCAAGGTGGCCTATCTCGGCCCGGCGGGGACGTTCTCCGAGAGTGCCGGCCGCAGCCATTTTGGTTCTGCGCCCGTCTTTCTGCCCCAAGTCTCCATTGACGAAGTTTTCCGCGCCGTGGAATCAAATCACGCGCATTATGGTGTTGTGCCGGTTGAGAATTCGAGCGAGGGCGCGGTCGGCAGCACGCTCGATCTGCTGCTCGCGCATTCGCTCCAGGTTTGCGGCGAAGTGCAATTGCGCATCCATCATCATCTGCTTTCCCGTGCGTCGGAGATTGGCGCGTTGAGCAGGCTGTATTCACACGCCCAATCGCTTGCCCAATGTCATGAATGGCTCAATAACAACCTTGCCCGCCTGCCGAGAGTACCGGTGGCGAGCAATGCCGAGGCGGCGCGCATGGCGGCGGAAGACCCGGAATCCTGTGCCATTGCCGGAGAAGAGGCGGCAAAACTTTACGGGCTGGGCAAGCTCGCCACGAACATCGAAGACGACTCCAACAATTCGACACGTTTTCTCATCATCGCCCGGCATGGCGTAGCCCCTTCAGGGCAGGACAAAACATCGCTCGTGTGTTCTGCCCTGAACCGTCCAGGGGCCATGTTCGGATTGCTGGAACCCTTGGCGCGTCATGGCGTCGATATGTCACGTCTGCAATCGCGCCCCGCGCCCGGCGGAATGTGGGAGTACGTGTTTTACATCGATCTCATTGGCCACCGTGACGACGCGCCGGTGGCTGCCGCGCTGGCAGAGTTGGGGGAGCGGGCCGGTTTCCTCAAGATACTGGGGTCTTATCCTGTCGCCGGATGAACGCAATAAACCAATGGCCAATCAATCAGGAACCTGCCAATGAGTAGTGTCAGCATCGCAGGCCGCGCACCTGCCCACATCCATTCCCTGTCGCCATACCAGCCGGGCAAACCCATTTCTGAGCTGGCGCGTGAAACGGGCATTCCCGAATCGGGAATCGTCAAACTTGCGTCCAACGAAAACCCCTTGGGGATGAGTCCGAAAGCCAGGGCGGCAGCGGTTGCCGCGCTGGAAGAGGGGGCCCGCTACCCGGACGGCAACGCCTTTGCGCTCAAGGCGGCGCTTGCCCGGAAATACGGCGTGGACATGGCGCAACTGGTGATCGGCAATGGCTCCAACGACGTGCTCGAAATTGCTGCCCAGGCGTTTCTTGCGCCCGGCTCATCGACAGTTTTTTCCCAGTACTCATTCGCGGTCTATCCCTTGGCGACGATTGCGCGCGGCGCACGGTGCATCCAGGTTTCGGCCAGAAACTACGGCCATGACCTCGACGCGATGCTCTTGGCTATCGACCAGAGTACCCGCATCATTTTCATCGCCAACCCCAACAATCCTACCGGAACCTTCCTGCCGGGCAATGAAATCGAAGTCTTTCTTGCCCGTGTGCCGCAGGACGTGCTGGTCGTGCTCGATGAGGCTTACACCGAATTCCTGCCGGCTGGCGCTCGTTACGACGCGATTGCCTGGGTGGCCCGCTTCCCCAACCTGCTGGTTTCCCGCACGCTCTGCAAGGCTTACGGGCTGGCGGGGTTGCGGCTTGGGTATGGTGTCGCGCACCCGGAAGTCGCCGATCTCATGAACCGGGTGCGGCAGCCCTTCAATGCCTCCGTCGTGGCGCAGGCGGCTGCCGTGGCCGCGCTGGAAGATCAGGATTTCGTCGAAAAATCGGCGGAAAACAACCGACGGGGCATGGCTCAACTGACAACAGCTTTCGCCGAAATGGGACTGGAATGGATACCTTCCTTCGGCAACTTCGTCACTGTCCGGGTAGGTGATGCCGCCAGGGTCGACAAATACCTGCTTGCGCAGGGCATCATCGTGCGGCCCATCGCCGGTTATGGCCTGCCGGAATGGTTGCGCGTCTCGATTGGCTTGCCGGAAGAAAACGCCCGTTTCATCGCGGCGCTGCGACGGGCGCTGACTTGGAGACGGGAGAAAGAAGGGGAGTGAGAGCATCATGGCCTTGATCGGCAAACTGGTAGTGTGCGGCGTCGGACTCATTGGGGGTTCCTTCGCTCTTGCCCTGCGCAAAAAGAAAAAGGTTGGCCGCATCATCGGCATCGGGCGCTCGCGGGGATCACTCGAACATGCTCAGGCGCTTGGCGTGATCGACGAAATTGCCTCCGATTGGGGTTCGGCGCTCGATGGGGCTGATTTTGTCCTGTTGTCGATGCCGGTAGGGCAGACTGACGCAGTGATGGGAGCAATGGCACCATACCTGCAACCGCCTACCGTCGTCACCGATGCAGGGAGTACCAAGCACAATGTGATGTTTTCCGTCTATCAGCGTCTTGCGGCTCATTTGCCGTATGTCGTCCCCGCACATCCCATTGCCGGAACCGAGAAAAACGGCGTGCAGGCTGCCAGCGCCACGCTTTTCCGGGGAAAGTGCACGGTCGTGACCCCGCTGTCGGAAAACGATCCCGTTGCCGTTGAATTGGTACGGGAAGCCTGGCAAGCCTGTGGCGCGTCGGTCGTCGACATGTCCCCGCAAGACCACGACCGCGTATTTGCCGCCGTCAGCCATTTGCCGCACTTGTTGTCCTTCGGGCTGGTTCATGAACTTGCCGGACGCGCCAACGCCGAACTGTTGTTCTCCCATGCCGCCAGCGGTTTCCGCGACTTCACCCGCATCGCTGCCAGCCATCCCGAAATGTGGCGCGACATCTGTCTTGCCAACCGTCAGGCGCTGCTGGGTGAACTCGACCAATATCTTGGCGAACTTGCCCTGATCCGCTCCCTGCTGCTTTCCGGCAACGGCTTGCGTCTCGAACAGATTTTCAGGGAAGCACGGCAGGCAAGGACGAAGTGGGGAGAAAATCGGGCGGCGAATGGGAAGGGGAATGGGAAGGGTTGAGCCTGGCAGGAATTTTGTGTAAGAAGCCGGACTAAACGTCCCACCTGACCGCAGGAAATGAAAAAGTGCCTTCCACATTGATTTTTGACATTGAAACCATACCGGACGTTGCCGGGCTGCGGCGTCTCCACGACCTGCCGGAGAGCCTGCCTGACGCGGAAGCTGCCGAATTCGTTTTCCAGCAACGCCGTGCTGCTACCGGCAACGACTTCCTGCCCCACTACCAGCACCGGATTGTCACAATTTCCTGTGCGCTCTACAGCCCCGGCCAGTTTCGTGTGTTTTCGCTCTCCGAGCCGGACAGCGCCGAAGGCGAAATCATTCAGCGGTTTTTCGACGGCATCGAAAAATATACGCCGCAGCTCGTCTCTTGGAACGGTGGCGGATTCGACCTGCCGGTGCTTCACTACCGGGGGTTATTGCACGGGGTTGCCGCCCCGCGTTACTGGGATCTCGGCGACGGGGATTACGCCGATTCGCGAGAATTCAAGTGGAACAACTACATCAGCCGCTACCACGCCCGCCATCTCGATCTGATGGATTTACTCGCGCTCTATCAGCCGCGCGCCAACGCCCCGCTCGATGAACTTGCCAAGCTCATGGGATACCCCGGTAAACTCGGCATGGACGGTTCCGCCGTATGGGCGGCCTGGCAGGCGGGGCGCATCGCTGAAATCCGCGACTACTGCGAAACCGATGTCGTCAACACGGGGCTCGTCTACCTGCGCTTTCTCAAAATGCGCGGCATTCTCAGCCAGGAAGAATGGAGGCGCGAAACCGCAATGGTGCGCGAAACCCTGGAAAAGACCGACGCCCCGCACTGGAAAGAATTCCTCGCGGCCTGGGCGGTGGATTGAACACGTATCGAGGAATTCCCGGCCTTTGGGCCGGGGTGGCTCAAAGGAATCTGCATCAACGCATCTTCTGCCGGAATTCTTCTGCCAGTCGAACAAGCTGCGCGGTTGACGCGTCCTGCTCGTTGGTCTTGCCCGAGGCGAGCGCGCGCGCGATTTCCTTGCCGTGTTCCACACCGTACTGATCGAAGGGATTGATCCCCCAAATCCAGCCCTGCACGAAGACCTTGTGCTCATAGAGCGCGAGCAACGCGCCAAGATGGAAAGCATCAAGCCGGGGCAGCATGATCGTGGTGCTGGGTTGGTTGCCTTTGCTGACGAGATGGGGGGCGAGCCGCTTGATTTCGGCGGCAGGCAGCGCATGGCGGGAGAGCGAGGCGTTGGCCGCGTCGAGATCACGGCCAGCCATCAGCGCGGCAGCTTGGGCAATGGCGTTATCGACGAGAATGCGCTGGCGCGGATCACCGGCATCTCCGACCGGGATGATGAAATCGAGCGCAACTCTGCGGGTTCCCTGGTAGAGCAGTTGATGGAATGCGTGCTGGCCGATGGTTCCGGCGCTGCCCCAGACGACAGGGGCCGTATCGGCTTCAGTGTGGCTGCCGTCGCGCAGAGTGTGTTTGCCGTTGCTCTCCATTTCGAGTTGCTGGAGCCAGCCCGGAAAGCTGCGCAGCCCGTGTGCGTAGGGGAGCGCGGCAACGCTTTGAATATTGAGGAAACTGCTGTTCCACAGGCCGGTCAGGCCCAGCCAGACGGGTAGGTTTTGCTCGAAGGGAGTGAGACGGAAATGGTCGTCCATGATCCTGCCGCCCGCGAGAAAGTCGTCGAACATGCCGCCGACGGCGACAAGCAACGGCAGGCCGATGGCCGACCACACGGAATAGCGACCACCAACCCAGTCAGGCAGGGGAAAGACGCGGTCAGGCCGGATGCCGAAGGCAACGGCGGTTTCGGATGCGTTGCTGACAGCGGCGAAATGCGCGCTGATGTCGGCGTCGTTACCGAGTTGCGAGCGCAGCCATTGACGGGCGGCTTCGGCATTGGCGAGTGTTTCAGGAGTGCTGAAACTTTTGGAAGAGACGACGAACAACGTGCCGGCGGCATCGGCGTGGGCAAGCACGGTGTTGAGTTCGAGCGGGTCGACATTGGCAACGAAATCGACTTGCGGTAATTCGATGCCGCATACGAAGTGATCGCTTGAGCTGCCAAGGGCTTCGACCGCGAGCCGGGGACCGAGGTCGGAACCGCCGATACCGAGATTGACCAAGTGCCGGATGGTTTTCCCTGTACTGCCGATGAGCAGCCCCTCCCGCAAGTCGAAAGCGAAAGTGCGCATGGCGTGGGTATCCGCCCCATTGCCGGGCGGGGGAGGGCATCCGCCGCGCATGGACATGTGGGAGGCAGCGCGTTTTTCGGTGAAGTTGAGCTGAGCGCCGTTGAAAAAGCGGTAAATGCTTTCACCCAGATTTGCTTCGCGCGCAAGCCGGATGAGATCCTTGATGACGTCTTCGTCGAGTTGCTGTTTTGAAAAATCCGAGATCAGCGCGGTTTGGTCGAGTTCGGCCGGGTTTTCAAAGATCAGGGTGAGTTGATGGGCGCGATCCGGGTTATTGGCGAAAAGGGAGGAAAGCGGTTGCCTGGCGAGCCGCGCCGCATGGGCAGAGAGCGCCGCCCATGCGGGCAGGAGTTGCGGGGGAGTGAAGTCGACCCTATCACTCATGATTCTGACGGGCATAGAGATACAGGGCTTCAAACTGCCTGCGGCCACCGCGCCGGAAAGTCCATACTGTTTCCCGGCCTTTGATTTCTTCGGGCTTTTTGGTTCTGTGGTCGGTATAGACCAGCAACAGGCGGCACGGCGAAGAAAGGCTGTCGCTCTCGCGGACCGGGATGGGGCGCAGGCCGACATAATAGTCAAGCATACTGCGGATGGGATCGGGCAGTTTGCCGCTGGCGACGCATTCTCCGTCATACGGGGCGAGAGCCTTGTTGAGGGCTTCCCCCATTGGCCGATAGCTGCGGCCATGATCGAACCACGGCATCAACAGCGTGACGGCCAGACACCACAACATCGTCATTCCCATTGTCCAGTTCGTGGCCCCGCGCGCCGGACGACGTGGCAACCACCAGACGAGAAAGAACCACAGCAGGCAGATGCAGATGCCAAGCAGGGTTTTGGGAAGCGCGCCGGTGAGCGTAAACGCGGGCGCGGTGCGGGCGATATGGTTGGCAAGACCCGGCGGCCACGTGAAAACCTGCGCCGTCCAGGCAACCCATACCAAAATGGCAAATACGCCGAACGTCATTGCCGAGAACCAGTCGAAGGCATTGGCCGCGCCGCGCCGGAGCGTGGAGACGCCCCCGGCAGCCAGCAAGGCCGTTGCAGGCAGGAGCGGGAGGGCGGCAGATTGGGATTGATCGGAAGAAAACACCAGAAGGACCAGCGCAAACGCCGTGCCCAGCAACGGCAACAGCCAGCGCAACTGGAAAAGCCGCCCGCGCTCACGCCAGAGCGACCAGAGCGCGAACGGCCAGAGTGGCCACAGGAACCAACTCAACAATTTAATGAGGCGGATGAAATTATCAATATTGAAGTCGTTTCCGGCGATGCGGTCCCATTGGCTATGCCGCCAGAGGGCGAAGAGTTCCGGCTGTTGCAGGTGGAGCAGAAGCGGCCACCCCCCTCCAACGCATATGGCCAGGGTCAGCCCGACGAGCAGGCCGCCGCTTGCGCGGGAATTGTGGCATTCAGGGCTGATGACGATGGCGACGACAAAAAGCGGCGCGGTGAACAGCATTCCGGGAATGCCCCCCGCAAGCATGGCCAGCGCGCACCCCAGCCCCGCTTGCAGGCTGCCTGTCAATGGGCGCTCGGGTACGCGCGAGATACCGTAGATGACAAGGGCGATCATCGCCATCAGGGCAAGGAGCGGCTGCGTTTCATGGGAATGCAGGACAAGGCCGAGGCTGCCGAGGGTGAGGAGCGCTGCCGGCGTGCGTGTCAGGCGGCCGTGCAAATACTCTGCGCTGCGGGCAACCCAGTAGACGGTCAGCGCGGTAAAAATGGCGCTTGCCAGACGCACGCCGTCATGGGGTGCAAACACACCGACACCGCCGGTAATGAACGCCAGCAATGCCGCACACCAGTAATAAAGCGGCGGGTATTCAAGGAACGGCTCGCCCCCAAGTTGCGGAAAAAGCAAGCCTTCGCCCTGAAGCATTGAGTGCACCGGCCCAAAGTAGCGGGCATCGTCGCCACGCCAGAGGTCATGCCCGGTCAGGCCGGCGAGCAGATAAAACCCGATGAGCAGAGAGAGGCCAACAGTGCCATAGAGGCGTCGTTGCAGAAGGGGAAGGGACTGAGTTTGAGACTCGCGGTACATGCAGGCGCGTTGGTGAGGTTACGTTAAAGGTGTTGCATTGTAACGGCTGTGGCCGTGAATGGGCCGTTTTGCATGTGTAAACACAGAGATACGCAGAGATACAGAGACAGCTTGTTCCGTTTGAGCGGCGCCCCCTGCCGTGCAGCGCCACACATTGTACTTTCATCGCTTTGAGAAAAAGGTTATCCTCTCGCCCCTTGCAGGCAATCGCCGACAACCCCGCGCCCGTAGCTCAGCTGGATAGAGTACTGCCCTCCGAAGGCAGGGGTCGTGCGTTCGAATCGCGCCGGGCGCGCCAGTCACCTTCGCTACCATTAACAGGGTGGCGTATTTTGTAGCTGTAGCACTTCTCTGGTAAACCCCATCTTTTACAGAAAAAACATGGCCCTGATCGTTCAGAAATACGGTGGTACCTCGGTAGGCAGCCCTGAGCGCATCAAGAATGTCGCCAGAAAAATCGCAAAATTTCACGCGCAGGGGCACCAGATCGTTGTCGTCGTCTCCGCGATGAGTGGTGAGACCAACCGTCTGCTTGCCCTCGCCAAGGAACTCTCGTCGACCCCCGATCCGCGAGAACTGGATGTCGTGGTGTCCACCGGCGAACAAGTCACCATCGGCCTGCTCGCCTTGGCGCTGCGTGAGGCGGGCGTCTCCGCGAAAAGCTATACCGGCGGACAGGTGAAAATACTCACCGACGACGCCTACACCAAAGCGCGTATCCTCAGCATCGACGACACCGCCATCCGCCGCGATCTGTCCGAAGGCAAAGTCGTCATCGTGGCAGGATTCCAGGGCGTCGATGCCGACGGCAACATCACCACCCTTGGCCGTGGCGGCTCTGACACCACGGGCGTTGCGCTCGCCGCCGCGCTCGCCGCCGACGAGTGCCAGATATACACCGATGTCGACGGCGTCTACACCACCGACCCGCGCATCGTTCCCGAAGCGCGCAAACTGGACACCATCACCTTTGAGGAAATGCTGGAAATGGCCAGCCTCGGCTCCAAGGTGCTGCAAATCCGCTCCGTTGAATTCGCCGGCAAATACAAAGTCAAGCTGCGCGTGCTCTCCAGCTTCGAAGAAGAAAGCCGGGGCACGCTTATTACCGTTGAGGAAAACAGGAACATGGAACAACCCGTCATCTCAGGGATCGCGTTCAGCCGCGATGAAGCCAAGATCACCATCCAGGGCGTTCCCGACCGGCCCGGCGTCGCCTGCCTGATACTCGGCCCGGTCGCCGAAGCCAACATTGATGTCGACATGATTATCCAGAACTCCGGGCATGGCGGCATGACCGACTTCTCTTTCACCGTAGCCCGTGGTGACCTGGATAAAACCATCAGCGTGCTTGACCGTGTCAAGCCCGTCATCAACGCCAGTGCCATTGAAACCGACAAAACCCTGTGCAAAGTTTCGATCATCGGGGTCGGCATGCGCTCTCATCCGGGCGTGGCCTCGAAAATGTTCCGCACCCTTGCCGAAGAAGGCATCAATATCCACATGATCTCCACTTCCGAGATCAAAATTTCCGTCGTCATCGAAGAAAAATACCTCGAACTGGCGGTGCGGGTGCTGCACAAAGTGTTCTGCCTGGACAGCAGCGGCCAGGATGAGGACGGGATGTAAAATTGACCAACAGGTAGCGAGCCGATATAGTGCCGCCTTCCTGTGATGGAGACGTGGCCGAGAGGTCGAAGGCACTCCCCTGCTAAGGGAGCATGCGGGCAAAACCTGCATCGTGGGTTCGAATCCCACCGTCTCCGCCAGCTATGTAATAAAATCAATTACTTACAGGTTGTTTTTTAGGTTACCCAACAAAAAACCCAACATTATATTAAAATGCCCTCTTTGTGGCGTTTTGTGAACACTGGCCGTCTTGGCGAAAACCGTCCTGTGGAGAGCCCAACGGCTCAATAACACATCCATTTCGCTTTCGCTCCCCTGAATGAACAGGGAAGTTGGGCCTGGAATGAGCGCAACCAACACGCACCAGGCCAAGTTCCAGCCGATCCGCTGAGCCCGCAGGGAAATCCTGTCATGCCGCACGGCACGCTTGCAGGGTGAAGGCATGCCTGACATGCCAGAGGTAGCCTTACCAGCGCCGTACCCGCAATCTTCCATCGCCTCCAATTCGGTGACCAACATCGGGCGCTTGCCACGGGTGTGGGGCCTTCTGTCTGAATGCAGACCGGGCAGGCAAAGCCTGTGCCGTAACCTGGGTTTGAACCAAAACTGAACTTTCTACAGTAAATGCTTATTGCATTTCTGAAAAAGTCAGAATCCAAAATTTTTTGAAGAATATAAACTGCCAAAACATCAAATTTTTTACAAAAAAATCATACAGATTAAATCTTCTATATCTACATTTAATGTAATTTATTACCCGTATCAAATAAGACATTGGCTTAAATACAACTAAAGCATCCTATGCCGGAGCCGTAAAAACACTTATCTCATCCATTGATGGGAAGGCGCACTGCTCAGTCGAGCATTGTCTTTCGGCACAGTGAGGAACGCGGGCATGTTTTCTGACCATGATCTGGAAAGCGCAAAAAAAGCGTATTACACACCCCTTGAGGCTGCCATACGCCTGTCAGGGCAGATACGGCACGGGAAAGACATCCGGGCGCTTGTGGGCAACAACCACTGGCCCGGTGCTGACGAATGCGCCCGATGGCCTGCCCTATACCTTTCTCTCAGCCGACTCCGGGATGCCCTCCTGCATGGTGAGCTTGCCTGCTGCAAAG
The DNA here is from genome assembly GCA_031274995.1 of Azoarcus sp. GTDB lineage: Bacteria > Pseudomonadota > Gammaproteobacteria > Burkholderiales > Rhodocyclaceae > WRNU01. Next base: position 13,259 of record JAISPJ010000025.1, read on the forward strand.
CAGGCATTGTCTGCAAAGATGGGCCTTTGCCTCTGGACGATCCTGAATTGACCATCCGGCACGTTGACCTGCGCCGGTGGATTGAAAGCTGCTACCCCGAGGAAGCCCCCGCTTTTTTATTTGGCAAAGGATACGTCCCCCTGACAATCAGCGACAAAGCCTACAGGGTATTATGCGCCGAGCTTGAAGCAAAGAGAATAGAATTGGAGCGGTGCAATAAATCACTCAAAGCTATTCATACAGAACACGATTTGCTGAAAAAAAGACATCAATTGCTTGCTGAAAAATTGAATCATGAACAAGGACAAGATAGCGCACCATACAGGCGAAGAGTTTCAACGCTGTTGAGCATTATTGGCGGGTTGACTTCATTTCTTGTTGAGGGGCCAATCTCAAAATCCCTGAGTTTGCCTTTCAGGACACAACAATCGCTCATAGAGGCTCTGGTAACAAACTATCCAAAACGATCAGGAATGAGCCGAAGGACCCTGGATGAAAAGTTCGCTGACGCCAAAAAACTCATCGAGGAGGCTTCGTAAAGATTTTGGGGCTACGTAAAATCTGCCTGCTGTCATCAGCAAACACCTGCGCCGGGGATAGCCTCCCGGCGTTTTGCTTTTTCCAGAGCCACTTGTCCGGATCGATGCGCACGATGCAGAGTCAATTAGCTGTGTCGACAAAGGACATGTTACATCCGCGCAACACTGTAAATCAGATTCATTGAGTTCTCCAGAATCCGAGAAATGGAACTCAATGAACCCTATGAATAATTTTAATTTTCCAATTCTCTGCAATTGCATACTAATTGCACCGCAATTGCAGATGATTGACGAAAAAGAATATAAATAATTCGTGCGGATATGAAAAATCTGTGTTCAAATTTTTATGTACTTAATTTATCCATGCCATTAAGTTCAAGGAGTTCCAGGAATGAACGGTTTTTCTGAAGAACTTGTACAGCATTCGGGCCGCCGGATTATCCGCAGGCCGAAAGTTGAGACCATGACGGGGTTGAAGCGCTCACACATCTACGCGCTCATGAAAAAAGACAAGTTTCCAAAAACGATCCCACTGAGCGAGCGCGCCGTAGGGTGGGACTTATCCGAAGTCGAGCAATGGGTCGATGAGCGCTACAAACATCGGATGTCTCGTTAAGCACTATTCGCTGCTGTTTGACCATCAAGGATAAACGATGCAAACGATCTGCGTTATTTCAACCAAGGGCGGCGTGGGCAAAACTACGTTCGCCGCAAACCTCGGTGCCTTTTTTGCCGACGCGGGGCTGCGGGTGCTGCTGCTCGACCTGGATACACAGCCGACGCTCTCCTCCTATTACGAATTGCGCCATAAGGCACCGTGCGGCATCTACGAGCTGCTGGCCTTCAACGAACAAGAGCATGGGCGGCTTGTCTCGCGCACCATCATCGAGGGGCTCGACATCATCGTTGCCAACGATGAGCACCGGCAATTGAATACGATGCTGCTGCATGCGCCCGACGGGCGATTGCGGCTGCGCAACCTGATGCCGGTCTTCGAGCCCGACTATGACCTCGTGCTCATCGACACGCAAGGCGCACGTAGCGTCCTCCTGGAAATGGCGGTTCTCGCCTCCACGCTGGCCGTCTCCCCCGTGACGCCCGAAATCCTCTCGGCCAGGGAATTGAGCCGTGGCACGCTGCAACTCATGCGGGACATCGCCCCCTACCGGCATCTGGGCATCCAGCCCCCTGCCTTACGGTTGCTGATCAACCGGATGCCAGCCGTCTCTGCCAATGCCCGGCTGGTCCGGGAAAGCCTGCGGCTGATTTTTCAGGACGGGTTCCAGGACGAAACCGGGGCGCGGGTACTCGAAACCGTCATACCGGCGACGGAAGTTTTTCAGCGTGCGGCCACGATGGGTTTGCCCGCCCATCGGGTCGAGGCCCGCCGCCCCTCGGGGCGCATCGCGCCTTCCGCCTTGGAGATCATCCGCAGCATTGCGACCGAACTGTGCCCGAAATGGCCCATGCAATGTGCTCGGGCTTGCGGTTTGACGGGCAAGAGGAAATCCCATGTCGAAAGTGCATGAGTCCGGCAGCGGGCTGGCCCGTTGGTCACAGATCATTGAGGCCGCACGCCACGAAGGGTGGTCTGTCGTGCGATGCGATCCTGAAACCCTTGTGCTCCGCAAACCAGGGTGGCCCCCAATTCACAACGGATTCCCCGAGGCGCTTTCCGCGAAGGAAGACCCACGCGGTCAAGCGCGAGGTCGGCGCTCATGACGGCCATCAGCCCGCAGGAGATGGCTTCCAGGCTCAAAAGCGAAGGGTTTGCGCTCAACGCTCCCGTCGCGGAGGCGCTGTCCGACCCGATTGTGGACACGCCGATGGTGGTCACGCTCGACCAACTGCGGCCCTATTCCAATAACCCCCGGATCACGCGCAACCCTGCCTATGACGAAATCAAGGACTCGATCCGGGCGCGGGGGCTGGACGCGCCCCCGGTGATTACGCGCCGACCGGGAGAAGAACACTTTTTTATCCGCAATGGCGGCAATACGCGGCTGGAAATCCTGAATGCGCTTTGGCAGGAGACCCAGGAGGAACGCTTTTGGCGGGTTCCGTGCCTGTTCCGCCCGTGGACGGCGCGCGGTGAAATCCTGGCGCTGACCGGGCATCTGGCCGAAAACGAAGTGCGCGGCGCACTCACATTTATTGAGCGCGCCCTGGGGGTCGATAAAGCCCGGACATTTTATGAGGCAGAGAAGGGGCATAGCCTGACGCAAGCTGAACTCGCACAAAGCCTGAGCGCCGACGGATACCCTGTTGGGCAAGCCAGCGTGAGCCGCATGCAGACGACGGTTCAGCATTTTTTGCCCGCGATCCCCAAACTACTTTATGCGGGCCTGGGTAGAGACCTGGTGGGAAGACTGCTGATCCTGCGGCGCGCAGGCTTGCGAAGCTGGCGCGTGCGTGCATCAAACGAGGCTGCCGAAGAAAGATTCGATGCGCTTTTCAAGGACGTGCTCTCAACCTTCGACGGCGCACTGGAGACGTTTTCGGTCGAGCGCGTACAGGACGAGCTGATCGGCCAGATGTCTGATCTGCTCGGGGCCGAATACAACGCACTGGCGCTGGACATCGACGATGCCGACGCCCTCCAGCGCGTGTTGACGAGCCAGCCCACGCCCCCGGAATTCAAAGCAACCCCTTGGGAGCCGCCCGAACCTCTTGAGCCCGCCGCCCCCGAAATCACGACGCCCCCCGTGCCCGTGCCTGCCGGTTATTCGGCGCACATGCCGTTTTCCGTAAAACAGCGGATGCAAAACCCTGAAACAGCCAAGCAGGCACATGCGCAGCCCGAAACGAAAAAGCCTGCCCCAACGCCCCAACCTGCGGAAACGCCCCCTGGAAGGGTAGAAACTATCCAGAAGATGGTTGAGGACGCATTGGGCGATGAAGCCGAACCGGCAAACCGTCCGGGGGGTAGCACCCCGATTCATGCCAGCGATTTGTACCCGATGGATGAACTCTGGGCCAGTTCCCCGGAACCCGGCTCCCCCGAAAACCTGCGCGTCCAGATTGCGCAAATTGCTCAGGAAATTGCTGCCGAGGCATCGGTGGACGAAGAGGTAGTGACGGTCGATGACGGCATTGGCTTTATCTGCAATCGCCCTTTGGAGAGCTTGCCGGACTATTTTGCAGCAGACGTCCTGGCGCTGTTGGGTGTGTTGAGTGGGGACAAGAAGTGGCGGGAGCCCATACGGCTCGACGCGCTGTTCTTCGGTTTTCAGAGCGAGGCCCGCCTGAGCGACGAGGCGCTCTTAAAGCTCTTCCGGCTGCTACTTCTTGCACGGCAACTGGTGGATAGCGATCAGGCGGCGATGTTGGAACAGGAGTAAATCTATGCACCCGATCAACCAGGCTGTACTCGCCCAAGCCCTCTATGACCTGCGCAACGGGCAAACCCGCCGATGCAAAGCGATGGGGTTTGGGGAAAACGAACTGGAGGCGCTGAAGCACCCCGAACAGGTGGCGGTGCTCACCAACGCGGCGGTGACATGGTGCTCGGTGTCGGTCAACCGCGACATCGTGACCCGGCTGCTCAATTACCGGCACAAACTCACCAACGAAATCGCCGTCGTCGACCGGATGCTGCGCCTGGGGGCCAGCTCCGAGATGGTCAATGCCCTCTATGGCCTGTCGCATCAGGAAGTCGCGTTACGCCGTGGCATTTTGCAGTTGCCTTCACGCAAGGGCCGCCCAACGCTGATTGGGGCCGAACAGGAGCAGGAACTTTACCGGCGATGGAAAGCGGGTGTCATTGAAAGCGGATTCTGGCTGGACGACAACTATGCCATGCTGGCTTTATCTCTGGAACTGGCCGAGGCGATGGACATCCCGTTGGCCTCTGTCTGGCAAAACATCCAGAACTGGATAAAACAAGGCTTGGAGTAGTTTATGGCGACGCAAGGCAGCGCACCAAGCCCCGCCGCGCTGCCTTCGCCTTGCACATCGGTGCAAAAGCGTGGGCTGGCAGGCGATGGGTTCCTCTACAGTGGGAATCGCCATGAAGCCGTCCCCGTGGCGCTCTTTCACGACCGGCGGCTGACGCCGCTGGAGAGAAATGCCTGGCAGGTTTTACGGCTGCTCATGCCCGCCCAAGGGCTGACGATCATGCCGGGTTACGACCCACTCAGAGCCTTTCTGGCCTCGATGCCGGGGACGCTGGCCTCATACGAAACAATTGCCCGTGTCTTCACGGTTCTGCGCCTCACACGCTGGTTGAGCCTGGTACGCCGCCGCCGGGACGCCAGGACGGGGCGAATCCTGGGCAATGTCTATGTGCTGCACGATGAGCCGCTCACCCCCTTCGAGGCGATCCAACTCGATGCGACCTATTTTGAACTGACCTGCAAGGCACAGGGACACGCCAGCAAGGCCGTTCGCATCGTGGGGCGGCAAGTGCTGGATGATATTCTCCAAGACCCGATGATGAAGGGCCGACTCCTGCCGAACAGGCTGGAAGTACTCATGCAACGGCTCGTCCAGCAGGAAGAGCGTGAGGCTTATCCACAGGGCAAGGTTTTTCAGGGCGTTTCCGAATCCGAAGAAGGGCAAAAAACGCCTTCTTCGGATTCGAGTCGGCCCCCTTCGGATTCCGAAGAAGGCCGAAAACCCGCGCCAATAGGCTTACTTCGGAATCCGAAGCCGGACAGTACAGTAAGTATTAGTAATAAAGTACGTACTGAAAAAGATGATGGGTCAACCCCGCGCGCTGACGCGCGCGGGGGGCTGCGCATACCGGAGTTGTTCCGGCGCTTGAAGGGCAACCAGCAGCAAGCCGTGTTTGGCATGCTCGCGCAGCTCGAAGCGGCGCAGCAACAGGCCGTGCTCGACGAATGGGCGGCCCGATGGCACACGGGCAACGTGAAAATCAACAACCCGGCGGGCTACCTCTGCGGGATTATCCAGAAAGCCGTGCGGGGGGAATTCACCGTATGGGCCGCCAGCAAGGGGGCAAGTTCGCAGCAAACAAGCGCCTTGCGCACCCCTCCTGTACCTGAAAAAGCCAAGGTCACAGACCCCGAAGTCGTCCAGATGTATCGGGAGCAAATGAACTCACTGTTTCGCAAGCTGCGCTAGTTAGAGAGCGACAATTATCTTGGCCGCTCGCATTGGTGATCTACAGGCGATTTTCTTTAAGTGGGGGTTTGCAGCTAAATATAACAGTAATTTGTGCCGGTAGTGGGTATGTGATGTTTTTCTTTCTGACTATATTGATGGAAAGTGGTGAGAAAAAATTATTATGGCCTAATAATTTTCAGGAAGGCGCTGTGCCGCTGAAACTTGGCAAGCACCTGTAG